>CAXTWT010000242.1:0-7670 GCA_964247955.1 uncultured Bryobacteraceae bacterium
CCCGCATCGGCCAGTTTACTACTCATGATCGGGAGAAAGCGAATCCGTATGAGTACTCGCCAGGCGCCGCGCAGCATGGCTCTAAAATGGCTGTCGTTCTGGGCGAAGTGCAGGACCGCACTACTAATTACCAAGTCGGCAAAAAAATCGGGAAACGACATCCCTTCCACCGTTTCGACGCGAAAGTGATGGGACGGAAGATCCGGCGCCAGGGAGGAGGCGATGTGACGCACTTCGTCAATTGCCAGCGGATCGGCATCGACACCAAAGACTTGGTAACCTTCCCGGAAAAAGTAGATCAAGTTACGGCCGCCGCCGCAGCCTGCATCGAGAATCTGCATTCCCGGCACAATGCGGCCTCGGAGAAGTTGGTCGAAGAGGTAGATGTCAATCGGGCCGAATTGTTCATGAAGAGAGGGCACCAGTATTCCGATAATACGAACAGGCGCTGCCATTTTCGCGCGGGCGTCCCGGTTCGCAAACGGAGGGGAAAGGAGTCGGTGCTGATTCGTCCATCGACGGATCATGCAAACGTCTAATCAAGTAAACTTCGGAACGCTTGGACTTGCTATGACAATGTCAACTGACGTGAGTACCGCGCTGGTTATCGACGTTTTCACAGCCGCTCCGCCAGTGTTACCGGTAAGCAACCGCGCTTCGGGATTGAGCCTCTTCCTGCAATTCCAGTAGAGCCGCCGCGTCCGAGAAATTCGGGTACTGGCTCCACTCCTCCCGGTTCCCAATAATAAAGAGCCTGCGCTTAGCCCGGCTGGCCGCCACGTTGAGCAGATTAGGCTTCTCCGAGGCCCAGTCTTTCGCACCCGGCCGACGAGGATCTCCGCCCAAAACCAGAACAACAATGTCGGACTCCTTGCCCTGTGAGACGTGAATCGTTCCTGCTTGCGCGATCCGGTGCCGGACGGCGATTTCCTTGAGTTTGCGGGCCACAACACGAAAGGGCGAGATTAGCAGAATATTCGCGGGGCTGACGCCCGAGCGCAGGAGGTCGGATAACAGAATACCTAGGACTACTCCTTCCTCCGGAATCCAGTGATCTTCCGATTCCATCGCGCGCACATCGATCCAGGAACTCCGAGGAAGCAACAACGGTAGTTCCTCCGTGTCATAAACCATTTGTCCGCTGTAGGCAATTTGGTTCGAGATGTCGAACATAGGCTTCTCGCAGCGGCGATGCACGCGTAAAGGTGAACCCACCCAAATGGGTTCCTCCGAATCTTCCGATTGCAGGGTGGTGCCGAACCGGCTCACGCGATCCGCGAGAGTCTGAGCGGAGTTTTTGGAGGGCAACCAGGTTTCTTCTACGCCGAAATGGGCGCGCAAAGCCTGCTGTGCGGTAAACGGAAGAGACACAATGGGTTCCAACTGGCGGGGATCTCCCACAATCACGGCCCGTTTGGATCGCCATAGTGCGCCGACGGCGGATTGGGGCGTCGCCTGTCCACCCTCGTCAATGAGAAGCCAGCCCAGTGACTCCCGGCCAAGATGGGCAAAGAGCCGATCAAACGAAGCAAAAGTAGTGGAAACGACAGGTACGACGAAGAATAACGTGGCCCAAGCCGAGCGGAGCGTTTGGCTGTCGACCCCGGGAGAAACTTTGCCTTTCAAGATGTTGATGGCGCCAGTCAGATTGGTTTTCACTTTGCCCGGCACGCATTCAATGAAAGTACGGTGAAGATGGATTGCTGCGATGAGAACTCGCGTGCGCGCCTGATTCCAAGTCTCATCGGCCCATGGCCTGGAGCGTTCGCGCTCTTCCGGATGAGTCAGCCAGCGCTCAACGGCAGGCAGAGCCGGTCCCAGCGTTTCGCGTAATCCTTGTAGCTCAGCCGTCTGCTTCGTCAGGAGATCCTGCTGTGCTGTCATCGCAGCGGCAAGGCGGGCTGTCTCCGCTTCACGCTCTTGCAGCTCTTGCCAGCGGGTAGAGCACTCGGTGCGAGCGTCTTGCCACTCGACTTCGCGAACTTCGATTGCAGCGGCAAGCAGCCGGTCTTTCTCGCGCCACTCGCGATAGGCGGCCCCCAAGCTGAAGAGCGCATCCACGAGGCCGGGCTTGAAATCCTGATGGCGGCGGCGAACGTCTGATGCTGTCTCCAGGTTGGCTTTACAGTCCTTCTGCCGATCTTCGCTGGTTTTCACCTGCTGCCGGGCGGCAGAGACGGATGCTTCGGCGATCTGCAGCTTCTGTTGCATCGACGCTAATTCATTCGTCAGAATCTTTTGCCTTTTGACTGTCTCCCACGCAGCGATTCGCTCGTGACGGATTGCTGTTTCGTGCTGGAGCGCGGTTTTAAAGGTAGTGACTGCCTTCTTCCATGCGAAGGGCGGGCCCTTAACTGTCTTTAAATGTTGAAGGAACCCCTTCTCCGCGCGGGTGCGCGGTTCCGGACGTTTTTTATCATCGAACCAAAAGTTAGTGATGAATTTCTGGCGATTCTTTTTATTGCCGAGCCGGGCGGCAATCAAGGCCCATGCTTCGCCAGCGCCCGCCTCTTCTGCCTTTTGGTCCTGGAGGAGACGGCTGGCAAAGTCGGCGAAGTAGTCGATCTCCGGAAGGTAATCTGCCGCGACCGCACGCTTTGCCGGAATCTCCAGCGTCACGTTTTCCACGGCGCGATTGTTGGCGGAAGCGACCACGATTTCAAAGCCAAGAAGATCCTCGCGCCACAATGAAATCGATTGCGAGTAGCCAACCGTATTCCAGTGACCGGAACGGCCCTGAAAAGCCGACTCAGGACGGGACAAGGTAGCGAGAATTTGAGCGCGCCGGACCAACACCGAAGCAATGAGATCACGCAAGAGAGTGGTTTTGCCGGTGCCGGGCGGTCCATTGATGCCGAACAGCGGAGAGGAATGATTCTCAAACTCGTCAACGAGGGAATTCACGGCGAACTGCTGGCTGAAATAAAGCGATTGTGCGGCCGGTGCAGGCCAGTGACCGGAGGGAACGAGCTGAGGCGAGGTGTTGCGCCAAAGAATGTCGGAAGAAGTCCGCACATCGCATCGCTCCGACGCAGGAGCCGCTTCATTTGGGCACAAGTAGCGGGAAAGCGCAGGGCTGGTGTTGGCGCGGCCGGTCTCGTGAGCGATTCGCTCCAAGTCGCGGAGGAGAAAACTGTTCAGGAAATCATCTGCTTCTGCTTCGAACTGGTATTTCTCCGGCACTTGGCGGGCTGCCAGAAGCCCGTTTCTCGGGTGCAGAGCGGCTGTGATCCCGAGGGACTGGGCGATACGCTTGATCTCCGTTGGGAGATCACCGGGCTGAATGGGACGGCCCACATGTACTCCGGGCCGACTATTGAGTTCACGTCCGATCTCATCGTCCTCACGGATGGCAAACCGCTCGGCAAGGCGAAGCCCCTCTTTCTGCGCGGCGGCTTCAAACCCATTGAGCCATGCCGGATGGGTAGGACCGGGACTTTTGAGGCGTCCCACAGCCCACGGGCAGGAGGCCATCACAAACGTGTCAAGGAGCGGTCTCCCTTCGGCTGTGATTTGCAAAGCAAAGACGCAGCTTTCTCCGTCTGTCCGGCGGTCGAAGTTCGCGGAATCGCGGCCAAAGTGGTATTCCAGCCGTGAGCGAACGCGGCTTAATTTGTAGAGACCACAATAGGCGGTAAAACGCCATTTGTTACCGGCTTCAGGGGTTGGGAACCCATAAGGAGAATGCCAAGGCAGTGATGTTTCGCCTTCCAGTCGCAAAACGGGCTGCTTGCGGTGGTTAGGACTCAGGCGGGGAAGTTTCTGTGGAGAAAATAGTTCGACGGCCTTCCAATACTCAAGGATGCGCGTCTCGCGTTCCGCAGCGCTCATCATGTTGGATTCACCGTTATCCATTCGTCGTCAGCATCCGAGTAACTTATGATACAGAAAGCCTTTTGATTGAACACACCTGGAAGCTGTAGAATGCTTGCCATACGACCCGTGTTTCGGATGAGTTAGGGTGAGCCTAATGGGACTTTGTTTCTTTCAAATTGATGATTAGAAGCGCAGCATCCGCTGCATGAGCAGTATTTGCTGCACGGAGTTTCTACCTGAGTAGAAAGAAGAGCTTTAGGCCGCGCCAGGTCTCAAGAGATAAGTTTACGCCAGTATTTTGAAGAAGCTGCCGGAACTTGAAGGCTTGCTGCTCGCTCTCTGTATCTACTTGCGGCGATCCATCTCTTCCCAAACGAGATGGGTCGGGATCGTTCGCCCGTTTGGAAGGTCCAAAGTGCTGGCACGCTCCAAGTTGTCAGTATGCCGACTCCACACCCACGCATCTTTGGATTCAGGATCAAGAACGAAAATAGCGGGTATGCCGATTCGTGCGTACTGCCGGCACTTGCGAAAAACATCGTGCATTCTGTCGTCAGGTGAGAGAACTTCTATAACCACATCCGGGGGCTTCGTTGGATAGGTCTCTTCAACATGAGTGGCTCCGATTACGTCCGGTTTCGGTTGCCAATCATCGACAACTCGCAACTCCACTTCCGTTCCTGACTTGTAACCAGCCTCTCTCAGCATCTCGCACAAAAGGGCTTGGAGAACTCCGTGTAACCAAGTAGGCACTGATTTCTGCACCGCCTCTCCGAACCAGTACTCGTAGTAAGGTTTTTCGTTAGCGTAGCGAGCGCGGAACTCTTCAATAGTAAGGGGATGTGTCGCTGTCGCCATTCCCTTACAATCTTACATTCAGGATCGGATAATAGGCTTGCAGGCAGAAGGCAACACCAACGTTTTGGTTGCGGGTAGTTATGGCGAAAGCTAATGGGAGTCGAGCTTTTTTGCTCCTTTTATTTGTTTTAAAGTTACTGATTCCAAAACGCAGCATCCACTGCATAAGCAGCATCTGGAAGCACTGGCAATTGAAGGCTATTGATAGGAGTGCTAATCCAGTTGCAGGTTAGAAAACTGCTCGAGCTCGCTCGTATCAATGTTGCGAAGGTGGAGAGAGCTTCTGCTGTCAGGTCCCCGAAATCCATGCGGCAAATATCGTGAACCGGATTCCATTGTGTAGGAATTAAGCAAAACGGGTTGGTTCCGGTCTTGAGTCCTCATGCCGCCTCTGTTTTCGCAGAGTCAGACCAATTGTTGCAGATGAAAGCTTCCGTTATCCCGCACCCTGAGCCAAAAATTGCCTTTGCGAGTGGCAATTTGGCTTCGGCGAACGGCTTGGGAAACCTTTCGCACAGTCTCGTTGGTCCGGTCTGGTCCGTTGTCAATGAATCGAACGTCTTCGATCCCGATCACGTCGTAATCGTAGCGAACCGCATCGTCTATAAAATCCTGGGAGTTCTTGGTGAGAATGGCCCATCCACGAGCTTTGCGCTTTAGAGCCTCGTCCGTTAAACCTTGCAATGGCAAAATGACCTTGAAATCGTCATCTTCGAGAGCGGTTTCCAAACCCCGAAGATTTTCATCCAGGAGGATTGTGAAATAGCCCTGTTTCGACATTTCAACGAGGTCGGTATCTGCAAATTCCTGAAAGCTCTTCATGCCATCCCGGCGTCAATTACACCTACTCGACAGTCTAGCCCAAATAACCCGAATCATACTAAAGGCGTGATAAGCAATTTTGTGGCTTGCCGTCTCTCCTCATAAGTAACGGCAACTACTTCGTCGAGCAGGACGGCATCCTCCGGGTCTCCGAATAAACCAAGCCCTTGCTCGAATACGGATTTCGGGTATGCCGTAATCAAGGTCTGACGAATCACTGCGTCCAAAGACAGACCTTTCGCTTTCGCCTCGGCCCGGTATGCCTGCTCCACTTGGGGCGGGAGATGGAGAGTAATGGTTAAATATGCACCTCTCAATCTTAGGGTAGCTTGACCTTCACAAAACTGGTGCTCACTTGTTAGCCTAAAATCAGCTTTTGAGTACTACGGGGAGGCATGACTGTATTGCTCGAACTGCCCCGTGACATCGCCCAAGCGTCCTGACCCGATCCCCAGAAACTCGACTAGGGCAGACTAGAGTGCCCTGAGGCAGACGAAATCCTTGTTGCCAATTAGGAGGACAGAAGAATGCCGAAAACAGGGCACAGCCCAGAACACTGAGAAAATCGGGCAGGTCACCGGCAATTTCGCGGAGAGTTGCCCATCTTGCGAAAAGTTGTTACGTCGGGAGTGGGAGGGCGGAGCCAGCACGGGTTGCAGACCTTGTAATTTTAATGTCACCATCAACTAGTCGAACTACAAATTGATGAGAGCGACTCGGTCTCACCTTTGACGAGGAGAAACAGCCGTAATCGCTCGAATTCTCAAATTCATAGTTGAAGTCAATTGACCGGATCTTGTAGCGCGTTTCGAGGTGAGTCAGATTCTCCTTTAACTCCGAATAATCGTTGAGCTTATTTCTGTTCTGATTATCAGAATCAAAATAGAACATTAGACATTTTTCTAATATTTTTCCTTCAAGTTCAACATCGACTTCATCGGTCATAGCATTCGCGACAATAAATTTAAGCTGGTGGTTACTATCTAAAGTTCTGGCTAAGACTTTGAACAAATTGAAATAGATCAAAGTATCGAAGCGATCGTTTGTTCTATACAGAACGTCACTCAACCCTGTATGTGCTCCATTGGTAGGTCGCGTATGCGGGTTTTTTGTGTATCCCACATACTCGACATTGCTGCTGATACCGAGGTCTATCTGTGCGTCTTTTAAAAAGTCATGTACCGAATACGTAAGCTGAATTCCAGCCTCGTTAAGTATGGTGATGTACTTATCTTCTATACGGATCATTGGCTTGTAAGAATGCCCAGAACTAGAAGCGAAAAGAACTTTGATGCTACGGCGAGTCTCGCCGTCGATCAGTAAATGTATTTTTGTGGTCTTGGTGAATGGATTGTATGAGTGCTTTCTGCTCACATCGAACCTTACCTTGCGTCGTGAGCAAATAAAGTAGATAAATCGCTTCTCCAAATTGGCCTCGACAGACGCCTTTACCTGCTTGAGGTATTCAACGACCATGTCTCTGGTGGTGTCTGACCCTTCAGCTATCTCAATTGGGTTCACAACCAAGTCATACCAGTAGCTGTGGTATTGCTGAAGCTCTACAACCCATTCCTTAACTGCGGATTTGTAAGCCTTATTTTTCCCTACGAATGACAACCAGCCCCTATTCACTCAAACTCCAGAACTCAAGGTGGCCAGAGGTGCTCGCCTTGAAAATTCAAAAATATTAATAGCTAACAGAGCACAGGAAGTCGAGTTCGTCTTGGTAGGAGTGATCGTTGTCTGCCCTAAAGACATTCTGCCCGCCCACACTGAGCGAGTTTTGTGGCGCGGACTGAATCGTGTTCGTAAGTACCGTCTTTTTTGTAATGTCGCATACATTTCAAGTGATGTCGCCGGAACAATTTGAGGGCCATAAAGTGACTTCTATGCTACCTGGAATCGGTCCAGGTTGCAGTTCAGCGCGTTTCTCGCTGTTTCTAAAAAGTCAAATTGGCGGAAGCTAATGGGAGTCGAACCCACCCGTGACAACGTTAGTGCCGCACGCCGGTTTTGAAGACCGGGCCCTGCACCGGCAGAGTTTAGCTTCCGATTGCGATTGTAGCGTTTTCCGGTTGATTGAATAGCTGATCGTTCATGGCGAAGCGCAATTCTTCAATGCCTTCGCCCGTGGCGCTGGAAATTTGGTAGAAGTCCAGCCCTCGTTCCCGCGC
>CAXTWT010000243.1:0-7559 GCA_964247955.1 uncultured Bryobacteraceae bacterium
GAAGAAGCGGCGGCCCGTGCGCGTGTAGCAGATGCCGACGCCTTCGTCCACCACCCCAAACCGTTTTTTGGCGGCTGATTCATCCCGGCAGACGATCACCACGGCGCGCGAACCCATGTGTTTCTGTTCGCAAACGACCGCCGTCACTCCTTCGTGTCGGTAATAAGCGAAGGCTTCGCTCGGGTACTCCAGATAGCCGGGCTTGCGGCTGGTTTCCGAAGGGGCCATCGCGGGCGGTAGATAGATCAGCCACTTCGGATTAGCGGCAAAACGGCTCATCACTTCCAGGGCGGCAGTTGAGTTTTCTTCACGAATCGTAATGTTCCGGTGCAGGCGAGTGTTAATGATGCGCTTGCCCCATACGTCCGCGATGTCGAGCAGTTCGTCGTGGCGCTGTTGCGCCGTGAGGTCCAAGGCCGGTGCAGCGGATTCGGGCGGGAGAAAGGGCCGGGCTGGTTCGTAATAGGTCCGATGCGCCGGGACGGAGACAAGTTCTTTTTCGGGGTAGCGGAGAGCGGTCAATCGGCCTCCGAAGACGCAGCCGGTGTCGATGTTAATGGTTCGATTCAGCCATTCCGGTTCGGGAACCGGCGTGTGCCCGTAGACCACGGCAGCCTTTCCGCGATATTCAGCGGCCCAATTGGAGCGTACGGGCAGGCCGAAGTCGCCAAGTTCGCCCGTGGTTTCGCCATACAACGCAAACTCCCGCACTTTGCCGGAACCGCGTCCCTGCATCTCTTCTTTCATTCCGGCGTGCGCGACTACCAGTTTTCCGTCGTCGAGAACGTAATGGCTGACGAGGTCGTCCAGGAACGATGCGACTGCGTTTTGGAAATCGGGCGGCTCGTGCTCCAGTTGCTCTAACGTATCCGCCAAGCCGTGTGTCAGTTGCACGTCTTTGCCGCGCAGCTTGCGTACCAGTTTCATGTCGTGGTTGCCGGGAACGCAGAGGGCCGTTCCCTCACTGACGCTTTGCATGACAAGGCGGAGAACATCCGTAATTTTTGGACCCCGATCCACCAAGTCGCCCAGGAAAACCAGTTTGCGCCCTTCCGGGGCAGTCACGTGGAAAATGCCTTCCTGTTTTGCAACGGCGTAGCCGAGGTGTTGCAGCAAAGCAATCAATTCATCGAAGCAGCCGTGAATATCTCCAATGATGTCGAAAGGTCCATGATCGAACTGGCGATTGTTCCAGAGCGGCTGGCGCTCAATGGTTACAGCGTTGATCCCGTCCTCGTTGTCCAAAACGTGGACGTGGCGGAAGCCTTCGCGCTCCAAGCCTCGTACGGAGCGACGCAGGTCTTGCGCCTGACTTCGAATGACATGGTGGCCGAAGTTGCGGTCCGCGCGCTGGCGGTTACGGTCGGCGCAAACTCGTTCCGGCAGATTCAGCACAAGAGCGACGGGAAGTACATGATACTGGCGGGCAAGAGCGATCAGCGGCTTGCGGGCTTCGGGCTGGACATTAGTGGCGTCCACGACGGTCAGGCGACCGGACGCCAGCCGTTTAGCAGCAATAAAGTGCAGCACTTCAAAGGCTTCTTTGGTGGCGGCCTGGTTGTTTTCATCGTCCGAAACGAGATAACGACAGTAGTCGGACGACAGGATTTCGCTTCCCTTAAAGTGCTTCTTCGCAAAAGTGGACTTGCCGCAACCGGAAGGCCCGATCAGAATAACGAATGAGAGTTCGGGAATCGTGATCTTCATTTCTCGAAGACTCCCATCTGGGTAGGCGGTCCGGCGATAGGGTCTTCTCCGCCGACCGGGAGAAAACGCGCCTTGTATCCGTAACGAGCGGCGACCTGCGTTCCCCAGCTTTGAAACTGGCTGCGGGTCCACTCGAAACGGTGGTCTCTATGCCGGAATTGTCCAGCAGGCAAGAAAGGAAACAGGCTGTTGTACTCCGCATTCGGAGTGGTGATGAGAACGACTTTCGGTTGCGCCTGTTCAAAAAGCACGCGCTCAAAGGCGGACAAGCGGGGCGCATCGAGATGTTCGATCACTTCCATCACGACCGCCGCATCGAATCCGCTGAGGCGGCTGTCCTTATACATAAGCGAGCCGTGAATCAATTCAATTCGGCTCTTTTGCGCAGGCGGCAATTGATCGAGGCGCAAGCGGCGATGCGCGGTTTGCAGCGTTCTCCAGGAAACGTCCATGCCGATAATGCGTTCGAAGGAACGATCTTCCAAAAGCGGCTTTAACAGCTTGCCTTCGCCGCAGCCGAGATCGATCACAGCTTTGGCGGATCGACCGC
Organism: uncultured Bryobacteraceae bacterium; assembly: GCA_964247955.1. GTDB lineage: Bacteria > Acidobacteriota > Terriglobia > Bryobacterales > Bryobacteraceae > Bog-105. The sequence goes on from CAXTWT010000243.1 coordinate 2,258, forward strand.
GCAGAACAGACAAAACCACGCCGATGCGCTGCTCCCACAGCTTCAACGGAGCCTCAATAGCTCCTTCTTCCTTGGCGTGTTCGATCTCCTCCGCTTCAGGGTCGGAAGCGTCTTCGTCCGTCAGGCGCGCGAGAGCGCTGCGCGTGAGTTTGCGGTCAAAGCGCAGATAGCGTGCAACAATTGTGTCGCGTTCGGGGTGGCTGCTCAACCAGCCTTCACCTTTTTCCAGCAGCTTGTCCACTTCGTCCGCGCCGACCCAGTAATGCTTTTCGGCGTCCAGCACAGGCACCAGCACGTACACATGCGTCAGCAGGTCCCCCAGGCGCAACCGGCCTTTGAGCCGAACGGTGTAATAAGGTCCAGGTCCCCATTCGGGAAAAGCTTCGTCTAGGAAATAGTGTGTCGCCGCCACTTGGTAGCCGAGCGGTTCAAAAAGGCGATGGAGAAACTCTTCCCCACCCCGGCAAGGCAGGGCGGTGACTACGGCTTCGAGCGATAGCGGCTGGTCGGCCAAGGCTTGCCGCTCCTTGCTGCGCCCGCTCATGGCGGTACCGAAAACACGGGAAATGGCGACGCTCAGGAACGAGGAAGCGGCGTAGGGCCGGTCGTTCACATATTGATGCAGGGCAGGCTCCGAAGACCTTACTTGGCCGCGCACCAAACCGACAGGATCAACATCCAGCAGCAGCGCGGCTTGCGACCAGGTCGGACCCAGTTCAGGATAAAACACGTGCGCCTTCCCGAACGGCAGATCAAATGAGTGCAGGCGCGCTGGATTTTTGTGCAGCAGATAACCGAGATCTCCCCCGGAGATTTCAGCGCTGATGGTGAGAAGCACTCTTTCGAGTATAAAAGTCGGGCTTCAGCGTAGGCTGTGCGGGGGCGGGGTGACGGAAGAGAGTTTTCCGAAGTCCTCGTCCGAGAGCTTCAGCGAAGCGGCTTGCAGGTTCTGTTCCAGGTGTTCGACAGAAGAGGTGCCGGGAATAGGGAGCATGGCCGGCGACTTTCGCAGCAGCCAGGTGATAGCTACCTGAAAGGACGTGGCGTTTAAGTTTTTGGCGACTTCTTCCAGAACCTCATGAGCTTTCTTGCCGCTGCCTAAGGGCGCCCAGGGAATGAATGCAATGCCGTTCGCCTCGCAGTAATCGAGCACGTAGTCCCATTCACGGTCGGCAAAGCTGTAACGGTTCTGCACGGAAACAATCGGCACGATTTTGCGGGCGCGTTCGATGTGTTCGCGTGTGACGTTTGATAGGGCGACATGCCGGATCTTTCCTTCTTCGCGCAGGCGAGCCAGGGTTTCCATCGAAGCGTCGAACGATACGGCGTGATCGGGCGTATGCAACTGGTACACGTCGATGCGTTCCAGGCGGAGGCGCTGCAAACTGCTTTCGACAGCCTCCTGCAAATGCTTGGGACTGGCGTTGTGCGTCCAGATGCCGGGGCCATGGCGCTCCCAACCGCCTTTTGTGGCAACGATGACGCCTTCCGGATAAGGAGCTAGAGCTTCGGCAATCAGTTCTTCGGAAGTATACGGGCCGTAGGAATCAGCCGTGTCGATGAAATTGACGCCGAGTTCGACGGCCCGCTTGAGTGTAGCAATGGCTCCGTTGCGGTCCTCCGGCGGTCCCCAAATGCCTTTGCCGGTAATCCGCATGGCTCCGAAGCCCAGGCGATTTACGGTGAGATCACCGCCGAGCGTCAGGGTTCCGGCGTTGCTTGCTCCGATAGATTGGGTCATATATGTGCATCCGAAGTATACGAGATTTGATACGTTCAGATGTGCTGTCGGGGACGGAGTTGAGCGTGGGGCGCGTGGCGATCAGCCTGGTGTGGCTGTACCAGGGGTTTTGGTGCAAGGTGCTGGGACGGGCGCCGCGACATCAGCAGGTCATGGAGTCCGCGCCCCTGTTTCACGGCGGGAGCACGCGCTTCTTTCTGCTTGCGTTAGGATGGCTGGAAACCCTGTTGAGTTTCTGGGTATTAAGCGGAAGATTTTCGCAAACAGCGGCAGTGGCTCAAACGGCGCTGCTGATCGGCATGAATGCGGGCGGACTACTGTGGGCGCGAAAGATCATCCCCGACCCGGTAGGCATGGTGTTTCACAACTTCGTTTTTCTGGTTTTGATCTGGATCTGCCGATGAAGCCGCCGGAAACCATGTGGAGACTTGGGTCTCGCGTTCTTTTCGGACAAATGTATGAGGATGTCGAGATCGAGATCCGAACGTTCCGGCCCGGCAGCCGTGTGTTTGCCATCGCGTCCGCCGGAGATTCGGCAATTGCTTTGTCCCGGTCCCATACCGTGACAGCGGTCGATATCAACCCGGCGCAGCTTCTATATGCGCAGGCGCGCGCGGCAGGAGGTCCGGCCAAACGGGGCATCGTAGAACAAATAATGCACATCAAACGGCGATTCATGGCCGTGACGGGTTGGACTCCCAAGCGGCTGGAGCAGTTTGTAGGGATGTCTGATTGCGAAAAACAAACGGCGTTCTGGCAGGAGAAGTTACACCGCAAACTGTTTCGAGCTTTGTTTGATTCCTCCGTTGCCTCGGCTTTGTTCACCCTGCGGCTGATTGCACCCCAACGCGCATTTTTGCCTCCACGAGGGACCGGCGCTCGGCTGAGAGCGCGGCTGCTGCGGGGGTTTGCCCGCTATCCAAACTGCAACAACGTATACGCGCAGCGGCTTATTGCGGGACATCTTACGCCTGAGCGCATGGCGGCTCCTCACCCGATTCGTTTTGTCCTTGGAGACGCAGCGGAGTTTCTCCAGAAATCAGCAGCGGGATCGTTCGATGCGTTTTCCTTGTCAAACATTGCCGACGGCGCTACGGCGGAGTTCTCCCGGCGCTTGTTTGCCGCCGTGCGTCATGCGGCTGCGCCGGATGCCACCATGGTCTTACGCAGTTTCCGCGAATCGACCGACGAAAGCATGCGCCAAACAGCAGCGCAGGATCGATCTATGCTTTGGGGTTCGGTGTATGCCGGGCCAGTCAGGAGCTTTTCCCCATGCTTTACCTCTTAAAGCGTCATCCCTTCCCGGTACGGACGCACTTCGGCCATTGCCTCGTTTTAACCTATGCGTTTCCGCAGGAAATTTTACAGCCGTTGTTGCCGCCGGGGTTGGCGCTGGATCGTTACGGAGAATATGGGTTTGTCGCGATTGCTTTAGTCGAAACGCAAAAGCTCAGGCCGAGTTTCCTTCCGGCTTTTCTCGGTCAGGATTTCATTTTATCCGGCTACCGCATCTTTACGCGGCTTGGAAGCGAGTCGGGCGCGCGGCGCGGGCTTTACATCTTGCGCAGCGATACGAACCGCCGGTTTATGGCGGTGGCGGGCAACTGTTTTACTCACTACCGCTACCAGTTGTGCCAAACGGACTGCGAACAGCGGGACAGGCTGCTGACCTGGCGCATTGCCACGCCGGGAGGCGAAGCGGATCTGGCGGTAACAGCCGATCTTTCCTCCGAGCCTGCGCCGCTTCCGACGGGTTCGCCGTTTCCCGACCTGAAGACGGCCCGGCGCTTTGCCGGACCTTTGCCGTACACGTTTGACTACGAGCGGCAAACGCACTCGATCATTAACATTCGCGGAGTACGGACGGAATGGAATCCACAGCCGGTTCGCGTCCAACTCGACATGCCCGCCTATTTTCGCCGCCCACCGTTCAACCAAGCGTCGCCGGTGCTGGCCAATGCGTTTCATCTGCAAGATGTGCCTTACCGCTGGGAACGCGATAAGCGCGTTCTGCTAGAAAAACGGGAGGTAGCCTGAGCCGCACGAAATACCAGGGCGTAGCGGAAATCCTCAGCTACAATCGAGGATTTTACCTACTGGTCCTGACGGGATTAGTAGCGGTTTCGGTTGTTTCTTTGTGGCTGCCGTATCCCGTTCGCACCCTTGCTTTCCTTGGGACAGCGGCAGCGGCGTTTTGGATTTTCGTATCGCTGGCCGTCTCGCATTATGTGTACGATTTGTCGCCGCTGTATTCGCTTTCCTGGCTTACGGTTCAGCCGAAGCGTTGGGCGAACATACACTCCGGGCTGGACCAGACTACGCCTTTGCTGCAAAAGAAGCTGCCGGACAGCAGTTTTACCGTGTTTGACATTTTCGACCCGGAGCAGATGACGGAGCCGTCCATTCAGCGCGCGCGCGAGTTGAGTGGTGGGTCCGACTCGCACCGTGCTTCCTGGAAACACCTGCCCGCACAGACCGGGGAGTTCGACGCGGTGTTCCTGATCTTTGCGGCGCATGAACTGCGGGACCCTACAGCGCGTGATACTTTCTTCCAGGAAGTAAAGCGGGTGCTGCAACCGGGCGGATCAGCCTTTCTTGTGGAGCATCTGCGGGACCTTCCGAACTTTCTCGCGTATGGGCCGGGCTGCCTGCACTTCCATTCCCGTCGGACCTGGGCAGCGGCGTTTGGTGCAGCAGGGCTGAAAGTTCAATCGGAGCGCACCCTAACACCCTTTGTGCATGTATTTAAGTTGCGCCCCGCATGACAGTGCCGTGGTACTTTATGGGGCATGGAAGACTTTGACTGGTCACAATGCCCGTTAGTCGAGATTGATCCTCAAATCCAAAGCGGCGCTCCTGTGCTGCGGGGAACTCGTATGCCGGTCAGCGCCATTACCGGCAACTTTGAATACGGCGCAACTGTGCCGGAGATTTCTCAATGGTTCGATGTTCCTCCAGATCAGGTGAAAGCTATTCTTTCTTACTTCGAGAGTCATCAAGTTGCTGGTACTGTTCGATAAGAACGTACCGCAGCCGCTGCGTGAGTTTTTCGTCGATCATGACGTCCGTACCATCAAAGATATGGGGTGGCATCCTCGGATTAAAAACGGGGAACTGCTCAAGGCTGGAGAAGCGGTTAGCTTTCATGTGATATTAACTGCCGATCAGAACATTAAGCATCAGCAAAACTTAAAAGAAAGCAAACTAGCTTTGGTTGTGCTTGGATCAAACATCTGGCACGTAGTGAAAATGCACGTAGCTTCGGTCCTCTCCGAAGTGAACGATTCTCTTCCTGGCAGTTATAAGTTCATTGAAATGCCGCTTCCCTCTAAACCGAAATGGAACCTACCGCAAGAAAAAGAAAGCTGATAAGGCTCCACATCCACCGTAGCCCAAAATATCCGTTTTGACACTGGGATTTCACTTACGGTTTTCGGGGTTGCTGCTGATTCTGCTCGGGCTGGCGCACGCTCGTTTTGGGCGGTATCTCAACTGGGAGTCGGATCTTGCGAAGCTGTCGCTGGTAAACCGCCAAGTCTTCCTGGTTCACTGTTTCTATAT
>CAXTWT010000244.1:0-7535 GCA_964247955.1 uncultured Bryobacteraceae bacterium
CGTCCACTCGCGCACCAGCGACCCCGGCGCAATCGCAATCTGATCGGGAGCCGTGCTGATGACCGTTTCTACATTTACCCAGTCCGAATTATTTGAAACGTAGTTGTCGAGGCAATCCGCCGTGCAATCGCGCTGAAGCGGCGGCAAAAGCGTTTTTTCCTTTAACCCGTGCTTTCTTCGCTTGTTGCGGTCAAGCAGTTCCAGGCCCTGCTGATACCCAATCTGCGGGGCAATGGTGGAATCGAAAAAAGTTCCATTCGAAACTACTCGTTGGTTTCCAGGGGCATTGAGAAATCCCTGTTTCCGCCTCGATACCGTGAACCCCACAGTTCGCGTTTCACCGGGCTGCATGGGCGTTGTGAGTTGATAGATCCGATACTGGAGCCGCTTGTCATTTTTCACGAGCCGCGCGCCGTCTATTTGCAGATCGCTTGTATAATCCTGCGGGTCCGCCACGACGAAGTGTATTTCCCGTAACGGCTGTTGCGTTTCGTTCTTTACCGTTTCCTCGCCGCGCATGGTCATGCCGCTGACTTCCGGCTGCAGATCAATGGCGTACTTAACGTCCAGCACTCGCGGCTTCGGCATTTTTTCAAAATGCTTGTACTGCTTCTCGTAATCTGTTTGCAGCACCTCGGTATCGTAGTCGCTGCGAACTGTGTTCAACACTTTTGTGTTGTAGAAGATCCAGATTCCGACGCAAACAAAACCGAGGGCGCACACCGCGCCTAACAGCGCCAACGAGCCTCGAAGCCTTTGCCAGGCCGCGCCGATCCGCAACCGCCAGTTCGTATCACGCCCGCGCGGCCACAGGGCCAGCGTCAGCACCATGAGAATTCCGCAAAAAGCCGCCCAGTAAGACGTGAACCACCACCAGGACTGCCAATACGGACCGTAGCCGAAAAAATCCGAGTAAGTCATTCCCGGTCGAGACCCGAACTGCACCAGGTTCGTTGCGACATGCAGCGGGTTCCACACAAACAGATTCAGCAGCGCAAACACGATATACAGGAAGTAGCCGACGTACTTGTTCGGTGAGATGACATGGATAAAAAACGCCAGCACCGTAAAGAACAGAAAGGTTGTAAAGTTTGTCCCGAACAGGGTTTGCAGATAAAGTCCCAACTGAAGGCGTGTAAACTCGTGCGCCAACTGCACCGCAATGCCGGTCAGCATGGCGACAAATTGAATGGCGGCCAGGGCGCACAGGATCGCGAGCAGCTTCGCCGCATACACTGGCCACTCCGGATGCGGCAGTGCATCGTAGATATCGCTGACTCCCGAATCCCGCTCCTGCCAGACCAGCACTCCGGCAAAGTAGGTGATGGTCGCAAACAGGAACATGTACAGCGTTCCCACCAGCAAGCCGATGATGTTGTAGGTGACCGGGAACGAAACGTCTCCGAACCCCTCCGTCGCATTCAGGATCAGGCTCGGCAGGCAGTTCAACAGCGCCGCCAGGGCGATCACAAGAAATACGGTTGATTTAAACAGGCTTTTTAACTCAAAGCGCAACGACCTCCAAAATTGGCGGACGTGTACGCCGCTGTTGAACGAAGCCGTCACTGCCAGCTCCGCCGCGAGCGCCACGGTGGCCGGTTCCGCAGAAGCTTTACGGGACCTCTTGCGGGCGCGCTCCGTGAACCGGAACCGGTAGTATGCAAATCCGAAGATCAGCGCTCCGACCGCCAGCCAGATCAGCCGGTTCCATAACAGCAGCCCTTCAAACCCGAGAGCCATACGGTTTTTCTCCGCCACGGTCCAGTACTTTGTCGCGAGCGTAAATGTGTTGATCGCAAACGGATCGATCAGCGCGGCCATGGTCTCGTTTTTCAGATCGCTCGTCAACGTTTGCGCCACGGCGTACCCGACGAGCAGCAGTAAACTTCCCACAAAGGAAACCGTTGTGCTGCGCGTCAGCACTGCAATCGCGAACACCACAGCCGCAATAAACAGCGTGTTCGGAATCGCAAACAAGAGGATTCCCAGACCGTGCGCCTGCCACGACACCGGTCCCCACCGCTCGGCATCCACCCACGGCATGTACTTTGCCAGCAGGATGCCTGCCGATACCCCGAGCAACGGAACTACGGACACCAGCGCCGACCCCAGATAGCGCCCGAGAAGAAAGCCCGGCTTTTGCAGCGGCGTTGAGAACAGAATCTGGTATGTGTTGTATGCGAAATCACGCGACGCCGCCGAGTTGACAAAGGCGGTTGTCATAAGCAGGGTCAGCAGGCAAATGAACGAGTAGTAATTCTCAATCACAAACGGCGCGTTGTGATGAGTGTTCGAAAGCGCCCCGCCTACCACGATGTTGTCGCTGCTTACCGCCCCGAAGATCATGAGCGTGATGATGCCGAAGAACACCCACACCATTGCCCCGCGCAGCCAGTACCGAATTTCGGAACGGAAGAAATAAGAAAACATGGTTGCGCCCTTATCCTAATCCTGAAATTTTGGTGAAGAATACGTCTTCCAGGTCCGGCGTCACCGGCTGAAACCCGTCTCCCGGAGGCTCGGCTGAATACACGTGAATGAGCGGCCTGCCCGCTATCAGCTTGTTTGAAATGATTTTGTAGTTCTGCGCGTAATCGTTGTACTCGGCTTTCGGCACGAAACGCTCCCAGATCAACCCTTGCAGCGTTTGGACGGAGCGCTCCGGGCTTCCGGCAAACAGCACCTGCCCTTTGTGAATGATGGCCATGTTCGTGCATAACTCCATCACGTCCTGCACGATGTGCGTGGAAAGGATCACAATGACGTTTTCGCCGATTTCCGCAAGAAGGTTGTAAAACCGGTTACGCTCTCCGGGATCGAGACCCGCCGTCGGCTCATCCACAATTAACAGCCGTGGATTGCCGAGTAGCGCCTGCCCGATGCCGAATCGCTGCCGCATGCCGCCCGAGAAGCTGCTGAGCGCCTTTTTTCGATGCTCGTACAGGTTGACGCGGTTGAGCATGGACCCGACCAGTTCTTTTCGCTCGCGAGGGTTGCCGATTCCTTTGAGCAGTGCGATCTGGTCAAACATGTCCTGGGCCGTCACACGCGGGTAAACGCCAAACTCCTGCGGCAAATACCCGAGCACCCGCCGGAGGTCGTCTTTCTGGCGCAGCACATCGATATCACCCAGAAACGCCGAGCCGGAGTCGGGTTCCTGCAGCGTAGCGAGGGTGCGCATCAGCGTCGATTTGCCTGCCCCGTTTGGTCCGAGAAGTCCGTACATGCCTGGCGGTATCGTCAGCGAAACATGATCGAGCGCCTTAACGCCGTTCGGGTAAGTTTTGGAGAGTCCCTCAATACGCAGTTCCATCTGTGTGTTTATCCAAGGTACACGATGGGATACGCGGTTGACGAATGGGTGGTTCCGTTTATCAGCAAACGCGCGGAGGGGTTAGCGGCGCATTAAGTTGCTGACAACGTGCGGTCAATTTAATTGTCATGATAATGCAATCAGCGGAACAGCCGCAGCACGGGCAGCAGTTGCGAGTTCGCGGTCGAGCGTTGCGAGGGGCAGGCCCATTCGCCGGGCGAGTTCTAGATATGCCGCATCGTAAATCGTAAGGCGAGTTTCCGTCGCGGAAGTAAGCAGCGGATTCCAGAAGGCCGGTTTGATAGGGGACTCAATATGAATCGGCAAGGCCGAGAGAGCATGAGCAAACCGGGTCACCTTATCGAACGTGATCCGATTTTGGCGCACGGCCATGATCAAACTGTTCATGACTTCTGTAGGCCAGTGTGCGGGAACGATAGCAGCTTCGCCCAAACGCAACCGTTCGAGAAGCGATTCCGTAGCCGGTGTAGCTTCATCAGCGAAACACCAGGGGAGCGTGACCGAGGCGTCTACCACAAAGTCGCTGCTCAGTATTTCCTTCCTTCCTGGACGAGATCCTTGATCTTCAGTCCACCAAGCGTAACGCCCTTTCGCAATTCCCGGATCTCATCGACCGCTTCTGCCGGGGTCATCGGTTTCCGGCGCGGCGCTGGGGGCTGCTGTTCGGTTGCAAGACGTTCTAGCGCCTGTTCAATGACTTGTTCGGGCGAAGCGCCACTAATTGTTAGTTGCTGTTCTAACAATTGCCGGGCATGAGGCGTGAGAGTCACGGTCATGTCCGCAGAATAGCACCTGTCAGCATTTGAGCGCTTGCTATTTTGTTGCGGGTCATAAAGCTGCCACGTTGCGCACAAAGCGGGGCGTCGCTGTAGGCTTCGTAACCAGTATCTGCTATGCAGCTACCATTGATGTACTGCGATTTTTGTTTATATCAGCTATGTGTTTTTGCAAAAGCTTTACATCAAGATCCTTTTGATGCTTTTCAAGTAGACTATGAGCTTTATCAGCGAGTGAGGAATTAAGTCTTTTTTGGTTTATTCGCTCATATTCTTCAGTCAATGAACGGTGCAGAGCCCGTATTCCGCCCTTCTTGTCAATGCGCAACAACAGATCGTGTTTATGAGATTGATAATAGTCGAACTCGGGAACATTGGCGGCTTCTCACGCGCTTTTTTCCAAAATTCATAGCTCGCATTGCCACTTACCGATTCTTCAATATCAGCAAAGTATTGAGCAAGCTCCCGATAGATTGCTTCTTTAGCTCGATCCAATTCCGATTTATGCGATAGCATTGTTTTCACTTCAGAAAAGACTTTAATGAAAATGCCGCTTAAGCTACTTAGCATGTGAACCATAATGTTCCAGTCTAATTAACCCGGATTGCGTTTAATATGCAATCCGGGTTAATTATTCTTTCACGAGCAACCGCTCGTCCCGCCACAGTTTTCGCATTTGTAGCAGGAGCCGTTGCGGGTCATGAAGCTGCCGCATTCCGAGCAAAGCGGGGCGTCGCCGTAAGCTTCGGAAGATTCAAAGGCTAATGCCTGCTGCGGTTCGGGTTCTGTCGGGCGGAGCTTGGGCGTGTCACCCGCTTCGTTGTGCTCAACAATGCCTAGGAAGCGCAGGCCGAGCCAGCGGAACAGGTAGTCGATGATGGACTTGGCGTAGGGCACCTGCGGGTTGCCGGTCCAGCCGCTCGGCTCGAACCGAACGTGGCTGAACTTGTCGACGAAGAATTTCAGCGGCACGCCGTATTGCAGGCCGTAGCTGATGGAGGTCGCCAGCGTGTCCATCAGGCCCGAAATGGTGGAGCCTTCTTTCGCCATGGAGATGAAAACTTCGCCGGGTGTTCCGTCTTCATATAAGCCGACCGTGATGTATCCTTCATGGCCGCCGATGGAGAACTTGTGCGTCAGCGACTGGCGCTCGTCCGGGAGCTTGCGGCGGAACGGCTTCGGCACTACCTTTTCGACAATCTGGACTGTCGGGGCAGCAGGGGGAGCTACCGCCACTACGACGGCTTTCTTTTCATTCTTGCCGGTGCCGGAGCTTAAGGGCTGAACGCGCTTGGAGCCGTCGCGATAAATAGCTACCGCTTTCAGGCCGAGCTTCCAGCTTTCGGTGTAAGCCTCCATGATGTCTTCGGCCGTGGACTCTTCCGGCATGTTGATGGTCTTTGAAATCGCGCCGGAGATGAACGGCTGCACGGCAGCCATCATGCGGATGTGGCCGTTGTGGTGAATGGAGCGCACGCCGTTCTGCGGACGGAAGCTGCAATCGAAAACAGGCAAGTGTTCGGGTTTCAGCGCGGGCGCGCCTTCAATGGTTCCCGTAGAATCGATGTGAGCAACGATGGCTTCGGTCTGCTCCGGCGTGTAGCCGAGCTTGATGAGAGCCTGCGGCACGGTGTTGTTGACGATTTTAATCACGCCGCCGCCCACCAGCTTTTTATATTTGACGAGCGCCAGATCCGGCTCAATGCCCGTGGTGTCGCAATCCATCATGAAGCCGATGGTGCCGGTAGGAGCGATCACGGTGGTTTGCGCGTTGCGGTAGCCGGTATGCGCTCCTAACTCATAGGCTTTCCGCCAGCATTCTTCCGCAGCCTTGTACATGGAGGCGGGCACATGTTTGCCGTCCAAGCTGCCGGCCGCGTTCCAGTGCATGCGGATCACATCCAGAAACGAATCTTCATTTTCGGCATAGCGGGGACAAGGGCCGACCGCTTCGGCAATGCGCGCGCTGGTGAGATACGCCTGGCCGCACATAATGGCGCTGATAGCGGCGGCAAAGTCACGGCCGGCGTCGCTGTCGTACGGCAGCCCGAGCGACATCAGCATCGCGCCTAAGTTGGCGAAGCCGAGACCGAGCGGACGGAAGTCGTGCGAATTTTTCGCAATCTTTTCCGTTGGGTAGCTGGCGCTACCGACAATGATTTCCTGGGCGAGAATTGTTGTATCAACGGCATGGCGAAACGCTTCGACATCGAAGACGCCATTTGCGCCCACAAACTTCATTAGGTTCAAGGAAGCCAGGTTGCAGGCCGAGTCGTCCAAAAACATATATTCGCTACAGGGGTTAGAAGCATTGATGCGGCCTGTCTTTTTCGACGTGTGCCAACGGTTCACGGTAGTGTCGAACTGCATGCCGGGATCGCCGCACTGGTGGGTGGCTTCGGCGATTTGGCGCATAAGTTCGCGAGCTTTGTAGCGCTTCACGGGCTGGCCGTTTACTACGCTGCGCGTCCACCAGTCGGCGTCGTCCGCAACGGCCTGCATGAAGTCGTCGGTAGCGCGGACGGAGTTGTTGGCGTTCTGGAAAAAGACCGAGCCGTAGGCTTCCCCATCGAGCGAGGCATCATAACCGGCATCGATCAGGGTATGCGCCTTCTTTTCTTCCTTAGCTTTGCACCAGATGAAGTCTTCCACGTCCGGGTGATCGGAGTTAAGAATGACCATTTTGGCGGCGCGCCGGGTTTTGCCGCCGGACTTGATGACGCCCGCGAAGGCGTCGAAGCCCTTCATAAAGCTGAGAGGGCCGGAAGCGCGGCCGCCGCCCCAAAGATGCGCGTCTTCTTCGCGAATGGGCGAAAGATTGGTGCCGGTGCCGGAACCCCATTTGAAGAGCATGCCTTCGGTTTTGGCGAGATCCAGAATGGATTCGAGCGTGTCGCCTACCGAGTTGATGAAGCAGGCGGAACACTGCGGGCGGCTGTCGCCGGGAACCAGTTTCTTGGTGATTCCTTCTGTCTCGTCGAAATAGAAACCATAGCCGCGCGATTCGCGCACGCCCACGTTGAACCAGACAGGCGAGTTAAAACATGCCTTCTGCGTCAGCATGAGATGAGCCAGTTCGAGGCGGAAGTTTTCTCCGTCTTCCTTTGTTTGGAAGTAATTTCCGGCCAGGCCCCAATCGGCGATGGTGTCCACAACGCGATGCACCAGTTGCGCCACGCTCGTCTCGCGTTCGGGCAAGCCCATGCGTCCATGAAAGTACTTGCTGGCAACAATGTTGGTGGCGGTTTGCGACCAATCGGCGGGAACTTCCACGTCCCGCTGCTCAAAAATAACCGAGCCGCCGCCGCTGCCGATGCTGGCGGTGCGCAGTTCCCAGTTGATTCCATCGTAGGGGGTTTTGCCCGCTTCGAGTTTCGCGGTGAAGAAACGCGGGAATGACACGCCGGTCCGTTCTTCTTTTTTCA
>CAXTWT010000245.1:0-7527 GCA_964247955.1 uncultured Bryobacteraceae bacterium
TCGGCAGAAATGATCCGCAGCGGCGAAGCCAAGGCGCGCGTGTCCGGCATCTTTTCCGTGTCAACGGGCGAGATCCAATCGCTGCTCGAAGAAGCGGGAATCGAGTTGCAAAGCGATGACGAAGAGCTGATTGTCCAGCGCGAGATTTCTGCCAACGGCAAGTCGCGCGCGTTTGTGGCGAACCGTCCGGTAACCACCGCGTTTTTACGCCAGTTGGCGCCGGTGCTGGGAAACATTCAAGGCCAGAACGAGCAGCAATCCTTGTTTGTCGCGCAAGCGCAGCGCACCGTTCTGGATGAATGCGCCGGAACGGGCGAGTTGTGCCGTAAAGTCACGTCAGCTTACTCGGAATGGCGCGCCATTGGCGAGAAACTGAGCGAACTGAACCAGAACGAACAGGAAAAGCTCAGGCTGCTGGATCTTTGGACTTTTCAACGCAAAGAGATAGAAACAGTTGCGCCGAAGTCGGGCGAAGACGTCGAATTGGAAGCGGAGCGGAAGATCCTGCAAAACGTGACGCGGTTGCAGGAATGCTCGAACTCTGCCTACGATCTGCTGTATGAATCCCCTCAAAGCGCCACCACGCAGTTGCGGCAGGCCATGAAGCGCATGGATGAATTGATGCGCATCGACGAAAGCTTGGGAGTCACGGCGGACGCAATGAAACAGGCAGCCGTGCTGGTGGACGAAGCGGCTTACGGATTGCGCGATTACCTCGGCAAGTTGGAAGGCGACCCAAACCGGCTGGAAGAAGTGGAAAGCAGACTTTCGGCCCTGGACAGACTGAAGCGCAAGTACGGCGGCACGCTCGAAGAGGTTATCGCCTTTGGGCAGGAGGTAGCGCGCAGGATTGACGAAGTGGAAAACGCGAGCGAGCATCGCGAGGCGCTGGAACGCGAGCAAGCGCGGTTAGCAGGGGAATACGAGAAGCTGGCGGGCGAGTTGAGCAAAGCGCGAAAGCGGGCCGCCTTGCAGTTAAGCAGGCAAGTGGAAATTGAGCTAAAGTCCCTTGCCATGTCCGGCACTCAGTTTCAGGTGGTGGTGGAACCCGGCCCGTGGACCGCCAATGGTTTCGATGAAATAGCATTCCTGGTTTCTCCCAATCGGGGAGAAGAGTTAAAGCCGCTCGAAAAGATCGCCTCCGGCGGAGAGCTTTCGCGTATCTCCTTAGCGCTTAAAACAGCCATCGGCGACAACGGCCAGGGCACAGGTTTAACCACGCTTGTATTTGATGAAGTGGACGCGGGCGTGGGCGGCGCGGCAGCAGCAGCGGTGGGCAGAAGATTAAAGGCGCTTTCCCGCCATAACCAGGTGATCTGCGTGACGCACACGCCCCAAATCGCCGGATTCGCCGATCACCATTACGCCGTATCCAAGCGCGAACGGAAAGAGCGTGTTGTGACGGAAATTACGGAACTGCCCCGCGAAGAAAGAGCGCGGGAGATTGGCCGCATGCTCTCCGGCGACCGGATCACCCCTGAAGCCTTAAGGCAAGCCGAACAACTGATGCAGGCAGGCGCAAGCACCTGATCGGCTTTCACTGCGGTAGTTGTGTTTCTTTAATGGCAAGTTAGCACTACCTATTCCCGCAACTATCTTCGGATTTTTAGGAAAGGCTTAGCTTTCCTTAAGACCCCCTTTATACCGAATCCGTTACATTGGCGGAGTGGCTCTACAAAGTCCGAAGAAATCATGGGTCCTTTTCCAAGTATTTGGATTTTTAATTAGTAACCAGTCTGGTTGCGTTTGGCGCAGGAGAACTGGAGAAGTTCAGCCTTAAAACACGCCGCCTCATTCAATAAACAGAAGAACAACCGTCATCTCGGAACTCAACCGGCCAGGCACTCCCGGAGTCGAAAGACTGCCGTGTGTTCTGAGTTCGACTCCCGTCACTTTATATGAACAAATTTACTTTTACATTATCTCTCGCGGCTCTCCTGTTATTCAGCGCCGCTGCTTTCGGGCAAGCAGGCGCGCCCCAGCAGGACGACAACCCTGCTGCCCAGAGTTTCTTCAAACGCCTGAGCCAGGCATACTTGCTGGATTGGAAGGGAGCGCCAAGCTCCACTACAACAACATCCACAGCTCCCGGACCTTCAACGGCGGTAAGTACGCCTGTTTTCCGTGGCTACCCGCTGCCGGTTGACGCGCCACCCTACCCGTTTTCCGTGTGGCCCTATGGGGGTTCGGTTACGATCGGCTATCCCTGGACCCAGGCAGGCCCATTGATGACCGCGTTATGGAACGGACCACATGGAGACGCCTGGAAGAAGAGCGGCATTCAAATCTATGGATGGCTCAACTTCGGCGGAAACGTCAGCAGTTCAAGCCAGGGCGGGTATTCAAATTTTCCCGCAGCTTACGCGGTACGGGCCAACACCATCCAACCGGATCAGGAAGTGTTGTATTTTGAACGTCAACCGGATACGGTGGGGAATGAACATTTCGATTGGGGATTCCGGCTAGCGCTCCTCTGGGGACTCGATTACCGATTCACCACGGCTAAAGGTATTTTCAGCAATCAACTGCTTGGCAAAAATCAGGAGTACGGCTTTGACCCGGTGATGGCCTACATCGACCTTTACGTGCCGCATGTGGCGAAAGGCATGGACGTTCGCATCGGCCGCTACATTTCACTGCCCGACATCGAAGCGCAGTTAGCGCCGAACAATTACACTTACTCTCATTCACTGCTTTACTCCTTTGACGCTTATACACAGCAAGGAATCAACGCCACTATCAAGCTGAGCGATCATTGGCTGTACCAAATCGGCCTTTCAGCAGGCAATGATGTAGCGCCTTGGACCAAGGACGCTAAAGCAACAGTGAACACCTGCCTCAGCTACACCTGGAGGGAAGGAAGCAGCAATCTTTACGGTTGCGCGAACGCCATAAACGATGGGCGCTACGCATATAACAACCTACAAGCGTACTACCTGACCTACTATCACAAGTTCGACGCGCGCTGGCACCAGGCGACAGAGGCTTGGTATCAGTATGAAAAGCAGACGCCCAACACTCTTAATCCACAAGCTTCTTCCCTGATCGAGGTGGGCGCAAACGGCGCGCAATGCAAAAACGCCAACGATCTCACCTGTTACGCGCCGGAGTGGGCGATAACCAATTACGTTGAAAGGCAGTTCTCCAAGCACGACTACATGACGATCCGAAATGAGTATTTGGATGACATCGTGGGACAAAGAACAGGATTTAAAACCCGGTATTCCGAGCACCTGATCGGATGGGGTCACTGGATCGGAACCACTGTGCTGCTTCGTCCGGAACTACGTTTTGAGCACGCCTACGACACGCCGGTCTACAACAATGGAACCAAAAAAAGCCAGCTCATGTTGGCAGGGGATGTCATTTTCTTCTTTTAAGCGCGATCTCCATGGTTCAACAATGTTTGCTGGCATGCGGCCTGGTAGTTGTTTCTCTTTTCGTTGGCGACGCTTGTTTTGAAGCGCCTATCGGCCATCTCTGGCCGGTAGTCAGGGCGGTAAGCGGAGCGGTGTTTCTGGGAGTTATCTATCGAAAAGTAAAACGCAAATCCTGCGACAAACGCAGCGCAGGCAAAGCGCGGAGGCAAGCATTGAGGAGAACTTATTAAAACGCACAAACATCAACGTGCAACCTTTTTGTCACATAAGGTGTACATAATGGGAACTCAAGGAGCGAACGGATGCCCGGACCCATTAGCGCCGAAGAAATCAATAAACTTCATGAATACTGGAGCGCCGCCAATTATTTAACGGTCGGCCAGATTTATCTAAAAGATAATCCGCTTTTAGAACGCCCGCTTACCAAGGAAGACATCAAACCGCGCCTTTTAGGGCATTGGGGAACCACGACAGGGCTTAATTTCATCTATACGCACCTGAACCGCCTGATTAAGCAGCGCGACCTGGACATGATCTACATCATCGGACCGGGGCACGGCGGTCCGGGCATTGTGGCCCATACTTATCTCGAAGGCTCCTATACGGAGAGATACCCGCCGGTTGAACGCGATAAGGACGGCATCAAGCGCTTGTTCCGGCAGTTCTCCTGGCCTTACGGCATTCCGAGCCACGTCGCGCCGGAAGTGCCGGGGTCGATCCACGAAGGCGGAGAACTCGGTTATTCCCTGCTGCATGCGTATGGGGCGGCGCTGGATAATCCGAACCTTCTGGTTGCGTGCATTGTGGGCGACGGCGAAGCGGAAACCGGCGCGCTGGCGACAAGCTGGCACGGGAACAAGTTTCTGAACCCGGCGAAAGACGGCGCGCTTCTGCCGATTCTTCATTTGAACGGTTATAAGATTGCCAACCCAACCCTGCTGGCGCGTATTCCCGAAGAAGAACTGCTGCATCTGTTCACGGGTTACGGCTACGCTCCCCGCGTGCTGAGCGGCGATGATCCACACACCATGCATAGCGAGATGGCTGCCGTGCTGGACGAAATGGTTGATGAGATTCATGCCATTCAAGACCGCGCCCGGACAGGAGGCTCGACGGAGCGCCCGCGCTGGCCCTTGCTGATTTTGCGAACTCCTAAAGGCTGGACCGGACCTAAAAAAGTGGACGGGAAGCCGGTCGAAGGCACCTGGCGCGCGCATCAAGTGCCGCTGGAAAATGTCACGAAGAATCCAGAGCATCTGAAGATGCTTGAAAACTGGCTGCGCAGCTATAAACCGGAGGAGTTATTCGACAAGGACGGCGTCTTTCGCGCGGATCTGGCGGCGATGGCGCCCACCGGCGAAAAGCGCATGGGCATGAACCCGCACGCGAACGGCGGGCTTTTGCTGCAACCCTTGGTTCTGCCGGACTTTTGGAACTACGAGGTCAAGTTCGACAAGCCCGGCGAGGCGGAAGCCGAAGCCACGCGCGTGCTGGGCACTTATCTGCGCGACGTAATCAAGTGCAACGCCGAAGCGCGCAACTTCCGTATCTTTGGGCCGGACGAAACCGCTTCCAACCGGCTGGACGCAGTGTACGACGCAACCGGCAAGGAGTGGATGGAAGAAATGAAGCCGGTGGACGAGCATCTGACAACGGATGGCCGCGTGATCGAAGTTTTAAGTGAGCATATGTGCCAAGGCTTGCTCGAAGGCTACCTGCTCACCGGGCGACATGGTTTCTTCTCGTGCTACGAGGCATTCATCCACATCATCGATTCCATGTTTAACCAGCATGCGAAATGGCTGAAGACCAGCAAAAAGCTGCCCTGGCGGCAACCGATTGCGTCTTTAACGTATCTGCTGTCTTCGCACGTCTGGAGGCAGGACCACAACGGGTTTTCGCACCAGGACCCCGGTTTCATCGACCATGTCGCGAACAAGAAAGCGGACATCGTGCGCATCTATCTGCCGCCGGACGCCAACTCGCTGTTAACTGTCGCGGACCATTGTCTGCGCAGCCGCAATTACGTAAACCTGATTATTGCAGGCAAACAGCCTGCGCCGGTCTGGATGGACATGGAAACCGCTGTCCGGCACTCTACTAAAGGCGTCGGTGTTTTTGAGTGGGCCAGCAATGATGAAGGCGGTCCCGATGTCGTCATGGCCTGCGCGGGCGATGTGCCGACCATGGAAACGCTGGCGGCAGTAATGGAGCTTCACAAGCTGGTTCCTGGTATTAAAATTCGCGTTGTGAACGTCATCGACTTGATGGCCTTGCAGCCAGTCAGCGAACACCCGCACGGGCTTTCCGACCAGGACTTTGATTCCTTATTCACCAAAGAAAAACCCGTGATCTTCGCTTTCCACGGATATCCCTGGATGATTCATCGCCTGCTCTACCGGCGGCATAATCACGACAACATTCATGTGCGCGGCTATAAGGAAGAAGGAACGACGACCACGCCGTTCGACATGACGGTGCTGAACCAGTTGGATCGGTTCCAGCTTGCCTTTGACGCTATCCGACGCATTCCGCGATTAGAAGGCATGGTTCCCAAGGCAAGCGAATGGCTGAATGCAAACTTGCAGCGTCACAAGGAGTATGTAATGGCGCACGGCGAAGACCTGCCTGAAATACGGCACTGGAAATGGGAAGCTCAGGTAGCCGTTTGACGGACACGATCCTGGCCCTTAATTGCGGGTCGTCATCGCTCAAATTCGGCTTGTACGCATCCGGTGAAAACGAGCCGAAGCTGCTCTGCGAGGGCGAAGCGGAACGGATCGGGAGCGACGGCTCGAGCTTCTGGTTTCAGCGCGACGCCGATGCAAGCAAACAGGAGGAGAAGCCGAAGCTCCCCACTCAGGCCGAAGCGCTCGACTATGCTTTAAAAGCGCTGAAGGAAGCAGGAGCGCCCACGCCGAACGCGGTCGGGCATCGGGTAGTACACGGCGGCCCGCACATTCGTGAGCATCAGAAGTTAACGGACGGAGTTTTCGAACAGTTGAAGTCTGCCGCCGATTACGCCCCCTTGCACGTTCCGCCCGCCTTGAGCGCCATCGAAGCAGTGGGGAAGCAAATGCCGGGAGTGGCGCAGGTGATTTGCCTGGACACGGCGTTTCACCGGACGATGCCCGACGTCAGCCGCCGTTTTGCGCTGCCCTCTGATGTGACGAAACTCGGCGTTGAGCGCTACGGCTTTCACGGCTTGTCGCTCGAATCGATTCTGCTGCAACTCGATCCCGTGCCGGAGCGAACCGTGATTGGGCATCTCGGCAGCGGCGTCAGCGTGACTGCCGTTCGGAACGGCAAATCGGTTGACACTACCATGGGCTTGACGCCGACGGGCGGCGTGATGATGGGGACGCGCTGCGGAGACCTTGACCCCGGCGTTCTGTTCTTCCTGATGCGAAACGGCTATGAAGACGCCGGAAAGCTGGAAGCGCTCTGCGATCACCGCTCCGGGTTGCTGGGAGTGTCGGGACTCAGCAACGATTCACGGGAACTCGTGCGCGCGAGGGCGGGCAATCCCGACGCTGATCTGGCATTGCGCATGTTTGCCTATCAAGTGCGAAAAGCGATTGCGTCCATGGCAGCGGCATTGGGTGGTCTGGACCTACTGGTCTTTACTGGAGGCATCGGCGAACATGCCGCTGACGTTCGTAACGAGATCACAAACGGATTCACCTTTTTCGGGAGTTTTGAAACAAAAGTGCTACCCGCGCAGGAAGACCTGCAAATCGCGCGAATCACGGTAAAACTGATTCGCCCTTAAATACTTTTGCCGAAGCGGCGCAGAACGGCGTTCAACAGAAGGAAATCTGCCGTTGCTCCAGCACACAAATCCATCGGTCCGTACTCCAGCCATTGCTTAGGCAACCGTTGCTTTAGCTAGAGCGGGCGTATGCCTCAGAAAAGTACGCTGCTTAATGATTTTTGTTATCCGGCTGCTAAAGCTTCTGCCGTGATCGCCGACAAACCAGAAGAGAACACGAAATGCCTTTCCCGATGCGTCTGCGCACTCCTTTGGCTGCTCCTGGGGTGTACCGCTGTGGTTAGGGCGCAAAGCCTCGCCAGCCTGCTCGTCGCTGGCGGGGGGACCATGCCTACTACGTGGACAGCCGACAGCACATTAGTCAGTCTTTCTTCA
>CAXTWT010000246.1:0-7493 GCA_964247955.1 uncultured Bryobacteraceae bacterium
GGCACTAAGCGTTCAAAAAAGTCCCGCAGATCCAGGGTGACATCCGGATCGGCGTTCTCCTGAATGACCAGAGAACAGGAAGTGTGCTGAATGAACACGGTCAAGAGGCCATTCGCCAGTTTTTGCTTGGCAACCCAGTCTTCAACGCTTCTCGTGAATGGGTACAGTCCCTTGCCCCGTGTTCCAACAGTAATGGTTGTATGCGCGATCACATCACTTTAGATGTACTTATGCCGCGTGTTTCGCCACCAGTCCATGTGGATCAATGACGAATTTTTTCGCCGCGCCCTTGTCGAAATCCTGATAGCCTTGGGGCGCGTCATCGAGTGAGATCACCTGCACATTGACGGCTTTCGCCGGGAAGGTGCGCTCATGCAGAATCGCCATCATGAGCTGGCGATTGTAGTTCAACACCGGACATTGCCCCGTGGCGAATGTGTGCGACTTGGCCCAGCCTAGGCCGATGCGGATGCCGAGGACGCCCGATTTGGCGTGTTCGTCCTTGCTGCCGGGATCGTCCGTAACGTAAAGGCCCGGAATGCCGAGAGCGCCGCCCGCTCGGGCTACGGTCATGCAGGAGTTCAAAACCGTTGCCGGCGCTTCATCGCCCTTTTCTCCGTGAGATCTGGCCTCGAAGCCTACGCAATCGACAGCGCAATCCACCTCCGGCACGCCCAGAATCTGCTCAATGCGTTCCCCGATCTGGCCCTTTTGCGTCAAGTCAATCGTTTCACAGCCGAAACTCCTGGCCTGTGCCAGACGATCTCCGATCATGTCGCCGACAATCACAACAGCCGCCCCTAACAACCGGCACGCTTCCGCGCAAGCCAAACCGACCGGGCCTGCTCCCGCCACGTACACAGTTGATCCGGTTCCCACGCCCGCCGTCACCGCGCCGTGATAACCGGTGGGGAAGATATCGGACAACAGCGTCAAATCCTTAATCTTCGCCATTGCCCGTTCCTTGTCGGGAAATTTGAGCAGGTTGAAGTCGGCATACGGAACCATTACGTACTCAGCCTGTCCGCCGACCCATCCGCCCATATCCACATAGCCGTACGCTCCGCCGGGGCGAGCGGGATTCACGTTCAGGCAAATTCCGGTTTTGCGCTCCTTGCAGTTGCGGCATCGACCGCAAGCAACATTAAACGGCACCGAAACCAAGTCCCCGATGTTGAGAAACTCGACATCGCTGCCCTTTTCGATAACTTCTCCAGTGATCTCATGCCCCAGGACCATTCCTGTCGGCGCGGTGGTTCGCCCGCGCACCATGTGTTGGTCGCTTCCGCAGATATTGGTGGAAACGATTTTGAGAATCACTGCATGATGCAGCTTCCGGCCATTGTGTTCGAGCTTAGGGTAGTCAATTTTGTGAACTTCGACTTTCCCCGCGCCCTCGTAAATCACTCCACGATTACCAGCCATATTTCAGATCCTTTCTATAACGGAGTTTTGCCATATTGGAAAGCCGCTGCCCCGGCTTCCGCCACGGCGTGATCCTGGTCCCCCGAACCACCGCTCACGCCGACAGCGCCCATTACTTTTCCATCTTTCTTCAGCGGAATGCCTCCCGCGAAAATCATAATGCGCCCGCCATTAGATGCATGAATGCCGAAAAACTGACCTCCCGATTGAGAGTGGCTCGCAAGATCTTTCGTTGCAATATCAAAAGCGCGGGCCGTATAGGCTTTGTTAATCGAGATGTCGATGCTGCCCAACCAGGCCCCGTCCATGCGGACATGCGATACCAGATTGCCGCCCTCATCCGCTACCGCTATATTCATCGGCTGCCCGATCTCTCCAGCCTTCTTTTCCGCAGCCGCAATGACGCGCCTCGCCTCCGCTAGTGTCATATCGTAATCTCCTGGTCCAAATAATAAATCCGCTCACGATTATATAAGTCTTTACGGGAAGAACCATTTAGTCTGCAAAACGTGGTTTAATTGTGATTTAGCTAAGCCTATCATCTGGTTTCTGCTTTCCATTCATTCGGAGGAATTCCCTGAGCACAAAATTTGCGGTCAGCCCCCAAGTGCGCGAGCCTGCCGATCGTTGGACTACCACCGACGCATCGGAATTGTATGACATAGCGAGTTGGGGTAAGGGCTACTTTTCCGTAGGCGCAAACGGAAATGTACTAGTTCACCCCACGAAAGAAGCTCATCGCAGCATTGACTTGAAGCAGCTTGTCGATACTCTGGGATGGCGCGGAATCTCGCTTCCCATTCTGATTCGTTTCGCGGACATTTTGAAACACCGGCTTGGTGAGATGCATCAGGCGTTTGAATCCTCGATACGCGAGCATGGCTATCAGGGTAACTACTGCTGTGTTTACCCGATCAAGGTCAATCAGCAGCGGCAGGTTGTTGAAGAAGTCTTCCATTTCGGACGCGCTTACAATTTCGGCCTGGAAGCCGGCTCGAAGCCGGAGCTGTTAGCCGTGCTGGCGATAGCCGATAACGAAACGCCGATCATCTGCAATGGATTCAAGGATGACGAATACATCGAGATGGTCATGCTCGCCAAGAAAATCGGGCGACGCATCATTCCGGTTGTCGAGAAGTTCACCGAACTGGATCTTATCATCAAGCATGCCGAGCAGGTAGGCGTGAAGCCCGTTATCGGCCTTCGCGTAAAGCTTGCCAGCCGTGGCTCCGGCCGCTGGAAGTCGTCCGGCGGATACCGTTCTAAGTTTGGATTGACGGTGAGCGAGGCCCTGAAAGCTGTTGAACTTTTGAAGCAGCGGGGGATGGAAGATTCCCTTCAACTCCTGCACTTTCACTTGGGCAGCCAGATTACCAATATCCGGCAGATTAAAGCTGCTGTGATTGAAGGGGCTCGCATTTACGTTGATTTGAAGAAGTTGGGCACCGGTTTGCAATATCTGGATGTCGGCGGCGGTCTCGGCATTGACTACGACGGCTCTCAAACCGACTTTGAATCCAGCGTGAACTACACGCTGGAGGAGTATGCGCGCGACGTCATTTACCACGTGCAGAATATCTGTGATGAAAGCGAAGTCCCCCATCCCACCATCATCAGCGAGAGCGGGAGAGCGGTGGCCGCCTATCATAGCGTCCTCGTTTTCAATGTTCTCGGCGTCAGCGGCTTCGGCGAGGAAGAGCTTCCGACCAGTTTGCCCGAAGATTCCGAACAGCCGCTGATTGACCTGTTTGAAACCTATCGATCCCTTACCAAAAAGAATCTGCTGGAAACTTATCACGATGCACAGCAGGCTCTTGATTCCGCGCTGAACCTTTTTAGTCTCGGCTATTTGACGCTGGAGCAGCGCAGCACAGCCGAGAACCTGTATTGGGCGATTTGCCGCAAGATTCTGCGCTTTGCTGGCGAGCTTGACTTTTTTCCGGAGGAGCTGGAAGGGCTGGATGGAATGCTGTCCGACACCTACTTCTGCAACTTTTCCCTGTTTCAAAGCATGCCGGATAGCTGGGCCGTTAAGCAGCTTTTCCCGATCATGCCGATCCACCGATTGAATGAGTCGCCCAGCCGTCACGCTGTGCTAGGCGACATCTCCTGTGACTCTGACGGCAAGGTGGATCAGTTCATTGATCGCCGGGACGTGAAGAAAACTCTTCCGCTCCATACCCTTAACAACAACACTTATATATTGGGCGCGTTTCTGCTCGGCGCCTACCAGGAGATCCTGGGCGACTTGCATAACTTGTTCGGAGACACAAACGCGGTGCATGTCAGCCTGGATGAGAGCGGCGAAGTGGTGCTGGAAACCGTGATTCAAGGGGATACGGTGCGCGAGGTGCTGAACTATGTGCAGTACAGCGCCCAAGCGTTAATTGACGAGTTCCGCAAGGACGTTGAACTGGCTGTGCGCGAACAACGGATCGGGTACGAAGAGTCCGGGCGGCTGCTCCGGTTCTACGAAGAGGGATTACAAGGATACACGTACCTGGAACAGTAGTGAGTGATGGGCCTCGGGTCGTCCTGGTTTCGCCCCGTAATCCGCTGAATATCGGTGCCGTTGCCCGCGCCATGAGTAATTTCGGCTTCCGCGATTTGCGGCTGGTGACGCCATACGATGTGGCTTTCCGGGAGGCTAAGTCGGCGGTTCATTCCCATTACATCTTGGAAAGCGCGCAGGTCCATGACTCCGTCCCTGAAGCTGTTTCCGGCTGCAGCTTGGTGGTGGGAACAACTGCCGTGGGCCATCGCGACCTTCACATCCCGCTGTACCGGCTGGAGGCGGCTGGGCAAATCATTACCCGACACGCGCTGTCATCGCCGGTTGCGATGCTGTTCGGCTCCGAAAAGTTCGGCTTATCGAACGAGGACTTGAGCTTTTGCCACTGGGCGCTGCGTATTCCCACGCGTGAGGAGCATGGCTCGATGAATCTGGGGCAGGCGGTTGCTGTTTGCTTGTACGAGCTGCGCCGGGAACAGCAGCCGCAGCAGGAAACAGAGTTTTCTCCCCCTGCCAAGGCGTCGGTGGAAACGTATTACCGGTTTACGGAGCTTCTCCTGGAACTGTTAAGCCGGTCCGGTTACGTCAATCAAAAGACATCGCAATCCACGGAACTGAAGATCAGGCGGCTGGTAAATCGTCTTTCCCTGCGGAATGCTGATGGGGAGACCTGGCTTGGCATCCTGCGCCAGATTCTCTGGAAGATCAAACAAACGGACTCGAAGTAGATGCTATGCTGAATCCCGATGACGAAGGTGCAGACCACGTTCAAGCTTTCCCGCGCCCTTGAGGATAAGGACTTTGAGAATATCTCGCGTATACATAGCGTTTACGGTATGTTCGCCACGCGGGTTCAGCCTTCGGGAGACGAGCTTTTTGTTGAGTACGACGCGGCGCGCCTTTCCTTAAAGGAAGTGCGCGGAACGCTTGAGCAGCACGGACTTCCACTAAGGTAAAGATGTGAACTCAACTGCGCGCGCTTATCTGCCCTTGCGAGAGATGGATTGGCGCGTAACGCTTGGCGTTTTCGCGATTTTATTTATCTCGTTTTTTGGCTACAAATACCTGGAGCAGCTTGCAAGCGGCGGTCACTATTCCCCGCTTGCGATCTTTCTGGAGGAACTAACCGGCGTCGTTGCCGCGCTGTCTCTTTTTCCGCTGATCTATTGGATTGCGGTCCGTTTTCCGCTGCCGTCGGCGGCTTGGCGTCACCATCTCTCCATTCATTTTCTTAGTGTTTGCCTTATTTCTTTTCTCATCACCAATCTGATGTGGGCGCAAAGGTCATTGCTGTTTCCGGCGTTCGGCTTGGGTTCTTACGATTACGGCTATATGCCCCTACGCTATCCGATGGAGTTTGCGAAGCACTTTGTCTTGTATTGGTCCGGGGTTGGGCTGATCTATCTGCTGCATGAGGTGCGTTTTGCCCGTGAACGAGAAGTTCAGCAAGCCAAGCTGGAAACGAGCCTTGCGGAAG
Source organism: uncultured Bryobacteraceae bacterium (assembly GCA_964247955.1). Taxonomy (GTDB): domain Bacteria; phylum Acidobacteriota; class Terriglobia; order Bryobacterales; family Bryobacteraceae; genus Bog-105. The sequence continues at coordinate 5,415 of CAXTWT010000246.1, forward strand.
CGCAAGCGCAGAATTTGCGTCTGCAATTGGAGCCGCATTTTCTTTTCAATACATTGAATGCTATTTCGACCGCAGTTTATGAAGATCCTCAAAAGGCTGACAAAATGATCTGCGGATTGAGCGAAATGCTTCGCCGTCTTTTGAGTAAGAATTCCTCGCTGGAGGTGCCTCTTGCGGCTGAGCTTGAACTCTTGGACCTTTATACAAATGTAATGAAGGCTCGACTGGAACACCGGTTCAAACTTCAACTACAAGTTGATGAAGCTGTCAAGCAGGCGCTGGTGCCGCAACTCTTACTGCAACCGCTACTTGAAAACTCCATTCGCCACGGCGTCAATCCACATACCTTTCAGATTGATGTTTCTTTGTCAGCCCGCTTGGAGGATGGTCATGTTCACTTGACTATTCGCGACAGCGGACCCGGCTTTCCGCTTCAGGGGGATAAGTGCGGTATTGGCCTTTGTAATACCAAAGAGCGTTTAGCCGGGCTTTATGGCGCTGAGGGAAATCTCACATTGGGCAACGTACCGGACGGAGGAGCCATGGTCCAAATCAGCCTGCCCTTTCGCACGGAGCACGCTTTGCAATGATCCGTGTTGTTCTAGTGGACGATGAGCCTCCGGCGTGCCGGAAACTGCGCCACCTGTTGGCAAACGAAATAGATTTCAGCGTGGTGGGGGAGGCGGCCTCGGGAGCGGAAGCGGTCGAAACCATCAACCATCTTCAGCCTGATCTCGTTTTCCTCGATATTCAGTTGCCGGATTGCAGCGGTTTCGATGTGATCGAATCGCTCGAACATCGGCAGGTCCAAATCGTCTTCGTGACGGCGTATGATGATTTCGCTTTACGGGCTTTTGAAGTTCACGCGCTTGATTATCTGTTGAAGCCGGTTGATCCAAACCGCTTTGCGCAGGCGTTGTCCCGCGTTCGCAGCACGACGCCGATTTCTAGTCAATTCGATCAACTCGTCGCCAACTTGCGTTCGGAGCGGACGCATGTTCGACGATTGCTCATCCAGGAGAGTGACCGTTCCATCTTTCTTGAGGTGCATCGCATCGACTGGATTGAAGCAGCCCGCAACTACCTTTGCATCCACTCCGGTGGGAAAACTTATATTCTGCGCAGCAGCCTGGAGTCCCTTTCCGCCAAATTCGATCCGGCGATGTTTCAGCGCATCAATCGTTCTGAAGTGGTGAATGTGAGCCTCATTTCAGAACTGCGCACCGGGACGCATGGCGATGCAAAGATTCGTCTTAAAGACGGAACGGAGCTGAAATGGAGCCGTCGCTATCGAACCGGGTCTTCCGAAGAGTGGGGAAGCAGTTAAGCGGCTCGTTTGTCACAGGGAAAGTCCCGCCTGTCCCATTGGGCTTTTCATGCGGCGCGGAATTGCGCAAACTGGACACATGAAGGTTCGCCGCACTCTTTCGGTTATGGCAGTTCTTGCAACCATTTGTTTCGCTACCGCGCAAACGGGCGATTGGCCTGCTTACGGGCATGATGCCGGAGGCCAACGGTTCTCGCCGTTAACGTCCATTAATCGCCAGAACGTTTCCTCGCTCAAGATTGCCTGGACTTTTCGAACCGGTGATGCGTATCAGCCTAAGGGCAACAAGGTCACCGCCTTTGAAACAACCCCGCTCTACGTGGACGGCACGCTCTTTGTCAGCACGCCGTTGGGCCGGGTGTTTGCGCTCGATCCAGGAAGCGGTAAGCCGCGCTGGGTTTACGATTCTCATCTCAACAAAGATGCCGGTTATGGAGACTATAGTCATCGGGGCGTTTCCACCTGGGTTTCGCCTTCCGGGGAGCGCCGTATCTATCTGGCGACTATCGACGCGAGATTAATTTCACTGGATGCGCACACCGGTACACCGTGCAAGGAGTTTGGTGACGACGGCGTGGTTGATCTGCGAAAAGGGTTACGCTTGCCGCCGCATGACTTTTCAGAGTATGAAGAAACGTCTCCGCCCGCTGTGATCGGAAATACGATTGTCCTTGGGTCCGCCGTGGCGGATAACGGCTATACGAACATGGCAAGCGGCGAAGTACGCGCCTTTGATGCGGCTACAGGCAAAC
>CAXTWT010000247.1:0-7459 GCA_964247955.1 uncultured Bryobacteraceae bacterium
TTTCTCCCTTTCTGTCCTTGAGAAAAACCGTTTACACAATCTCTTTTACACCCTCCAGTTCTTAGGACAAGCGGCAAGCGATGACTGCGCCTCACAAGATAAACGCCACTTGGTGCGCGTATAGGCAATCCGGAACCCTTGTCGCTCGGCGTTGCGTTGCGAGTTGCTGCCTGCCTCCGCCACCATCATGGCCAGATCACAACCGTGGTCGAAGGCGTAATGCATCCGTTCTTCCAGCAACGCTGCCTGCAATCCACGACGACGCATGCCGGGAACGGTTGCAGCTCCGCCAAACAGCGCTACGCCTTCGTGCAAACATAGTACGCCTGCAGCACCCGGTTGACTGTCCAGTTCGGCGAGGAAGCACACGCTGTCCTTGCGGGCGGAAATGAGGGCACCGGATTCGCGAAGCAGCTCCAAAAACTCCGGGTGTTCGTGAGCCCAGCCTTGGGCATTGATGCGTGCCCAAAGCTCCGCTTCCTCCGGACCGGTCACGAGTACCCGGATCGCGCCGGAGTTTTGCGCCGTTCGTTTCTCCACTGGCTGATAGAGAACATTGCTGATCTCCAGCGGTCGATAGCCGCGAGAACAGAGCAGGTTCAAAGCGGCCACGCCAATCAGCGGACTGATTTCATGATCTACCACTGCCCCGCGATGGAGAAAGAAGCGTTCAATCACGTCCAAGACAGCTCCACTGAGCGGCTCAAAAAGGCCAAGGCCGAAGCTTTGCGTCACGGGAGAATCGGCCCCGTTGAAGGCGGCAAAGGCTCCGGCGTATTCCATCCACTCGGCGCCGCTATCGGGGAAGAAACGGCCCCGCGCCTCTGCAAATTGAGCGCAGGCGTGTCCTTCCGCGCGCTCCAAACGGCGGGAAAGGGCCAAGTCAGCAAACAACATCACGTTTGAGTATCATACACGGGCTTGGACGGGAGCGGCAACGTGTTTGTCGTCCCAATGTGTTCAGCCATGCTTGAAGAATCGTGGCCGGTTTGCGTAAGCTGTTTTGGTGGTTCAAATCCGACGATTAAGCGCCAACGAAGGGCGTCAGTACCTGGGCGCACTATCGCAATTTTCCGGTGATTATAGGGCAGAGCGACAATGGCGAAACCAGTTCCGTGCGTCCTTGGCCGTAATCGTGCGCAAGCCCTCGCCGACGACTTGTTCCAACGCGGGTTGGAGCCGTGCTTTGGCCCCCCGCAGAAAGGTTTTCAACTTGCTCCAGGCCAACTCCATCGGGTTCAGGTCGGGCGAGTAAGCGGGCAAATACCAAAGGCGGCAGCGGCAGGCGGCTAGGAGACGGCGCACTTTCCGCTGTTTATGCGCGGACAGATTGTCCATGACCACGACCTGACCGGGACGCAAGGTGGGCGCCAGCACTTGTTGCACAAAGGTGGAGAACACCTCGGCATCGGTGGCGGCCTCCACCGTCATGCTCGCCTGCACGCCTTGGGTGCTGAGAGCGCCTACGATGGTGAGCGTCTTCCAGCGCCCGTGCGGCACCGCTTCCGGCACCCGCTCGCCTTTCGGCGCTCGTCCGTAGCGGCGCGTCAGGTCGGTGCGGGCGCCGCTTTCATCGACAAACACCAAATCTCTCGGCGGCACCCGGCTCAGCTTAGTTTGAAAACGCCGCCGCGCCCGCTCGGTTTCGGGCCGGTTCCGCTCCAGCGCCGTGAGCGACTTTTTTTTCGTGGCAATCCCAAAACCTTGAGCGGGCGCGAGAGCACGGGCACGCTGGTGACGATCTGATGACGTTCCCATAGTAAGGCGACATACTCGGCCAGAGTGTGGTCACTTTGTTCGGCCACCAAGCGGCGCAGGTCTTCTTCGCGCCCGGCCAAGCGCGCCGGCACGCCGCCACCGTGCGGTTTGGCTTCGGCGGACCCGGTGCGGCGAAAGTGGCGCCACAACTTCTCGACGGTTTTCAAATGCACCTGAAAGACGTCCGCCACTTCGACTTGCGTGAGTTCAGAGGCTTGACAGGCGGAGACAATGCGGCTTCGCAGATCCCACGAGAGGGCAGAGGGCATCTTTCCAGCTTACCCCCGCCCCCTACAAACACTGGAAAACTGCGATAGCCGACGTTCTGCTGGATTGCGTGGAGGGAGGCGCATCAGTCGGCTTTATGGCGTCACTTTCAAAGGCCAATGCTGAGTCCTTTTTTGAAAAAGTTCTTGCCGAAGTGGATTGCGGCAACCGTATTCTGCTGGCAGCGTTTGTCGATTCGCAATTGGCAGGAACCGTTCAGATAGTCACGGCCATGCTTCCGAATCAACTTCATCGAGCGGATGTTGCCAAACTACCGGTGCGGCGCTCGGTCCAGTCGCGAGGCGTTGGCGCAGACCTGATGGAACACGTCGAAGGAGTGAGTCGACAGGCAGGCAAAACGCTCCTGGTCCTGGATACTGTTACAGGCGGAGACGCCGAAAGGCTATATCTACGCCTAGGATGGAACAGGGCAGGCGTTACCCCCCGATACGCGCTGTTTCCTGATGGGACCTGGTGCGACACAACCATTTTTTGGGAAGCAGCTATCTCCACCAATCTCGCGTTAACGAAGCAGGTCTTCGAGTTGTATTTTGTTTTCGGTGCCGGAATCGCGATACTTCACAATCACCGGCGTGTAGAGCGAGATGCCCCATTCGGCTCCGACCCCAGAAGTGATCTTGCGGGCACCCGCAACAACTACTGCTTCGTCAGGAATTACAAGGGGCGTGTCCTCAGTGGCACGATACACTTTTTCGCGCACAAGGTCGTAAACAGGAGTGGAACGGTTCAGAATCGTACCGGTTCCCAGGACTGCTCGACGTTTGACGATTGTGCCTTCATAGACTCCGCAATTGCCGCCGACCAAAACCTCATCTTCGATGACAACAGGCAATGCTCCGACCGGTTCCAGAACACCTCCGATCTGCGAAGCGGCGGAAATGTGGCAATTCTGACCGAGCTGGGCGCAACTGCCGACCAGAGCATGGGAGTCGATCATGGTTCCGTTGCCCACATAAGCGCCGACATTAACGTACATGGGCGGCATGCAGGTAACGCCTCGGCCTATATAGCAGCCGTCCCGCAAGCTGGAACCTCCCGGCACAACCCGCACGCCGTCCGATACTGTGAGATCCTTCGTCGGGTAGGTGGATTTATCGAAAAACTGGAGCGGGCCGCCGTCACTCATTTCGACAATTTCTCCCATGCGGAAGCCGAGCAGGATGCCTTTTTTCACCCATAGGTTGACGCGCCAGCCGGTCGGCTGTGATGCATCGGGTTCGGCGGCTCGGATCGTTCCGCTATTTAATAAACTGCGAAACTCCACAAATAGTTGTTGATGTTCTTCGGAGTAAACGGACGGTTTTTCGTCGAAGAGCCTTTCGATCTCTTCCTTCAAACTTTCACTCCTGCCAGCAAACCCAACCCTTCCAAAACGCTTTCCATCTTCTTTTGCGAGGCGGGCTGCGGCGGAACGAGCGGCAAACGATACACCGGTTCTAACAATCCCATGCGGGCCATAGCGAATTTTACCGGGCCGGGGCTGGTTTCGGTGAAGTTGGTCTCCATCAGTTCCTGGTATTGGCGCTGTATCGAACGGGCGCGGGTGAAGTCGCCTGCCAGCGCGGCGTGCGTCAACTCAGCAAACTCGGCGGGAATTTCGTTCGACACTACCGAGATGACGCCGCGTCCTCCCAGTGCGGTTAGCGGGATCGTAATCACGTCATCGCCGGACAGCACAATGAAATCTTCGGGAACACGCGCCAGAATGCTTGCCATTTGGCCGATGCTGCCGGAAGCTTCTTTCACTCCAATGATGTTCGGAATTTCAGCAAGACGCACGAGCGTAGCAGGTTCCACGTTGACAGCTGTGCGAGGCTGCACGCTATAGACGATAATCGGCAAGTCCGTCGATTCGGCCAGAGCGCGGTAATGCCGGTAAAGTCCTTCCTGGGTCGGCTTGTTGTAGTACGGCGTGACGGAAAGAATGCCGGAAGCGCCCGCTTTTTTCATTTCGGCAATGCGTTCGATGACTTCGCGGGTGTCGTATCCGCCTGCTCCTGCTAAGACGGGGACACGTCCTCGGGCTTCTTCGACGGTGATCTCGACAACGCGCCGGTGTTCTTCGGGCCTGAGGGTCGGGCTTTCGCCGGTCGTTCCGCAAGGGCAAAGGAAATCGATTCCGGCGTCAATCTGCCGGTTGACGAGAGCGCGGTGAGCGGCTTCATCCAGAGAAAGATCCGGGCGAAAGGGGGTGACCAGGGCTGTGCCGCATCCGGTAAACATGTGAGTCTCCTTATTTTGGTTTAGAAGCTGCTTCAGGGCCGAACAAAACTTCGTCAAAGGTGAAAACACCTTTGCGATCCTCAATCCACTGAGCCGCTTTCAGCGCGCCGCGCGCGAAACCTTCGCGATTCCGCGCCGTGTGTCGCAAGGTAATGGTATCAGCCGTCGAATCGAAGCCAATTTCGTGAGTTCCGGGGTGCTTTCCCGCACGGTTCGCAGCGATATTGATGTGGCGACCGAATCCGCTCTCTTCCATCGTTTTTGTGAGATGAAGAAGAGTTCCGGAAGGCGCGTCTTTTTTGGCGTCATGGTGAATTTCCCAGGCCCACGCGCCGTAGGACGGTTCGTCGCGCAGCAGTTGCGCAGCAACGCCGACCAGTTTGCGGAAGACAGCCACGCCTACGGAGAAGTTGGGACTCCACACTAAGCCCGTGTCGGCTTTGTTGACGGCTTCGGCAACGTCTTCCAAGTGGTTAAACCAGCCGGTCGTGCCCGCCACTGACGGAACTCCTGCTTCGGCCAAGCGTTTTAAATTGATCGGCGCAGCTTCGGGCGTGGAGAACTCGATGGCGACATCGACACCGGCAAAGGCGGTTTTGCTGATGCCGGTTCCGTTTGCGTTGGCTTGGCTGTTGAGCGTGAGGGAAACATCGAAGCCGCACTCCGGCGCGAGTTGGGCAATGAGCTTGCCCATCTTTCCGTATCCGACTAGGGCTAGTTTTTTGTTTGGCATGGAAATGGGTCAGGCGAAGACGGCAGGGTCCAGTTCGGAAAAGAATTCATCGTGAAGCGCCTCTACGCAGTCCCTCACGTCCCTATCGGAAACAACAAAACCTAAGTTCAGCAGCGACGCGCCCTGCGAGATCATGCGAATGTTCTTGCTGCCAAGCACGCGGAAAGCGCGCCCTGCAATGCCGGGCGTGTAGCGGATGTTTTCGCCAACCAAGCAAACGATGGCTTGCGCATCTTCTGTGTTCACTTCGGCGAATTCGCGCAAATCCCCAAGGATGGCTGCAACGTTTTCTTTGTTGTCCACCGTCAACGAGACGCTTACCTCCGAAGTAGACACCATATCGACACTGGTGCGGTGGCGGTCGAAAACCTCAAAGATGCGGCGGAGAAAACCGTGCGCCATGAGCATACGCGTCGAACGGATGTCGAAGACTGTAATGTCGCGCTTGCAGGAGATCGATTTCACCGCGTTGCTGCTCCGTATGGCCTTCGAAGTAATGCGCGTGCCTTCCACGTCCGGCCGCCGGGAGTTGAGAATGGATACAGGAATGTTCTTTTCTATTGCCGGGACGACCGTGGCGGGATGAAGCACTTTGGCTCCAAAATAAGCCATTTCCGCTGCCTCGGCAAACGAAATGCTTTTCACTCGGTGACCGCCGGGAACGATGCGCGGATCGGCGGTGAGCATGCCGTCGACATCGGTCCAGATTTGGATCTCTTCGGCGTTCACTCCAGCGCCGATGATGGATGCGGAGTAATCAGAGCCGCCCCGTCCCAGTGTGGTCGTTTGGCCGTCGCTGGTGCTGCCGATGAAACCGCCCATCACGACGACGCTTCTTTCGGCGATAGGGCGCACAGTTCCGCCCAGGAGCTTGTAAGTCTCTTCAAAGAGCGGCTGAGCTTGCGTGAAGTGGTTGTTAGTAATGATGACCCGGCGCGAATCTATGTGTTGGTTTCTGATCCCGGCGGCTCCCAAAGCAAAAGTGACAATCAGGCTGGACAAGCGCTCGCCGACGCTGGCGATGGCGTCTGTCGAGCGCGGGGAAAGCTCGCCTACTACGGATAAGCCTTTCACTAATTCTTCGAGCCATTCAAAGTGAGTTCGAATAAAGCGTTCCAGCTCCGCAGCGGCGGGACCGGCCAACGGCAAACCGTGCGTCATGTGATGCTCACGAAGCTCGTCCACCAGGGCGAGCGATCCTTCGCGGCGTCCGGCGGCAGCTTCCCTGCCCGCTTCTAGAAGCTTGTTCGTCGTCTTGCCCATGGCGGAAACGACGACGACCGGACGCCGATTCTCGAAGCGTCCGACGATGCTTACGACGCGGGCAATGGCTTCTTGTGATTCGACGGAGGTTCCGCCGAATTTCATGACAATCATCGGCAATCTGCTCAGTCGAGGAGACCTTCGGAGACCATCAGTTCCGCATTGAGAACAGCAGCTCCGGCAGCGCCGCGAATCGTGTTATGGCCGCAAGCGACGAACTTGATCCCAAGGACCGGGCACTCACGAATGCGCCCGACCGAAACAGCCATTCCGTTCTCCCGGTGAGCATCACGCCGGGGCTGCGGACGGTCGGGCTGCGGCAGATAAACAACCGGCTGCTTCGGAGCGCTCGGGAGGTTTTTATCCTGGGGCAGTCCTCGAAAGTTTGTGATGGCGTGCTGCACATCTTCGGGTGTTGGGGTTTGCGAGAACCCGACAGAAGCAGCGACGGTGTGGCCGTCCACCACGGCGACACGGTTGCAATGGGCGCTGACGCGGGCCGCCAGAGGCTGGAACTGTCCGTTCTCAAAAGCGCCTAGAATTTTCTGCGTTTCTGTTTGCATCTTTTCTTCTTCGCTTCCAATAAATGGGATGGCGTTACCCAGAATATCCATCGAAGGAACACCAGGGTAGCCCGCGCCGGAAACGGCCTGCATGGTAGAAACCAACACGCGTTCGATGCCGAAAGGAGCCAGGGGAGCCAAGGCCATCGTGAGGACAATTGTGGAGCAGTTCGGATTTGTGACAATCATGCCTTTCCAGCCGCGCGCCTTGCGTTGGAAGGCAATCGCAGCCAGATGCATCGGATTCACTTCCGGCACGAGCAGCGGCACATCGGGTTCCATGCGGTGGTTCCGCGAATTGGAAACAACGATGTGGCCGGAACCGGCGAAATCGCGCTCAATTTCCGTAGCCACGGAGGCGTCCATGGCGGAGAAGATCAGTTGCGGCGCCGCGCCCGGCTTACAATCTGACACAACAATTTCGGCGGCGGACGCAGGCATTTCGCCTTCCAGCCGCCAAGCCGTAGCGTCCTTCAGCTTCTTGCCTGCGGAACGGTCGCTCGCTCCCAGCCAAGTTAACTGGAACCAGGGATGCCCCTGCAAAAAGCGGATAAAATGCTGGCCCACCATGCCGGTGCCGCCGAGAACGCCCACTTCGATCGGTTTCATTGCTCAGTTATGATTCAGTGTG
>CAXTWT010000248.1:0-7429 GCA_964247955.1 uncultured Bryobacteraceae bacterium
ATTTGGTTTGCTGCGAAATAGACGCCGTCTAAAGCAGGCGCCTGAAGCACGCGATTGATGAGCGCATGTTCTACTAAACATACCCGTTCGCTAAAGGAATTGCATTCGCTGAGGCGGTCTTCGAAGTGAGAAATGAACGGTCCCAAGACGGAACGGGCATCGTAGTCTTCATCTGTCATCTGGTCCATCGGTATGGAGAAGAGGCGATGGAATCCTTCCGGGCGAAACATGATGTAGAAGGATTGCAAGTGACCTGTCAGGTGCATTTCAATGCGTCGATATGTTTGCAGCCCGACCAGAACCGTTTTTGGAGATGTTCGTAGTAACTGTTGGCCGTTGTCTTTGACGGTCATGGAGTCGCGGAAGTAGAAGCCGAGCATGGGACATGTGCGCGCTGGGGCCGGGTGGATGATAACGGCTCCGGTAATTTGAACTTCGCGCTCTGTGTAGAAACGAATGAATGGCTTCAGACCATACGAAGGGACGCGGAACTGTGTGTGCAGCATTTCTCACCCCTTCTAGAATCGTAAGGCAACCGTGGGGTTTTGGCTGTGGGTGCCAGTGGTGTTTACCGAAGTGATTTCACTTGGGCGGACAGTCGGCTATACGGAAACAATCTTTCCTATAAGTTAGCGAAGGTTGGACCCCTTACGGTTCCAGAAGGTAAAGTAGCCGGACATCTTACAGCGCGGCAAAGCTTACCGTAAGATTCCAGCTTTTGAAGCTTCTGCTTCTTGCCGTTTAGGTCCGGCAAGAAGCAGTTATTTCCCTTGACTATGCCTTCGCAGCGGCGCTGAAGCTGGACACAGCGGATTGCTCATCTTCGAAGATGGCGAAGATGGTGTGCAGCTTGGTAATCTGCATCAGGTCCTTCATTTTGCCTTGCAGGTTCAGCAGCTTGACCGCGCCGCCCTGATTCGTGGCGGTGGTGTAAGCCCCTACCAGCTCGCCGAGACCGGCGCTGTCCACATAGCTGACGTTGCCCATGTTCAAAAGAATGTTCTTGTGCCCCTGGGCGAGCAGGGAATTCAGTTCATCTCTCAGGATTCCAGTGTTTTCTCCCAGAGTGATCTTTCCGTGCAGATCCAAAATCGCCACGTTGCCGATATTTCGCGTCTTTGCCGTGAGTGCCATGATAGCTCCTTTGCATTAGAAGACTTCTAGTCGTAAGGGTTTCATTCTAGCGCACCGAACAATAGGCAGCGAAGCCGCTAGACTGGACAAGATGAAGTTGGGGATTGATTTTGGAACCAACCGGATTGTGATCGCGGCAGCGGACCGAGGCAACTATCCGCTCCTTTCCTTTGAGCTTCCGGATGGTTCCGTCGCTGACTGGTACCCCTCCCTGATTGCTTTGCGCGACGGCGAACGGCGCTATGGGTGGGAGGCGTGGGAGATGCAGGCTGATCCTTTCTGGACCGTAATTCGTTCGATCAAGCGGCTGCTGGAGGATGCCGGGCCGCGTACGGTTCTTGATCTGGGCGCGCAGAAGGCGCCTGTAACGGAACTGCTGGAAGGGCTAACAAAATCTTTAGCGAAGAGCCTGCGCGAACAATCAACTCTGCCGCTTGCGCCGGGAGAAAAGCTCGAAGCGGTGCTGGGCGTTCCGGCGAATGCCAATACCAACCAGCGCTTTCTTACGGTGGAAGCCTTCCGCGCAGCGGGGTTTCACGTGCTTGGCGTGTTGAATGAACCGAGCGCGGCCAGCATCGAGTTTGGGCATCGGCAAACGAAATCGCGGGGCGAAACCATTCTTGTTTACGATCTGGGCGGCGGAACCTTTGATGCTTCGCTGGTGACGCTGGATGAGAAAGTCCATTATGTGATTGCCTCCGAAGGCATTGGGACGATTGGCGGCGACGATTTCGATCAAATCCTGGCGGAACTTGCTCTGGAAGCAGCCGGTATTGATTTGGCGCAGCGGGATGCGCTGTCGGCGGGCGCGTGGTTCCGCTTGCTCGAGGAATGCCGAACCAAAAAAGAAGCCGTTCATCCGAACACGCGGCGGCTTTCAATTGATCTGGAAGTTGCCAATCCTCAATGGGAAACGGTGACAGTGCCGGTTTCTGACTTCTACGAAAGAGCCAGGCCGCTGGTAGAAGAAACTCTCAGCGCATCCGAAGAGTTGCTGACACGAGTAGGCAACTCGCAACTGGAGGCGCTTTATATCACCGGGGGCGGCAGCGAACTCCCGCTGGTGGCGCGCGTGCTGCGCGAGCGTTTTGGGCGGCGGGTGCGGCGTTCTGCTTATACCCGTTCGGCCACGGCGATTGGGTTAGCGATCCAGGCGGATCAGCCGGGAACTTACCGTCTTTCGGAGCGTTTGACCCGCTACTTCGGCGTTTGGCGGGAAGCGGATTTCGGTTCCCGCATTGCCTTCGATCCGCTTTTCGAAAAAGGCGTCAGCCTGCCTTCGCCCGGCGAGCCTAATCTGACTCGGCACCGGATTTACCACCCGGTGCATAACATCGGCCACTTCCGTTATCTGGAGTGCAGTCATCGTGCGGAGGACGGAACGCCCAGCGGCGATGTCACTTTCTGGGATGAGATCCGGTTTCCCTTCGATCCGGCGCTGCAAGATGTCGCGGACCTGAGCGCTGTGCCGGTCAACAATCACGGCAGCGGAGAACAAATTGAAGAGTTGTACGAGTGCGACGCGGGCGGCTCCATCACTGTCACGATTGCGAACGTGTCCGCCGACTACTCACGGAGGTTCCGGCTGGGCCACTGGTCCGGGCGTGAAACCGCCGTCAAACCGAAAGTCCGCAAGGGGAAAACTGGAAGCGCGTCTTCTAATTAAAGTTTATGCGCAGAGTATGACTAGCTAAGGACGCCTGAGCTTCCTGCCTTTGGAGCGGAATTAGTCAAATGAGCTACCCAATCGAGTTCTTTGAGATCCAAGAGTTTTTCGCGCGCCATGTTTCCCGCATCGCCGATGTCTCTTTGGAGGAAAGCCTGCTGAAATACACTTCGTATTACAAAAGAATTGGTATACCGGATTGGGACTTCAATCCTCAACATCCTTTATGGAAGCTCCTTTTCGCACGAAGCAGCAGCGAAGAAAAATCGCTAGCTCGAACAGCCTTTGAGCTATGCAAAGGCACACCATCGAAAACGGAAGGCAAAACAAAAAGATTTGGGTGCATGGGCTTCGACTGCCGAGGAACGACAGTTATCATGCACTTTAAAAATAATTTTTCCTCTGTACAAAGTCCTCTCTCCAGGTGCCATATAGCTGATCGGCTTGCGGAATTAAAAGAGATGTTTGGATATATCTCTCGATTCCATCCTGACGCTCAGTTTGTGGAAGGACTCTCGTGGCTCTACAATTACGAGTCCTACAGAAGATTGTTTCCTTCTGAGTACACAGACAACATGGAGCTTATTGCAGAGACCCCTGTCAGGCTACATTCGGCATGGGGTCAATTTATCGACAGTCTTGGAAACTTAAACCCGCAACGGAGCACCGCTTTCAGGCAAAGCGTTAGTACCGCTACCATCTTCGATGAATTACTCGCCGCATTTCCATTCATGACCTACAGGCCAAGAGCTGACATAAAATTCTTCTACTCTTTTTATGGGGTATAAAATTTCCCATGCACAAATCAAAACAAATGCCCCATCTTTTCGCGCTTGGTCCGAAGGTATTCGGCGGTTGTTTCGAGCGGCGGCACAATAATCGGAGCCAGTTCCACCACTTGGATTCCGGCATTTTCGAGAGCAGCCCGTTTATCAGGATTGTTGGACAGCAAGCGCACTTGCTTTACTCCAAAATACTGCAAAATGGCGGCGGGCAGCGCGTAATCCCGCAGATCAGCATCGAATCCTAGTTCTTCGTTCGCTTCCACTGTATCGAGGCCCTGATCCTGCAGCTCATAGGCGCGCAGCTTATTCAGCAGGCCGATGCCCCGGCCTTCCTGGTGCTCGTAAATCAGAAGCCCGCGCCCTTCCTGCACAATTTGATCCAGCGCCAGTTCCAACTGTGACCGGCAATCGCAGCGCAGGCTGTGAAACACGTCGCCCGTTAAGCACTGTGAGTGAATGCGCACGAGCAGCGGACCTGATGCGGCCGAAGCGTCGCCTAATTTGAGAGCAAGGGCTTCCTCGATCTCCTGGGGGCGAACGCCTTCAAAACCGTAAATTCGAAAATGCCCGAACCGGCTCGGAAAATCAGCTTCGGCAACTTTGTTTAACTGGAAATCGTGTTGGGACAATGAAACCACTATTATAGAAGCCGTCTCCATTTATGCTTGAACAACAGCAATTAGCCGCGCTTCTTCTGAAAGTAGCGGTTTCCGCCTCGATTGCGAGCATACTGATGCGCTTTGCCCGCATTCAGAAGATACTCCTACGGGACGAGCGCACGGTTAAGGAGCGCCTGCAGCTCGCTTTTGTGTTTGCCGTGATCTTCGGAGCGAGCGCGGGCGTTCGTATCCTGAGCAGGAATCAATACTCGTTTATCGATCTGGCGCTCGAAGGCGCTCAAATCGCGGGCATGTTGGGCGGCTATGTCACCGGGCTGATTACCGGGTTGTGCGTCTCCGTGCCCGATATGTTCGACGGCAAGTTCATGTCCATGCCGCTTTTTGCCGCTGCCGGTGTCCTGGGCGCTCTCATGCACGATCTTGCGCCTGAACAAGAAGATGTCTGGTCTTTTTCGCCCTTCTTCGATCTCAATCTGTACCGGCTGCTGCGTCAGGTTTTGCGGCTGAACCGCAACGCTATTCAGCGCCGCGTGGTCGCGCTGGCCGCTTTCAATGTGGTGTGCAACGCCATCGTAGTGATTACAGAATTATTACGCTGGGCCGTGTTCAAGACCTTTGATGTCCACAACACTTTCTTCCTTTTCGAGGGCATGCCGCACAAAGGTATCGGGCTTTGGGCCGCCTGCGCGGTAACCACTTTGTTTGCTGTTTCGCTTCCGATCAGAATCTGGAGCAGCTTCCGCAACGAAAAGCAGCTCGAAGCGCAGCGCGCGCTGCTTACGGAAGCCCGCTTAGCCGCTTTAACCAATCAGATCAACCCGCACTTCCTTTTCAATACGCTCAACTCCGTCTCCACTCTGATTCGCATTGACCCCGACCGCGCCCGTTCCATGATCTACAAGCTGTCCAACATTCTTCGGCGCCTCCTGCGCAAAACCGATAACCTGTCGCCCTTGCACGAAGAGATTTCATTTATTGACGACTATCTCGCGATTGAAATTACGCGCTTCGGAGACAAGCTGCGCTTCCAAAAGGAAATTGACAGCCGGACCCTCCATCGCCTGGTTCCCAGCATGATTCTGCAACCCATCATCGAGAACTCCATCAAACATGGCCTTTCCAACAAGGTGGAAGGAGGGGCCATTTGGCTGCGCACATGGTTGGAAGACGCTCGGCTCTGTATTTCGATTGAAGACGACGGCTTAGGCATCGAAGAAGAACGGCTCGCCCGTTTAATCTCGGGAGAGGGCGGAATTGGCGTAACCAACGTGAACGAACGTTTGCGCGTTTTGTTTGGCCGACACTATCGCATGGAGATTGACAGCAGGCTGGGCGAAGGCACCAAAACCCTGATCGAAATTCCTGAACTGGAAGCTACTATCCCTGCGGCCGTTGCAACGGCCGTGCCTGATCGTTGATCCAGGAGTTATCTTTTCCGTTCTGCATGCCGCCGAGAATGCTCCGCATATAAGCGAAGCTCTTTTTCATGCCGGGCAGGGGATCGTTTTCTTGAATCTCGTATTCCAGATTAACGGAACCGTTGTACTTTATCTTGACCAGTTGCGCAAACACTTCGCGGATCGGCAGCTTGCCCTCGCCTACCGCCACCTGGCTGTCCCTCACCATCGGGTCGGCCAGATCCTTGGTGTGCATATCCAGCAGGCGCGGCCCGGCTTCGGCAATCGACCCCACGATATTTGCGCCGGTACGCGAGGTATGCCCAATATCCATGCACAATCCGCACCGTGGGTCCATATTCTTAACCGCTTGCAGGACGCTTTGCGGAGTGGGGAAGTTTTTATCTTCCGGCCCATGATTATGGACCGCAATCTTAATGTTGTACTCCTTCACGTACTTTTCCAGTTTCGGCAGCGTTATTGCCGTTGGAGCGCAGACGATCAGCGGAAACCCGGCGCGTTTCGCATATTCGAACTTGCTGCGAATATCCGCTTCATCATCCTTTTGAAAAGAAACGTTTCCGCAACCTACCAGAATGATGCCTGCGTCCGCAAACTCCCGTTTCGCGGCGTCAATCTCCTCCGGCGTGCTATCCAGCTTCAGATGAAAGTCCTTTACATTGAGATAGGGAGTGCCTAGCTCCTTCATCATCCCAATCGCTTGCGCTCTGCTGAATTTTCGGAAGGAGTAAGAAGCGACTCCCAGCTTAATGTCAGCGCCCGCAATGCGGTATTCCTGCGCGCTCAAAACTTTCGGCAAAAGCGCAGCCGTCGTTCCCAGGAAGGGAACGGCTTTCAGCAGACTGCGCCTGTTTATTCTGTTATCGGACATAGATCAGATCGCCTCCAATTCCTCTTCGAGCAGTTGCTTCTGGTACAACTCGGCATAATAGCCGTCCCGCTGCTGCAACTCCTCGTGCGTACCGGTTTCTACTATACTGCCGTGGCTTAACACAATAATGCGGTCGGCATTCTGAACGGTAGACACGCGATGAGAAATCAGAATCGTCGTGCGATTCTGCATCACCCCTGCCAGGCCGCTCAGAATGCGTTCTTCCGTTACTGTATCAACGCTCGACAGCGCGTCATCCAGAATCAGGATGCGCGGATTGCGCAGGATCGCCCGCGCAATAGCTGTCCGCTGTTTCTGACCGCCGGAAAGTGTTAAGCCGCGCTCGCCAATCATGGTATCGAAGCCGTCGGGAAAGCTTTCAATGTCCGTCATCAGTCCGGCGACATCCGCCGCCCAGCGAATCTGATCTATGGATGCGTCCGGTACCCCCCAGGCGATGTTCTCCGCCAGGGTCGCGCTAAAAAGAAAAGTTTCCTGCGGAACAAAACCGATCTGCCGCCGTAACTCTTCCGGGTCAAACTGGCGCAGGTCCGCGCCGCCGAAAGTAACAGCGCCGCTCGACGGGTCCATCATGCGGGAAATCAGGCTGACCAGCGTTGTCTTGCCGCTTCCGGTATGGCCCACCACGGCCACCGTTTCTCCCGAATGAATCGTTAGATTGATGCCGTCCAGCGCGGTCCTGCCGCCGAATTGCGTTGAAATGTTGCGGAAGCCGATCTCAGCGGAATACTTGGCGGGACTGATGACTTCTCCCTTAGGCCGGGCAATGGTCGGACGCTCGTGCAGGATCTCGTTGATGCGGTTGAGGGATGCTGTTCCGCGCTGCATCAGATTAACCACCCAGCCGAAGGCGATCATGGGCCAGATCAGCATGCCCATATAGGTATTGAACATGACAAAGCTGCCCAGGCTGA
>CAXTWT010000249.1:0-7403 GCA_964247955.1 uncultured Bryobacteraceae bacterium
CGGCAACGTTTTCGGATGACGATACCGCCGCTGCTTCCGAAGCAACTTCTTTCGCTCCTTCCGCATTCTGATCAGCCACAACCACATGCGCGCCTTTTTTCGCCAGCAGCAGCGCGACTTCACGCCCGATGCCGCTGCCTCCTCCGACAACCAGCATGATTTTGCGGCTGAACTCCGCTTCGGGAGGCATTCGTTGCAGCTTGGCTTCTTCGAGCGCCCAGTATTCGATGCGAAAGGCTTCGGAGCGCGGCAGCGCCACATAATTTTTGTAGCTGGCGAATTGCTTTGACTGTTCCGCGCGCCGCGCCTGCGGGTAGAAGCCTTGCGGATCTCCGCCGCTGTTGAGAGCATTGGCGCCCGCCATGACGTGAATGGCGTTGATGAAGAACTCGGTGGTGATGCGCGCTTCTTTTTTGTTCTTGCCGAAACCGAAAACGCCAAGCCCAGGAACCACCACTACCGACGGATTGGAGTCGCGGAGCTTGGGAGATTCGGGCGTGGCCCAGTCTTTGTAGTAGTTGGCGTATTCCGTGCGATAACCGCCGGCGCGTTCGGCAAGCGAAGTTTTAAGAGCATCAATGTTTCCCTCGACTGGATTCCAATCAATGAACATGGGGCAGATCCGTGTGCGCAGGAAATGATCGGGGCAGCTTGTCCCGAGTCCGCCCAACTCTTGCGCCCATTCCGATCCGGCAAAGTTCAGCGCGTCTTCATGATCGGTGTAGTGCGCGATCACCCGGCGATTGGAAGAAGCAATGCCGCGCAGCGCAGGAAGAATCTTTGTGACGATTTCCCGGCGAGCTTCAAGCGGCTTGTGCTTCAAACCGCCGAACAGCGGACCGCCTTTCTTCTGATGTTCGAGAATGAACTCACCCATCTGATCGATGGTGCGGATACTATTCAGATAGCACTCGCGTTGCGTGTCGCCCCAGGTGAAAAGACCATGGCTGCCCAGCAGAACACCATCACAGCCGGGATTGTCTTTCACTATCTTTTCCAGTTGCAGCGCCAGTTCGAAACCCGGACGCTGCCAGGGAAGCCACTGAACGTTGCGGCCGAAACGCTTGTTAAATTCTTCGAGCTTTGCCTTTCCGTTGGCGCTCGCGGCAATCGCAATGGCCCAGTCCGGATGCAGGTGATCCACATGCGCAAACGGCAGAAAGGCATGAAGCGGGGTATCAATGGAGGCGGCCACGCGATTCTGGCCATAAGCGCAGATCGGATAATAGCTCACCATCTCGTCTTCATGCTCTTCGCCGCGATATAGTTCTTTCAACTGCTCCAGCCGGTCTAGAGAGATTAGCGCAAAACCGGAGTTCCCAATCGAGCCCAGGTCGCCGCCGCTGCCCTTTACCGCCAACACCCGAACGGGCTTTCCCGTGAATGGGTCCGGCAACTCGATTTTGGAACTGGTATTACCGCCGCCGAAATTAGTAATCCGCAGGTCCGCTCCCAGCAAATTGGACCGATAACGCAGAAGGCTGAGTGGGTCATCGCCGAACTTGGCGGCTTCCCTTTCGTCCCAGAGATCCTGAAGGTGAACAGTTTCAGTTGTTTGAGGCATGGAAATCTCGCTACTTAAGACTCGATTTAAGCGTACGAAGTGACACCCGCCATATTTTTCGCAGCACGCTCTTGCGTGATTCGTTGCAGATAGCCGCTCTCGCGGAAGGCTTCCATCGGGTTCTCCGGCAAGCCTTTTGATTTCCGCCATTCGCGGATGAGGGGGCGAACGTCGGTCGCGAAAGCATCCTGCAGGCAGGACTCGGCGCGCACCAGATCGCAGTCTTTCTGAGCAGCGCTCAAGGGAGCATAATCGACAAGAGCGGCTTTGGTGAAAAGCTCCTGCGCCATGACGACCGTCTGGATCATTGCCTCGATTTTGCCTTTCAGATTATGGCTCTGGTCGATGGTATAGGCAATGTCGGCGCGTCCTTGCGTTTCCCACTCGAAAAACAGAATTTCGTGAAAGATGCGGAACACCTGATACGGATCGATGGAGCCCATGGTCAAATCGTCATCCGCATAACGGCGATCATTGAAATGGAATCCACCCAGCATATTCTCGTCCAGCAGCCAGGACACAATTTGCTCAATGTTTTGCGCCTGGTAATGATGTCCGGTATCGACCAGCACCTTTGCTTGCGGACCGGCAGCGCGCGCCAGCAGCAGCGCCATTCCCCAATCGGCAATGTCGGTGTGGTAAAAAGCCGGTTCAAACGGTTTGTATTCCACCAGCAAGCGTTGACTAGGCGAGAGTTCGGCGTGCGAGGTCTTCAACAACTCTTCAAACCAGTGCTTACGTTGACGAATACTCGCTGTTCCCGGATAGTTCGACCCGTCGGCAAACCACAGTGAAATGTCGCGGCTATGAATCTGCTTGGCTATTTCAATGCTGTCCATCGTATGGCGAAACGCTTCCGCTCTGGCCGCCTCGTCCGGGCTTCCGAAAGAACCATATTTATAGATCTGATCCTGGAAGTAGTTCGGATTGATAGCGCCGGGGCGAACCCCATACTGATTGCTAAGCGCAGCAATCTGGCCGACGCTCTTCACCCCTTCAGGAAAGTCCCAAAGAACATGCAAAGCTACTGTGGGGCAGATGCCCGTCAAGGCGTGAACCTGGCCGGCATCGCTGAACTTGTCTTCGATGCCCGTAGCGGCTGCGGGCTGAAGAAATTTACCGAACCGCGTGCCGGTGTTAGCAAAACCCCAGGAAGGAAGTTCAATGCGAAATGTTTCTAAAGCGCGAAAAACTTTATCGGATAGCTGCGATTGCATATATGGACCGTGCCGAAGTGCAATGGTAGCCTACTTCACGGCGAAACTGTAGTGGTTTTCCGTGCGGCTGGGAGATTTTGCAATGCGAAACTAACCAGTGCGGAAAGAACAGAATACCAGGCTTTACCGCTGCCAATAACTAAAACTTTTATTGATTGAGTTGTTCTACAATGCAGAACAACTACGACGCAGCGATAAGGAATATCAGCGTTCCTCCCTGTTCAGAGGTTAATATGCCAGTAGAATCCAAAACCCGGGACCCTTACTTAGTCAAGTCGGTTGTTCACTCCTCGCAGTTGCTTTCCGCATTTCGATCCGCCGGCGAAGCCCTTCCCTTGCGGGAAATTTCCACGCGCAGCGGCTTGCCGAAAACCATGACGTTTCGCCTGCTCTACACGCTGGAGCGTTGCGGGATGGTGGAAAAAGTGGGTGAGAATCTCTATCAGTCCTGCGTTCGCCCATTCAAGCAGAAGCTTTACCGGTTGGGGTATGCGGCGCAAGGCACGGATTATCAGTTCTCAAAGGACGTTTCCCAAGGACTACAACGGGCGGCAGCGGCGGAAGGGGTTGAATTGATTTCGCTGGATAATCGCTACAACGCGAAGATTGCGCAGCGGAATGCCGATCTTTTGGTTCGGGAAAAAGTGGATCTGGTAATCGAATTTCAAACGGACGAAAACATTGCTCCGGTACTGGCGGCTAAGTATCGTGAGGCTGGTATTCCACTGATCGCCATCGATATTCCGCACCCCGGCGCGACGTACTACGGCGCGAACAACTACGAAGCCGGCCTGATAGGCGGACGATACGTGGGCCGCTGGGCAAAGCATCACTGGCAGAGTGAAGCGGATGAAATCGTGTTGATGGAATTAGCCCGCGCCGGTCAGCTTCCCCGCATGCGTCTGACCGGCATGCTTGCCGGAATGAAAGAGGTGTTGCCGAAGCTGGACAGTTGCCGCGTGACGTTTCTTAATGGGGACGGGCGTTTCGCCGAGAGTTTCGAATCGATGCGGAGACACTTGCGCTCCAGCCGCTCGCGCCGTTTTCTGATTGGAGCGATCAATGATGCGAGCGCGTTAGGGGCTTTGCGCGCCTTCCAGGAAGCTGGGCGCGGGGAGATGTGCGCGATTATGGGGCAGAACGCATCACCCGAGGGCCGTTGCGAGCTTCGTCAGCCGGGAACTCGGCTCATCGGCTCCGTAGCTTACTTTCCCGAACGTTACGGCGAAGATCTGCTGCGCGTCGCATTGGACATTTTGAATCGTAAGCCGGTCCCTCCGGCAGTGTTTGTAAAGCACCAGCTAGTCACGCCGGAAAATGTCAATCACGTGTATCCGAACGACAGCCTGATGGAGATGCCGTCCGGGGCTATGTAGCATTAAAAACAGCAGCGGTGCGAGCGCGAACCTCCTTAAAAGAACTGATTATGGCTCAAGACACACCAAATACACCCGACTTTGAACACCGGCTCCGGGCGCTTGAACAAGGGCACAAGGATTTAGACGACGCGATGCTGGTGCATGCCCATTTGGAAGCACGGGCCGCACGCCGGATCAAGGAACATTCCGAGTTTATTGTTAAGCACGAACAAATTATTGGGGAGTTAGACACTCTAATGCGCGAGATCGGCGAAAAGGTGAGTTTCCTGATTAACCGCGAAATGAAACGCGAAGGCGGCCCTGAAGCTCAGTGATCCAACAGCCCAGGTTTCCGTCTTTCAGCCACTACGGCGTCAATCCTTGAATGTTTTTTGAATCGCCGATAACCACCTGCTTGCCATCGGCAGTCTGGATGTTTGTATCGGTAAAAGTCCAGTTCGCGGCACTTTTGAATTGGCGGCTTCGTCAATGGCTTTCTGGATCGCCGTCGTGTCGATAGTTTGGCCATCGCCTTTCGCGCCGTAATCGTTAACCTGGAAATCGGCTGCTTTGCCCGAAACAACAAGGCAAAAGGATGCGAAGGCAAACACTTTCTGTAGCTGCATTCAAAGGGTTCTCCAGTTTGCTTGCGTAATTCTCGTGTCCGGTCCCATCCATGTTTGGGAAACAGGCAGAGTCTGGTTGTATTTCTATCGGACATGGATAAGGCTGAGTTCAGCTAAACGCATCATCGACTTATGCCGCAAAAGAAATGCAAAACCTCTACCATGTTTCGCAGTGTGCAACATAGTTTCAATCAGCTTAGAACGCTTCATAACTTATTTTGTGTAGTTCAACAGTCATCACAGAGGAGGCATGTTTTACACTGCAAAATTAGTTTTTACTAGCAATAGACGGTTGATTCAGGAAGGAGAGGGTGGCATTATCACCACAAACGAGTGACAAGATGTCGGCTACCGCCCCCAAAGCCGGGGTGTATAGTAGTCGACAAAGCATGTTGCTGTGGGAGGTTTGATGTTCAGGGAAGTCTCTGTTCGACTTGTGTCTGTTTTTTGGCTTGCGTGTTCGCTTGCCGTTCCGACAGGGTTAGTATATGCCCAAGCGGTGGCAAATGCAACAGTAAGCGGTCAAGTGACTGACCAGACTGGGGCGGCAGTCGTTAGCGCCGCCATTAGGATGATCGAAACCGAAAGAAGCGTTGTGCATGATGCGACCTCCGGTACGGATGGTCAGTACACTCTTCCCAATCTTCCCGTAGGCCCCTACCGCCTGGAAGTTTCCATGTCCGGCTTTAAAACTTTTGTGCAGACCGGCATCGTTTTGGAGGTCGGCAACAGCCCGACGCTGGACGTAAAGCTCCAGGTTGGCTCCGTGTCGGAAAACGTAGAAGTGACCGCAGGCGCTGCGATGGTGCAAACAGAGCAGACTTCCGTTTCCCAGGTCATCAATCAGAAGCAGATTGTGGACTTGCCCCTTAACGGCCGTCAGCCGACACAATTGGTATTGATCTCCGGCGCTGCTGTGGTTACCCCGGCAGGCGACATGAGCACCAGCAAAAACTATTTCAGTTCCACCACAATCTCCGTGGGCGGTGGGCAGGGGAATGGAACCAATTACCTGCTCGACGGCGGCGACAACACCGACACGATGACAAACGTGAACCTGCCGTTTCCCTTCCCCGATGCTCTGCAGGAGTTCAGCGTCGATACGAATGCTTTGCCGGCGCGCAACGGCGGCCAGCCCGGCGGAGTGGTCAACATCATCACCAAGTCGGGAACCAATGATCTGCACGGCGACTTGTTTGAGTTTCTGCGCAACGGCGATCTTAACGCCCGTAATTATTTCGCTTCAACTCATGACCTTTTAAAACGAAATCAATTTGGCGGAACCGTGGGCGGGCACGTCATTAAAGACAAACTGTTCTTTTTTGGCGGCTACCAGGGAACGCGAATCAGCAATGTGTCGCAAAGCTCCATTGCTTATGTGCCGACAGCCGCCGAGTTGGCCGGTGATTTCAGCGCGGCTGAATCGGCAGCGTGTCAGTCCAATCACCAGACTCGGGTCATTCAAAATCCAGGCACTGGCAGACCCATTTCAAATACCGGTAATGTATTTAGTTCCGGCCTTACTTATGATCCAGCCGCGCTGAAACTTGTGAGTTATCTGCCCAAAACCAGTGATCCCTGCGGGAGACTTACTTACGCAACACCGATCATCCAAAACGAAGACCAGGGCGTCGGGCGCATGGACTGGGTGCAAAGCGCAAAGCACAGCGTGTTCGGCCGTTACTTCAGGACCAAATACCTGCAACCCGCCTTTTTCGATGCGACCAACATCCTAACCACGGGAACTCCTGGAAACGATGAGGGAGTACACGCCGTAACCGTTGGCGACACCTATACGTTCACTCCTACAACTGTGAACTCGTTTCATGCTACTTTCACGCGCAGAACTGATTATCGCGGGCCGAATTCCAACTTCTTCAACGCGCATGACCTGGGAATCAACATCACCACATTCGTTCCGAACGACTTCCGCCTGAGCGTAACCAACGGCGGCTTCAACGTCGGATGCGGCACCTGCTCGCCGGGACATTTCAACGTCAACACCTATCAATTTTCGGACGATATTGATCTGGTTCGCGGCAAGCATCATATCGGCTTCGGCGTCGATTACATTCGCACGCAGAACAACATTCTTGCCGGGTATCTACAAAACGGCAGTTTTACTTTCAACGGCACTGCCAGCAAAGATCCCATCCTGGATTTCCTGACGGGCACCATGAGCGGCTTTTCTCAAAGCCTGCCGCAGCAGCCGACCACCAGAATGTCCATCCCTGCTCTGTACGTACAGGACGTATTCAAAGTCAACACGCGCTTAACCGTGAACGCGGGCTTGCGTTGGGAGCCGAATCTGTGGCCGTACGATTACCATAATCGCGGCTCTGCATTTTCACTTCCAAATTTTCTGAACGGTGTACACAGCACTGTGTATCCGGGCGCTCCCGCCGGTGCGCTTTATATCGGCGATGCAGGAATACCCCGGTCTTTCGCCAACAACCGGTACACGAATTTTTCGCCACGGCTGGGACTGGCCTTTGATCCGCGCGGAGACGGGCGCGAAATCTTCCGCGCGGGAGCAGGGATCATGTACGACTACGGCATGCTCTACACCTCACAGCGGGATGCCTCTAATCCTCCCTTTGTCAATGAAATCGATTTAACGACCAGCAAGCCGGGCGGC
>CAXTWT010000250.1:0-7402 GCA_964247955.1 uncultured Bryobacteraceae bacterium
ACGATCAGCATGAGCGGATACGAAATGTTGGGCGTCAAGTGCATGAACGCTTCCGCTTTCACCCGCCAGGGCAGCTCCGCTTTCAGGATGCGGGGAAGCAGCTTGAGGGCAACTTGCGTGAGCCCCTTTGCCCAACGGGCTTGCTGCACTTGAAAACCGTAGGTTTCAACAGGCAGCTCTGACGGGCATTCCACGTCGGGCGCGTACACAAAGCGCCAGCCGTTCAGTTGCGCCCGGTAGCTGAGATCCGAGTCTTCGGTTAAGGTTTCGTGCTGCCAGCCGCCTGCATCGTCGATCATCTTACGGCGCAGTATTCCCGCCGTGCCGTTGAAATTGAAGAACAGGCCGGAGCCACAACGGGCGCCATGCTCCAGAACAAAATGCCCATCCAGCAGCATGGCTTCCACTTGCGTCAGTATGTTGAATTCTTTGTTGAGATAAGTCCAGCGAGTTTGCACCACCCCGACTTCCGGGTCCGTAAAATAATCGACCGTGCGGCGCAAAAAGTCACGCGGCGGAAGGAAGTCAGCATCAAAAATGGCGATAAACTCGCCGGTGGCTGTTTCTAAGCCTTCCTGCAGCGCACCGGCTTTGAAGCCGTGACGGTTGGCCCGATGACGGTACTCCATCGGGAAACCGGCAGCTTTGTACTGATTGCACAACCGTTCCGTAAAGGCGTGGGTTTCATCGGTCGAATCATCCAGAACTTGAATCTGCAGCAGCTCCGCCGGATAATCCAACTGAACAATTTCTTCCAGCAGTCGTTCCACCACATAGCGCTCGTTATAAAGCGGCAGTTGAACCGTGACGCAGGGCAGTTGCGCGAACTGCCGGGGAGCAGCGTGCAGAAGCGCTTTCCGATGCTTTCGGTAGCGCCGTATGGTTTCATACCGGTGTACGCCGTAGATCGAAAGGACGAACAGGATGGAAAAGTAGGGCAGGAGCAAGGCCCAATCAAAGGGCGAAAGTCGATAAATGCCGGAAAAGGTATCGTCAAACAGCCCGTCCACAATTCGGCTGCCGAGAGTTGGCTCGGCTGCTAACAGCAAGGCAGGGGAAAACAGTAAGTTGACCATGGCATTTACGCGTAAACAGGCAGAAACATCCTCTGCCAGCTCCTCGCCGGTTAGATATAGCTTAGCGTTATCTTACTGCATTCGTTAGCAGGTAGCTATTAACGCCGTGCGCCGAAGCTGCGGGACCCACCTGCAAAACCACGATAACCACCAGCGTAGCCACGCGAGCCGACATAGCCGTTTCGGTATCCACCATAGCCGCCGCGATAACCTCCGTAATAGCCGTAACCGGCTCCGTAGCGTCCGTAACCGCCGCGATAGTAAGGATAGCTGCGATAGTATGGGTAGCCGTAATAGCCGAAACTGACGAACGGATAAGCGTAGGGCGCATAGGAATAAGGCGCTGCGTATGGATACGCGTAAGCATACGGGTACGGATAAACAGGAGCTGCTACCCCGAATCCGAATGCGACGCCTCCAGCATGAGCTGGCGCCGGAGCAAGCATCAGCACTGCCAACATGGCTAGAAACGCTGCCCAGCCTGACTTTTTGAACATCTTTTTCTTCTCCTCTACAAGTTAGATGTTTCCGTAACCGCTTTCGTTCCGGTCACAGTCTCTATTTGCTTCTTAATCAGAGCAGTTTCAATGGTTTACCCCATTTCAGGAGCACTTAGGGAACCAGCAGTTTCTAGTTTCGTGGGCAGCATGATGTTACCCAAGCTGAAATCAGCAACGGCGGCAGCTTCCCTGCTGCTCGTTACCTCGTTTATCACTACCGGCTGCCATACGCAGTCGCAACACCCTAACCAAATTAATGCTTTTGACGGCGCTGCCTTTGACACGATGACGCTGGCGTACGGCGCTTTGACTTCGCTGCGCGTGAGTATTGCGGCAGACTTCCCTTCCTATGCTCCGGAATTCAACAAAGCAGCAGAAGCCTATAACGCGGCTCTTGCTGTTTATGCAGCTTACCGGAACAGCGCGGAAGCAGAAACCTCCGTATCCGGCGCTTTAGGTAATTTGACGGTGGGCATTGTTAGCCTAGAGGGCGTGTTGCTGGCCGATCTCCATGTTGACACGCAGCACTCGGCGGCGATTCGCAAGACGGCGCAGAAAATTCGCGACCGCCTAAGCGCCCGTACAACAGTTGCGGACATTCTGACAGAACTGGAAATTGCGGCATCCATTGCTTCCGTAGCGCCGGTTAGCGGGGAGTACGAGGAATTAGCGAAAGCCGTAATCACTGCCACGGCAGCAGCTCTGACCGCCGAGCAGGCGGGCGCGAACAAGCCAATTCAACTTGGCTCCCTTGCGGCCATCCAGCCCATTTCCTAGTTGCCGATTCAGGCAGACGGCGAGACTTCCAGGGCCAGTAGGTTCAAATGAAAGTACCAGATGTTACATCAGGCTACTTATTGGACCGAAATCACGGGCTTTGCCGTTAATGCCGTTCTCCTTTGCCGGGTTCTTGCTCTCAGGCTTTATCGCGTTTACCTGTTTATCACGCTGGCCTGCATATTAGGGCTGCTGTTTGACGGCGCTGTGTTTTGGCTTGGCGAGAAGTCGCAAGCAAGCACCCGGATTTTTATTTACTCCCGTTTTGTTTATGCGTTTGTTTTTCCCATGGTGGCGTGGGATGTTTTTGAAGAAATGAAAGCGCAAGTTGCCAAGCTGCGCAGGCTGGCGATTGCCCGTTTAATCTCCGGTCTCTTTTTTGCTGTTGTCTTTGGCTTGATTATGGCTGCTTTTGCCGACGACAGCAGCGGCGAACCGGTTCTGGTGGGCATCTTGGCTCTGGTTCTTTGGGTAGGCACATCTACCGCCAGTTTTGCCTTTCTCTACACTATGTACCGAACACTCCGAACTCAGCCTATTGTGCGACCCAACAACACGAACGTCTGGATGTACTATTACGGGCTTTCTTTTCTGGCTGAGGTGCTTTTCTGCTTTTCGTGGTTTGTGACAGACAGCATAAAGTCGGAGACGCTCGGGGACGTTCTGGCAATGGTATTTACCATTTTCGACATCGCCTTGACGGGCTGGTGCATTTTCAAGCTCCGGGCCATTCCGTCGGACTTGCCGTCAGCTTCCCCCAGTACCCAGTTGTAGTTAACCTTGCGGCAGTTTGCTCGTATCCCAGCCTCCGCCCAACGCACGGATCAACAGGACACTAGCGTCCATGCGCCTTCGCAGCAGGTCCACGCCCGTGCGCTGGTTAGCCAAAGCGATACTTTGCGCCGTGATGACTTCCAGATAGGTTGCAATTCCCCCCTTATAGCGGTTGAGCGCCAATTGCACGGAGTTTTCAGCCGCCGTAGTGGCCTCCTGCTGTTTGGCGGATTCTCCTTCGAGGATGCGCAGCACGGCTAGGTTATCTTCCACTTCGCGGAAAGCAGTCAGGGCAGATTGCCGGTAATTCGCCACCGTAATGTCGTAACCAGCCTGCGCGCTTTCCACTTGCGCTCGGCGGCGTCCCGCATCGAAGATATACTGAGCCACTTGCGGCCCCACCGCCCAATAGCGGCTCGGCCAAGTGAACCAATCAACAATACTGCCGCTTTGCAGGCCGCCCGTAGCGGTAATCAGCAGTTGCGGGAAGAAAGCGGCTCGGGCAATGCCGATCTGCTCATTTTGAGAAGCCATTTGCCTTTCAGCAATAGCGATATCGGGCCGGCGCTCCAGCAGTTGCGAGGGGACGCCGGTTGGAATGGCGGGCGGCACTCGTTTGAGCGGGTTCACGGGAAGCTTAAAGCCTTCCGGATTCTTCCCAATGAGCACGGCAATGGCATGCTCGAATTGGGCGCGAGCGGCATCGACATCAATTTCCTGCGCCTGCGTCTGGTCCAACTGAGTCTGCGCCTGCGCGACTTCGGCTTTCGAAGCAACTCCGCCGTTATAACGATTTTGCGTAAGCTGTAGTGCCCTCTCGAAAGCAGTGACATTATTCTCCAGCAACTCCTTTTGCGCATCCAGGCTTTGCGTTTCAAAGTAGTCAATTGCCAGTTCACTTTGCAGGGAGAGTCTTACATTTTCGAAGTCGGCGGCGGAAGCCTGATAGTTTTCACGGGCAGCGGCGATGCTGCGGCGGATACGGCCCCACAGGTCGGCTTCATAGGAAAGATCGACCGGCAGAACAAAATCACCGTAAGTAAATCCTTGTGCACCAGTTGGATTATTTGCCGAAATATGGTTGGAACTGATTGCCGGGCCGGTCGATATGGTCGGGTATAGATTGGAACGGTTGAAGCGGATCGCGGCTCGCGCTTGGCGGAAGCTGGCCTCGGCGGAACGCACTGTCTGGTTCGCGGTGGGAACCTGCGCTTCGAGCGCAGCCAGTTGCGGATCGCCGAAAATGCTCCACCAATCCCCGCGAATGTTGGCGTCACCGGGCTGCGCCGGTTTCCAGCCGCTTGATTCGGTGTAGCTCGCGGGCGGCTGTTCACTATAAGCGGGAGCTGTGGGTACCGTCGGCTTCGTGTACTTCGGCCCTACGGTGCATCCGGTTAGAAGAGTGGTTAAAGCAACTATTGCGGCAAGGGAGTTTCGGTTGGTCATGAGCCGGTTATTTGCACTTTTTGTCCGGAAACAATCGAGTCACTGGGGTTAACAATCACGGAGTCGTCCGCCTTGACGCCATGGACGATTTCCACGGAATCGCCGTAGTCACGCCCCATAATGACGGGAACCAGAACCGTTTGGCCGTTGCGGACTAAAGCCACCTGCAAGCCTTCGGCGCGGAAGAGCAGAGCGTTGGAAGGCACGGTGACGGCTTCGATCTTTGACGGCAGCTTCAAATGCACGGAGGTATAGGAGCCGGGCAGAAGCTCGCCCGTCGGGTTTTTCACGTCCACTTCCACCAGCAAAGTTCGGGAAGACATATCAATCGAGTCGGCGTTACGAACGATAGTCCCATGAAATTGACGGCCCGGAAATTCGTTGAGGGTGAGATAGGCGCTTACGCCGGGCTTGGTGCTGCGCGAATAAGCTTCCGGCACGGACACGTATACGCGCAAGGTGGTGTTTGCTGCGATGTGAAAAAGCTCCTTGCCGGGAGCATTTGCTCCGGCATTAATTAAAGCGCCCACATCGATGTTGCGGGCGGTGATTACACCATCAAAAGGCGCATACACCTTTTCATATGCGACCATCTGCTCCAGCCTTTTCACGTTGGCTTCCGAAGAACTGACGGTGGCGGCTCTGGCTTTGGCATTTTGAACAGCGGTATCAACGTCCTGTTTAGCGATAGAGTCCTGCTGGAGAAGACCGGTGTAGCGTTCGGCGGTGATTTCGGCCAGCTTTAAATTTGCTTCGTCCGTAACGAGTTGATCGCGCGCTCCTTGCAACTGCTGATCCACTTCCGGCGCTTCGATTTCGGCCAGCAACTGGCCTTTCGCAACGTGAGTTCCGATATCGGCGTGCCACGCTTTCAAATAGCCGCTGGCTCTTGCCCAGACAGGAGTGTCAATAAACGCCTGCATGTTTCCGGGCAACACCACTTCCTCAGCGCCGGCGATGGTTTTGGGGTGGATCACCGCCACAGTGGGAACCGCCAGGGCGAGAGTATCGTGTCGCAGGCTTGATTTGGCTTCGGCTCTGCCATGCAGCCCGGTCGCAATGAAGTAGCCCAAAACCAGAAGACCGAGCACTGCTGCCAGCAGCAAACCGCGCCACGCCTTCGAGGAGTTTTGCAACCGTGGCGGCGGAGAACTCTGCGCGTTCGTTTCCGTATTTGTTTTCTGTTCTTCGACGATCATGTGAGTACTTTCTATACGTGGGTTTGCTGATGAGCGGAGGCAGCCGCCTCCGCCGTTTTACTCTTTGGACGTGATCCGTGCAAAAGACTGAAAACGGCTGGAACAAAGAGCAGCGTGGCGAGCGTGGCGCAGAGAAGTCCGCCGATCACGCCTCTGCCGAGCGGAGCGTTTTGTTCGCCGCCTTCGCCCAGGCCGAGGGCCATGGGAATCATGCCGATAATCATGGCGAGCGCCGTCATCAACACCGGACGGAAGCGGGTGGAACCGGCTTGCAAGGCGGCTTCGATGGCGCTGCCATGCAGGGCAAGCTGCTCCTTCGCAAAGCTGACAACCAGAATGCTGTTGGCGGTCGCGACGCCCATGCACATGATGGCTCCCATGAGCGCAGGCACGCTGATTGTCGTGTGAGTCAGGAAAAGCATCAGGATGATACCGGCAAGCGCGGCGGGAAGCGCGGTGATAATAATCAACGGGTCCAGCCAGGACTGAAAATTCACAACAATCAGCAGGAAAACCAGCACGATAGCGCCTGCCAATCCCCCAAGCAGGCCGACAAAGGAATTGTGCATGGTTTCAGTTTGACCGCGCAGAAGAACTTGCGATCCGCGAGGCAGATACTTTTCGTTGGCCTTTATTACCTGATTAATTCCCGCGCCAACCGAACCCAGGTCAGTTCCCTGCACCGAACCGTAGATATCGACGGTGCGCCGAATGTTGTAGTGCGTGGCCACACCCAATTCCGTGGCGCGGCTGAGGTCCGCTACATCGCTCAAAATCTCAGGCTGTTTCTGCGCGGCTCCGCTGATGGGGATGTTACGCAGATCCTGAATCGTTTGAATAGCGTACTGCGGCGTTTGCGCCACCAGATTGTAGCTAACGCCGTTTACGGGATTGAGCCAGAAAGTAGGCTGCGTTTGAAAGCTGCCGCTCAGCGTTGTCAGGAAGTTTCGGGCCAGCTCATTTTGCGTATATCCGCTTTGCGCAGCCTTGGTTCGATCTACCTGCAAATGGAGCTTAGGTTCATCAAATACCTGATGAACATGCATGTCCACAGCGCCGGGAATTCTTTGCAACTGAGGCAGCAGGCGATCCGCAAAAGCGCGGCTGCCTTCCAGGTTATTCCCGGTAATCTGCAAGTCGATAGGAGCGGGCAGACCGAAGTTCAGAATTTGCGTGACAATATCGGCGGGCAGCATATAGAACGTTGCGCCGGGAAACTGCTTCGGCAAACTGACCCGAAGCTGGCGCACGTACTCATCCGTGGGACGATGCTTTTCACTGAGCGACACCAGGATGTCTCCATCGGCTGAGCCGATTTGGCCCGAGTTGCTGTAGGAAAGATTTAATTGGCTGTAGGGCAGGCCGATATTGTCGAGAACGGTATGCAGCTCGCTCGCCGGAATCTGCCGGCGAATGGCGTTGTCCACCTGATCGAACAAGCGTGCTACTTCTTCGATGCGAGTTCCGGTTTTAGCTCGAACGTGCAGCTTGAATTGACCGGTGTCGGTGCTGGGAAAAAAGTCCTGCCCCAGAAAGGGAACCAGGAGAAAGGCCGAGCAGCAAAGGAGAAAGAACGCGGGCACAAACAGCTTCCGGCGGTAAACCAGAGTCGTCAGCACCGCTTGATATT
>CAXTWT010000251.1:0-5848 GCA_964247955.1 uncultured Bryobacteraceae bacterium
TATTGCCTTGAGCCCGGCCAAAGCAATGCTCAATTTAGTGCAGACCTCCAGAGTGCATGCCGGATTGCCAAGGCTCGGGGGATTGAGCTCAGGTCGATAGTCTTTCCAAGGAATCAAGTCAACCAAGCACTACTGCCGGCTCTGAGTCAGCACGGTATTACCTGTTTCCGAGGAACAGCCCGTTCCTGGCTGCACGACGCTTCTTCGTTTGCACGTCAACGCCTGCCTCACAAACGCGCTCTGCGCTTAGCAGATGCTTACCTGCCGATAGCTGGCAGCGATGTGGTGGACTGGCCGATCGAAGTTGCTCCCAATCTCTACGAGTTGCATGCCAGCCGATATTTCCGGCCGTACACGTCTGGTTTAGCCGCTCTGTCAGGGCGCGCGCTGCGCCGTATCAAGCAGAGTATGCAACTGGCGGCTCGTACCGGCCGTGTTTACCACATTTGGTTTCATCCCGAAGACTTTGGTTTCTATCCTAACGAAAACCTCGCTCTTTTTGCTCAGGTACTGAAGTACTATACGCAGCTTCGCGACCAGTACGGCATGCCATCGCTTTCCATGGCCGGCGTACTCGAAGCGGCATCCCAGATCGATTCCGAAACTTCATCTTCACCATATCTGGCTCTTTCTGCCTGAGACGTTCTAAGATTCCGCATTCACCGTTATTTCTTAAATTAGGATCTCACTTTGCTAACAACCAATCCGATTACTCTTCCAAGCCGCGGCACCAATCAATCCGAAATACAGAACCACGGCCGGTCCATCATGCTGCTGATTACCACATTAACCTTTGGAGGGGCGGAGACCCAAATGGTCCGTCTCGCTACCGAACTGAAATCAGCCGGTTGGAAAGTGACTGTGGCCTGTATGGTTGCGCCGAGCGCTTACACGAGCATCCTTGAGCAAGCTGGCATTCCCGTTTTCTCGCTCGACATGCCTCGTGGTGTGCCGGACCCGCGCGGAGTCTTACGACTTGCGCGTCTGATCCGCCAGCTAAAGCCCGATGTTCTGCACGCTCATATGGTGCATGCGAATCTGCTTGGACGAATTACCAGACTATTGGCACATGTGCCGGTGGTGATTTCGACCGTTCACAATTTACGGGAAACCTCTGAGAAAGGAGGGCCCACCTGGTACAAGGAGCGCCTTTACAGAATCACAGACTTTCTCGCGGATCGCACGACCATCATCGCCCAGAGCGCTTTCGAGCGGTATGTGCAAGTGGGCGCCGTGCCTCGCTCCAAGCTTGAGATGATCCCGAATGGAGTCGACACACATCGATTCAAGCCTTCTTTAACGCTTCGCGAGAAGATCCGTACCGAGTTGAACCTCGGATCTGACTTCATTTGGCTTGCGGTCGGGCGATTGGTCGAGCAAAAAGATTATCCCAACCTGCTTCGAGCTGTTCAGATGCTTCCTTCTACTAACTGGCAACTCTTGATTGTTGGAAACGGGAGTCTACATGAATCCCTCAATGCACTATCAGAAGAGCTCGGTGTCCGGAATAAAGTTCGTTTTATCCCTCCCCGCGAAGACGTGCTTGCGCTCTATGCTGCCGCAGATGCCTTCGTTATGTCCTCTGCCTTCGAAGGAATGTCTGCCGCACTGCAAGAGGCGCTTGCTATGGCTCTGTCTTGCGTCGTGACAGATGTAGGTGCAAACCGCGATCTTGTCTGCGATGGGGTGACTGGTTACGTTGTTCCCGCCGCTGACTCAAGCCAACTGGGCCAAGCGATGGAGAAACTAATGGTAGCCCCGGCTTCCTGTCGCGAACAGTTCGGCAGAAATGCGCGGCATTTCGCAGTCTCAAACTATGAATTCAAGACGGTAGCGCAGAAGTGGTTTGACTTATACGATCGCTGCCTCGCGCGAAAAACTGCCCGGCATGACCGTTCCATGTCGCGATGACCGAAGCGTTCTCCTCTAGGTTCGGAGTTTTTTGGATATAAAGTGAGCATCAATATGTACAAATTTGTCGTCATCGGCGGTGGAATTGTCGGCCTTGCGACAGCTCGAGCTCTTCACAGCCGCTACCCAAAAGCCAAGTTGTTAGTCCTTGAAAAAGAGAAGGGGTGGGCGCACCATCAGACGGGCAGAAATAGTGGAGTGATCCACTCCGGAATTTACTATAAACCTGGAAGTCTTAAAGCGAGGATGGCACGTCAAGGCAATTCCTCAATGATTGACTTCTGCCGTCGATACAACATCGAGCATGATGTATGCGGAAAACTCATTGTAGCGTCCGATCCTTCTGAAACACCTCGGCTTCAATCCATATATCAGAGAGGATTAGAAAACAGTCTTTCCGTTTCTTTGCTGGTACCCGAGCAAGTGAAAGAAATAGAGCCCCACGTTCGTTGTGCCGGGGCAATCAAGGTGCCCTCTACTGGTATCGTGAACTATAAAAAAGTTTGCGATGTGATTGCTCGAGAGCTCCTGCATAGCGGAGTAGAACTTAAACTGGGAATAAAAGTCACAAAGTTGAGAAGTACTGCTCGTGCAGCCGTAGTTACATCCGATTCCGAACAGTTCGAAGCTGAATTCGTGATTAATTGTGCCGGCCTACACAGCGATCGTATTGCAAAGATGGGCGGCGCTGCTACAGAAGCGAGAATTGTGCCGTTCCGCGGAGAGTATTATGAACTAAAGCCGGAGCGCAGGTCCCTTGTAAAGAACTTGATTTATCCTGTTCCCGATCCAAGCTTTCCTTTCCTTGGGGTTCACTTCACACGAATGATTGACGGAAGTGTGCATGCTGGTCCTAACGCGGTCCTGAGTTTAAAACGAGAAGGTTACCGGAAAACCTGCTTTAGTGTCCAGGACTCCCTTGAGACTTTGACTTATACGGGATTCTGGCGACTAGCTGCTAGGAACTCCAGGGAAGGATTCCGCGAAATCTGGCGTTCTTTTAGTAAAGCAGCATTTACGAGGAGTTTGCAGCGGCTTATACCTGAAGTAAAGTCGGACGATTTAGTTCCTTGCTCGGCGGGAGTTCGGGCACAAGCGCTACTTCCAAATGGCGCGA
The DNA here is from genome assembly GCA_964247955.1 of uncultured Bryobacteraceae bacterium. Taxonomy (GTDB): domain Bacteria; phylum Acidobacteriota; class Terriglobia; order Bryobacterales; family Bryobacteraceae; genus Bog-105. The sequence continues at coordinate 3,029 of CAXTWT010000251.1, forward strand.
TGGTTGACGACTTCCTCATTACGAAAGCGGACCGGGCTGTCCACGTTTGTAACGCTCCCTCACCTGCCGCAACAGCTTGTTTCGAGATTGCGGAGCACGTAGTGAATTCCATGCCCAATTAGCAAAAGTGCTTGTCGTATAGGCGTGGCCGCACTCTCATCCTAGAAGTCTCAATCTTCGTACGTCTTGAAGGTCCTGCTTTCACAAATTTTCAGAGAAGTTTTATTGTTCACACACTATAAAGCAGGCGTCTCATAAGGCCGATATAGTCGGTAGCAGTTGGGACTGCATGTCATTATTTACAACTCGAAAATAGGTAGGCCAGAGTAATGGAACTCGTAAAACAGGAAATTCGCAACTTTATTATTACGAACTATATGTTCAATGGTGGACGTCCGCTCGGCGATGACGATTCTTTGCAGGAGCTTGGAATCGTGGATTCGACCGGTGTTCTCGAACTTGTATCGTTTTTACAAGAGAAGTTCTCGATCGAGATCGATGACGAGTTGTCTCCCGAAAACTTAGACTCCGTATCAAACCTTACGCATTTTGTGTCTGCAAAGCTCGCGGCATGAAACGACAGACCGTATAGCTGGATTTTGAAACTATGTCAGTCATCTCTCAAGTCGAAGGCGTCGCTGATTTCCTGCTTCAGGGCAAGGACCCGGACGACGTGGCTCTGTTTACATTGGCTGGCCGGCACACCTATGGCGAACTGCGATCGGCTGTGCTCGGAGTGGCCAACTATCTTCACTTCGCTGGCGCGAAAAAAGGCGAGCGAGTCCTACTCATAGGCGAAAACTCTTTTTTTTGGGTTGCCGCCTACCTGGGCATACTGCGTTCTGGCCTGGTCTGTGTACCACTGCCAACCTCAATCTCTGAGTTGGAGCTCGGGTACGCATTGCAAGTTACGGAGGCGCGGTTTGCATTCCTCCAAAGCTCAGCCGCGCACCGGAACTCTGCCCTGCTTTCTGAAATCTCGGTCGTGCTCGAAAAGGAAGTGCCGGGATTGGATTGCGGTAAAACGTTAGGCTATTTCCCTGAACTTTTATCCCATCTAAGTGGAGATGACTTGGCTTCCCCTCCTCTCGACAATGATGATCTTGCCGCACTGATGTTCACGTCCGGCTCAACCGGGACGCCACGGGGCGTTATGGTATCCCACGGTAACATCATTGCCAATACTGAGTCGATTATTGAATGCCTCGGCCTTACCAATAGTGATCGGATCATGGCCGTGTTGCCGTTTCATTACTGCTTCGGCACCTCATTGCTGCATACTCACCTGAGAGTCGGTGGAACGGTCGTGATTGACGGACGCTTTATGTATCCGGAAAAAATTTTGGAGCGGATGATCGAAACGGAGTGTACTGGATTTGCCGGTGTCCCTAGCCACTACCAAATCCTCCTGAACTCAACCAGTATCCGGAGTAAACGCTTCCCGCATCTGCGCTATGTACAGCAAGCTGGCGGCCATCTTCCTTCCAGCTTTATTAACGAATTGCAGGAGGCGCTGCCCGGAACCAAAGTCTTCATAATGTACGGTCAGACAGAAGCGACTGCAAGGCTGTCCTATGTCCCTCCGGAGCGATTAGGTGAGAAGATCGGTTCGATTGGGAAAGGAATTCCGGGAGTGCGCTTGCGCGTTCTAGACGAGTCCGGCCGAGATGTATCGAACGGTGAGACCGGCGAGGTTGTCGCCGAAGGGCGCAACGTGACACTCGGGTACTGGCGCGATCCTGAAGAAACGGCTAAGTGCTTCAGAAATGGCAGGCTGCACACAGGAGATCTCGCGACTGTCGATGCCGACGGCTTCATTTATATCGTGGATCGGGCCAAGGACTTCTTAAAATGCGGCGGTAAACGCGTCAGTTGCCGCCAGCTCGAACAGCAGATCTTGCAATTCGAGGGTCTGATTGAAGTGGCAATCATCGGAATCCCCGATGACGTACTGGGAGAAGCGGTGAAAGCTTTTGTCGTCCCCCAAGCTCCAGCGTCCGACCTCAGCAGACGCTTGCATATCTTCTGTAAAGAGCGCATGCCGGCCCAGTTCGTGCCTCGGGAAATCGTTATTTTAGAGAGCCTCCCGAAAAACAGCGCTGGGAAAGTGGCAAAGCAGGCGCTGAAAGCTCTGTAGTTCAGGTCAACAAGTTCTCAATATCCAATTAGTTCAACATTTTTCTTAACTCATATGCCAGTAATTTCCGCGAATGCATTAGAACTATACGCGAAGCAGATACTCATGGCTGCGGGTGCGCCAGATACCGCTGCAGGTCTGGTCAGCCACTCGTTGGTGAGCGCCAATCTGCGAGGTGTGGACTCGCACGGTGTTCAACTTCTTCCTTTGTATATCCAGCAGATTGAGCAGGGCAACCTAGATCCGCTTGCAACCGGGAACGTCGTGTTCTCCAATGGAGCTTGCCTTTTGTTCGAGGCGGCATGTGCCTTCGGGCAAGTCGCTGCGGCGCAATGCTGCGATCATGCAGTCCGGCTTGCGGACGAACACGGAGTTGGCTTTGTAACTGCCAAGAATTCAAACCACTTTGGTGCAGCCGCTTATTGGGGAAGCCGGATAAAAGATTCCGGCAAAGTAGGTATTGTCCTCTGCAATGCCTCGCCCTTGGTAGCGCCGTGGCAAGCGAAGCAGCCAATTATGGGCACCAATCCGATATGTGTAGCGGTTCCTGGCCCTTGGCTATTGGATATGGCCACCAGCGCTGTCGCCTTCAACCGTATATATGATGCAGCGATGCGAAGTGCGCCTACTATTCCTGACGGGTGGGCGCTCAATGCGGCTGGCGCTCCAGCGTCCACTCCGTC
>CAXTWT010000251.1:5948-7317 GCA_964247955.1 uncultured Bryobacteraceae bacterium
GAATGGAGCACTTTGTCGCAATGATGAAGTCCGCGCCTGTTGCTGAAGGGTTCAGTGAGGTACTGGTAGCGGGAGACCCACAATGGCGCGCCGAGCAAAAGCGGGCAGCGGATGGCATTCCGATTCCCGAGGCCACATGGAAACTAATTAATCGCACCGCCGAAAAGTTGGCTGTTGCCGCGTAGCCCAATAGATCAATAAGCCCTAGAATAACTTAACCTATACTGCGCAATCAGATTATGAATACAAGAAATCTTATCAAACACTCTGCTGAATCTTTAGGGGCACTCTTCATGACTCCCCTACTTCTTCCTTATGCGGTCACCAACCAACGTACCGTGATTCAACAGGACATTCGACGTTGGGCGGAGGAATTGCAAAGGCCGGACTGCATATCACTCTTCGGCATGTTCCGTTTGCTAGTGACCTACTCGGAGTTTCGGAGCCTCTTCTTCTACCGATTAAAACGCGGCAATCTCCTAGGATCTCTTTTCTCTTTTGGCTTTAGTTTAGTGTATAAAGGTCAAACAGCTTTACACCTAAATTGTGACCATGTTGGTCCAGGTCTGTTCCTTCAGCATGCGTGGTGTACGGCTGTAGGGGCCGAGAGTATAGGACGGAACTGCTGGATTAACCAGCAAGTCACGATCGGTTATACAGACCGGAGTCGTGGGCCAATAATCGGTGATAACGTATCTATCCATGTTGGCGCTAAAGTGCTGGGCCCGATCCGCATCGGCAATAACGTGACCATTGGGGCGAATGCGGTGGTCATCAAAGACATACCGGACGATAGCGTGGTGTTTGGTTTCCCGGCCTACGTCCGCCGGCGAACCCAGGGCGCCGATCCTGCTGCAGCCGCATAGTAAGTCTCCGCATTAAATCTATCATTGCGGAGAGAGTGGGATTCGAACTGCCGTCCTCGTAAAGTGCGTTTTGCACAAACAAGTTTGCAACAGGGAACACCTTGAAAAGTGAGGAAGCGGAACCTAGACCCGTTTGGGGCAAAGTGGCTAGAGCAATCATTTTGTTATCAGCAAGGGAGAGAGGCCGAGACTTTGATTATCAGGTGAGAGGCTTAAAGCACAGCAACAGGCTTTGGGTCACATAGTCCATTCGCAGATTACAGGAAGATTAGAGCTATGCGTTTCATATTCAGGTTAATGATTAGCGTTATTGCACTCACGCCATTGGAAACGTTCGGAGGATCAGGGCCAATCTTAACCCAGTTGCCGCCGCCGCAAGCTACTAATTACAAATTGGTTTTTTCGGATGATTTCGACTCGCTTGATTTAAGCTCAAATGGTTCGGGCGCACACACATGGTATGAGTCGATCTGGTGGGATAGGCACATTCCCGACCGTTCGCT
>CAXTWT010000252.1:0-539 GCA_964247955.1 uncultured Bryobacteraceae bacterium
GTCGAGTTACTACCGGCTTACTATATCCAGTAGCTACTGAGAAAGGTACAGGGGGCAGCGTGGAGGGAGAGACTTAACGCTGCCAGAATCGGGAGAGTCAGTTGCAAACGCATACGCGGACACACTCCTATGGCATCGGTTCCGGGGCAGCATCAGCGTGAGAACCGATACTGAAACCGACGAATTTTACAAGGCCAGAGTCAGAATAATGTGACTAATATTGCTTATCAAGAGTTAAAATTCTTAAAAACAAATATTAGTACTAATCTACTTTTTTGAAAGGATATATACAGATTCATGGAGACAAACGGACTATTTTTGGCTCAAGAAATAGCCTGGGTTGGAATAAATACAAAGGAGACCGAGTTAAAACCTTATGATCTTAGCCTCCCTAGCCACCTCTCCGGACTTCAATAATCTGATGCATCCGGCTAACATTCAGAACCCTTTTCCGCTTTACGACTGGCTGCGCGTCCACAGCCCCGTTCATTGGAACAAGTTCATGGGAACTTGGGACGGAGGCACATAAAATCCGTATC
>CAXTWT010000252.1:639-7306 GCA_964247955.1 uncultured Bryobacteraceae bacterium
GGTGGTAAGCACCGGGGTAAGCTCTCAGATTTTAGGTGCCTCCGTCCCGGATTTGTGATTAGCTATTCCGGTGTAGTCCGTCGGATTTTATGTGCCTCTGTCCCTAAATTGCCGCAAGAAGCAAGACAGGAAGGGTTCAGCTCGGTTAGATTTATCGGAGATCGTAGTCTTGCCGAGGGCAGCGCAAATCCCGGCAGAACGCTCGATTTCACAAGGACGTTGAAATAGGAATCTTATGCTCAAAACCGAAGACTTCGGAATAGCTCTCAATGACGCCGCGAAGCATTTGCAAAGCGGCGGAGATCTGGAGGTGCTGCTCTTTGAATTGCGGAAAAGAGGCGCTGACAAAATCGACTCAATCAAGGTTCTCAAGAGCGCAATGGGATTGACTATGCCCCAAGTAAAGAGTTTAGTGGATCGCAGTGATACTTGGAGCGACCGCTACGCCCAGGATCAGGCTTTTCACCAAATGGCTCGGGAGGCAGCATTAAAGCTTTCGGCTGAAAGCAGCGACATAAAACTGAGCATCGAAGATCGCTCATCAGATCCGCTCCCAGATAAACGGTAGCTCAATCCGCAAACGGTGCCTTCGGCACCGGCTCACAGGTGACACGACACTTCTAGGGAGGTTTGTTGCAGGAAGTTTTCTCTTTAGGCGTTATCGGTAGGCATCTTTGCGGTTCTTGACCGCGTGAATGTGGAGACCGTCCTCAATCGGCGAAAACATCACGCGGTAGTCGCCGATGCGGAGCCGGAGGCGGCCTTCAAACTCGCCTTGTAAAGCTTTCAAATCGCCGTGTCCGGTCTGGACGTAACGGAGTAATCCATCGAAGATGAACATGGCCGTGGTCTGGTCGAAGGCGCGGATATCGGCGCGGGCGTCCTCAGACCAGTCGATCTTAATCGCCATGCTTCTCGAGCGAGAAGTCTTTCATGGAAAGCCCGAACTCCGCCATCACTTCCTCCATCGGAATACCCTTGTTGTGCCGGAACCATTCTTCCGACCGGCGGAGCGCGGCGGCTTCTTCTTCGGTCACCGGTTCGTCATCAACCGGGGCGTTGCGGAGCGCGTGTGCGACGGGATTGACCATGACGGACAGCAATCCTTCCACGGCGGCGAGCTGCGCCGGCGGGAGCTGATCGACTAAAGAATGCACGTGTTGCCGGGTATCGGTTGAGCTCATCTGATTCGTTCCTTTAACTGCTAAAACTCTGCCATGACTTTGCTGACTTGGGATCGCTTGACCAAGCTGTGAGAACAATCGGCAATGCTTTCTGATCTTCGTTGGAAAGCTGATCGACCTTGTTGTACAGCCGATGGAGTTCCGGGTTATGAATGTGGACATCTCCGTTCGGCTCTTTGCGCCCGGCGAGTTCATCCAGAGACACGTTCAGCAGGTCAGCCAAGCGGACAATAGTGTCAAAATGAGGCACCACGTCGCCGTTCTCCCAGCGGTTATAGAGGCGCGAGCTAATGCCGAGCAATTCGGCCAAACGGGTCTGGGTGATTTTACGCGACACCCATATAATTGTTTGAGCTGCTGAGCGAAGTTGGCCATATTCCAAAACGGGAACAAGGGAGCTGCGCTCATCGTAAAGCCTCCTCACAAAAGTCGCTTGTTAGATTGATTCTTGTGTCAGTATACTCCAGTACATCAGTCTCCATTGACACCGACCAGGGAGGAACCCACTTTCAATAATGGGGACGGAGGCACATAAAATCCGTATCGGTGGTAAGCACCGGGGTAAGCTCTCAGATTTTAGGTGCCTCCGTCCCGGATTTGGATTATTTGACGATCAGAGTGATCGGTGCCGACTGTCCAGAAGGATACTGTGAGTTGCCATCATAGATGGCGGTAATCTCATGCTGACCCGCGGCCAGCCAAGGCAGGGCGCCTGTCCAGATACCCGAAGCCGGCATCGAAAAGCTAGCAACCACATTCGTTCCGTCGTAGAGTTTCACAGACCCGCTGAGTGTTTTAGAAGCCTGTAGCGGAATCCTCACAGTACAGAGGACTGGAAGTGAAGAGAGCACCACTCCCGAGCTCAGCGTCAGACCAATCGGAGTGGGCGCAACCGAAGTCACCGAAATGGTGTCGACACTGCCAGAAAAGTTGCTGTCGCCGCTATAGGTCGCTGTCACCTGGTTCACTCCTACAGGAAGAATATCGGTCGTCAATGAGGCACCTACCGGAGCGCTTCCTAGTGAAGTTTTACCGAGGGAATAGGACACCGTTCCGCTGGGTTTGCCTGTGATTTGTGGAGTCACCGTTGATTTGAGGCTGGCCTCAGTCCCCTTGAGAGTCTGAACGGTTACTACCGTAGCGTTTGTAGCCGTTGTCGCCTTGTTGACGGTCAAAGAGACGCTGCCGGTGACTGCCTGGAAGTCAACATTGTCCTGCGGGGTAAAACGAACCGACAAGATTTGCGTACCAGACGAAAGAAGCGAACCCGCTGACGGCGAGTAGGTCAAGGTCCCCGGGACAGACGCCACGGCATCAAGTTGAGAACCGCTCAAGAGCATCCCGTAGGGAATTGCCGTCGGCGATGGCCAAGCGAGGGTGGGCGTTTCCTCTTTGTCCTTAAAGCCGGCGATGCCGTTGGGCGTGCCCAGGCCGGTCGGGCCGTCATACCCTAGGCGCGCTGTGCAGAGAGAGGGAGCGCTCTTACATTCTCCATTACTTCCACTGGTGACATCGTAAAAAGCACTCGGATTGGCATAGGCATACTGGACTGGAACGTCAGCATTGCCGAAATGGGCGAGAGCGTAGATACCAGCAATTAAGGGGGCAGACGCACTAGTTCCTCCATAGACGCTCCAGCCGTTCTGAAAGCTATCGTAGACAGCGACACCTGTGTTCGGATCGGCCACAGCGGAAACGTCGGCGACCGTTCGGGAGTTACAAGCGGTGTCGGTCTGCCACGCCGGCTTGGTTATAAATCGAGAGCAGCCACTGCCGCCCTCGATCCAGGCTGCCTCAACCCAGCCGCGAGCGCTGCCTGGCCAGCGCCCTAGAGTAGTTCCCCCGACGGCGGTAACCGCCCCGCAAGAGGCAGGACTTGAGACACCGTAACCGTAGTCGCCTGTGGAAGCAGTGATGGCGATTCCAGGATGGTTGTAGGCTTGGTCGCACCACTTGGAAGTCGAGGAATCTTCATAATAACTCCCATAGCTGTTTGAGATCGCGACTGCTCCCAGTTGAGCGGCCATGTTTTCAGCCTGTCCCAAATCGGCATACGAACCAGACTGTGCCTCGACGAGCAGAATCTGGCACTGCGGACAGGCGGCCGACACCATGTCGAGGTCAAGTGAGATTTCACCTGCCCAACCTGTATCTAAAGTGGGAAGCGGGCTGATGTTGCCCTGCTGATTCACCTTCTGAAAGCAGCCGTTGGCGGTGGTACACGGCGGCAAACCGAAGGTGGCACGGTAGGTGGCAAGGTCCGACTCCGCACGAGGGTTGTCGTAGATATCAACAATGGCGACCAGAACGCCTTCCCCTCTCGATGCGGAGAAGGAGGTCAGGTTGTAAGCGCTTTGCAGGTCCGCCGGGCCAAAACCGGAAGGCGCGGCTTCCGAGCGGACTACGCCTGAAGCGAGAGCCATGCTCGCGGGGCGCTGTTTGAGACGAAGGGCATGGCACTGCATCTCACCCGGCTTCGGAACCGAGCACACCCGTTCGCTTACCGGCGGCCCGATCGGCAATTTGGTGGCACTGGGCAGCGCGGTGAGAGAGTTGTTTAAGGATTCCTGGGCCGTCACTATCGAAGCAGCCAGGAGCAGGAAAGTGAAGTAGAAGTATTTGAACAAGAGAATTCTCCTGAAAAGTTCTGTTGGGTGATTAAACAATTGGGACGAGCCTTTGCGGCATCACTTGCTGATGAGGCAGGGGCCATCGCTCCGGTGGGCTGCCCGCTTTCTCCGGCGCGGGAAGCGAACCGTCGCTGGCTTTCTCGAAAACGTGGGCAGCCCCTAAGCGGCGGCTGACTTTATATGAACTCATTCCTGCTCTGTTTCCTTGGCTCGAGGTGTCGGGAGTGTTTCCCACCTCTACAGGGGCGAGCACGCGATTCAAAATGATCAGCGAGTTCAAATTTTTTTTAAGTATTCCTCAGGGGCGGCTTGCCAATGGCAAAAAAGCTCGCGATCTCAGCATTTTTTGCAGGAGGTGATGGAATGCACATTACAGGAAGCTCGTGTTCGGTTCGGGGCATCAGAACTTAGCGAACACAATAACCGGCAAGACCGAAGATCGGGCGCAACGGTTTCGTCCGGCTCTCCTCTTGCGGCTGGAAGCCCGAACGGGCTTCTGCTGTCACGTGCTACTTAAATCGCGGGATAATTGGGACGGAGGCACCTAAAATCCGTTCGGTAGTAAGCACCGGGGTAAGCTCTCAGATTTTAGGTGCCTCCGTCCCTAAATTGCGTTTATGTGCCTCCGTCCCTAAACTGCGCCTGAACGGGTCGCCCGCCGCTAGGAAAGAGTACCGGAGATTTCTGAAGTGCCTCGGATTTCATGTGCCTCCGTCCCTCAATTGCCCGTTAATTGGGGAGATCCGGAACGGGCACCACGACTTATCAGTTCTTCAAGCCGGGCGTGTCCGGCCAAATGCTCCATAAATCAGCCGTAATCCGAATAACGACATGAATGCTCCGGCACTACGGTCGATGGCGGTTTTGGAGCACAGGTACGCCCTTTGCGCGCGCGGCGTCGAAAGCAACAGCCCTAGCATTCCGTTCCAGACCGTTTCATTAAAGAACACAATTCCAACAGCCGCCAAACGCGCCCACGCCGGCATTGACGGCGCAAGCACTGCCGTGAAGATGCCGGCAAAAAACACCATTACTTTCGGGTTGGCGATGTTGGTTAGATAACCACGGCGCAGCGATTCAAAAACACTCCTCTGCGGGAGCTCCGCCGGGATAGCCGTTTCACCTAGCTTCACCCCAGGCAGCGGATTTCTCGCATGACGCCACGACTGCACGCCGATGTACAACAGATACAATCCACCGGCCCCTTGGAGTACGCGAAAGAGCGAAGCAAAACTTACCAGCAATGCTTCCAACCCAATGATTGTGGCGGCAGCCCACGTGGCTACAGCCAAGCCAAGCCCCAGCACATGAAGCAGCGTCATTTTCCGACTGCTCGAAACTGAGGTTTGAATGGTAGAAAGTACAGCGGGGCCGGGACTAACGGCTGCAATAAGGTGTACCCCGGCCAGCGTGGCAAGCGGCAAAAAGGCGGACATACGGGCAGTATACAGAGATCGGCTTAAAGTCTGGAATGTACGGCGGTAGCGGCAGGTCACTGCTATGTTTATGCCCTGGCTGTCTGTCTCATTTTTAGGCTCGCTCCAGTCACTCCGCCAGGATCTCTTCCGCTCACGCTTTTGGCCCGAAGCGCCAAGATTGAAAATAGTTGGAATAAATACAAAGGAGACCGCGTTAAAACCTTATGACCTCAGCCTCCCTAGCCACCGCTCCGGACTTCGACAACCTGATGCATCCGGCGAACATTCAGAATCCTTTTCCTCTTTACAACTGGCTACGCGTCCACAGCCCCGTTCATTGGAACAAATTCATGGGAACCTGGATGTTGACCCGCTTTGACGATGTGCGCGCAGCCTTTGCTGACCCGCTTCGCTTTTCTTCGGAAAGCGGCGAGCCACTTTTGAGAAAGGCGGAGGGGCTGCCTGCTTCTGCGAGAACCAGCTTCGAGATCGGCTATCGTTTTTTTTATCGGCAGATACAAGCTTTTGACCCGCCTGCCCATACCGCGCAACGAGCTCTGATCGCCAAAGCTTTTACGCCCCGCATCATAGAGGAGATGCGGACCGCTGTACAGATTCGCGTGGACCGCTTGATCGACGATCTCGAAGCAGCAGGAAACGGCGACTTGGTTTCGCAGTTCGCCTACCCGCTTCCTTCGCTGGTCATCTTTGACCTATTAGGTGTTCCGGAAGAATACTATGGAGCGTTGAGAACTTCTGCCGCTGCCTTTGCACGTTTTCTGCCGGCGGTTCATACGGGCGATTTGAAAACCTTAGAAGAGGTTGCCGCCCATCTGATCTATACGGAGCAACTGTTGCAAAAGCAGATTGCCGAACGCCGTTCCCATCCACGGAACGATCTGCTTTCCACTCTGGCTAACATCGGCGAAGGAGAAACCGTCTTAACGGATAGCGATCTGGTTGTGCTCTGCAATTTTCTGCTTTTTGCCGGACATGAAACCACCGCCAATCTTCTCGGAGGTTCGGTTCTCCACCTGCTGCAAAGTCACAAACTCTGGAATCAGTTGCAGGACTCGCCCGAGTTGTTGATAAACGGGGTGGAAGAGTTACTCCGGTTCGTGAGTCCGGTCTTAACCATCGCTCGCATTTTAAAGGAGGACTTTGAGTGTCACGGAACCATCTTTCGGAAGGGAGATCGCATCAGTCTGGTGGTTGGCGCGGCTAATCATGATCCCGCTCAGTTTAAAAATCCGGACCAGTTACAGCTTGATCGTCCCAAACCGCATTCCGTCGCTTTCGGACACGGCATACATCACTGCATCGGAGCTGCCTTGGCGCGCCTGGAAACACAGATCGCGCTCTCGACCCTGCTCCGGCGCATTCCTGCGCTGCGCTTAACAGCCTCCACAGTGGAATATCAACCGATCTTCTTTCT
>CAXTWT010000253.1:0-6019 GCA_964247955.1 uncultured Bryobacteraceae bacterium
TTTGTGTTGGTGTCGTATTGCCAAGCCGTTCCGACCGTTCCGGTGCTGATCTGCTGGCTCGTTATCTGCCCAGTCTGGCCGAGATAGCTAAGATTGAAGGCGCCCAGAGCGGTGCCGTGCCCGATTAATCGTGAGAGCTTATCGTAAGCGAAAGTTTCCGTACTTGTATCCACTGTGCGGGCGTTGAGCCGGGAAAGCGGATCGTACGTGTAGGTAATGGAATCATTCGTGTACGGTCCCGACTCTTTAAGAAGTTGAAGCGCGCCCAATGAGCCGACCGGTTGATAGCTATAAGCTCTGGTTCCGTTGCCATCCGTCATTGAGGTGACGCGGCGGAAGTAGGGATCATAGGTAAAGCTCACATTCGGTGTTGGATTGACCGTCTTGGTATAAGCAATGTTCGTGAGCGTGTCGTCCTTGGCATAGGTGAATGTCTTGACCTGAGCCAGTGCATCCGTGATCGACTTCAGGCGGCTGGTTGTATTTTCATAGGTGTTCGTGACCTGGGTGCCGTCCGCATATCTTTTGCCGGTCATGCGGTTTTGTACGTCGATATTCCAAGTCGTTACGTTGCCGTTAGAATCGGTGAGGTTCTCAAGCGATTGGTTTTCGTAGTAGCTGAGCCGGGTGACATGGTTTAGCGGATCAGTGGTACTCAGCAGGTTTTCTATTGGGTCATAGGCATATTGCGTGGTGTTGCCCTGTCGATCCGTTACTGATGTTAAATCAAGATTGGTTCACGCATACTTGCGTGTTGTAGTATCCGGGAAAGTTTCTTGGATAACTCTGTCGGCAGCATCGTAGGCGTAAGCAACGGTATAGCCTTCCGAATCGATAGCAGTCGCAACCCGTCCCTCACTGTCATAGGTAAAGCTTGCCTGTGTCTGGCCGTTGGCGTTAATAACTTGCGTTAAATAGCCCAGCGAATCGTATTGGTAGCTCGTCGTTTCGTTGAGCGCGTCCGTCATCTGCGCAAGCTGTCCGGCAGAATTGTAGGCGAAGTTTGTTGTCTGACCAGCGGCGTCGGTGTAGGTGAGCGGAAGATGCTGTGCATTATAAGTAAACTGAGCAATGATGGAGAAACCGGAAGCGGAGGTCTTCTGCTTCACTGTCAGCAGGTCAATGCCGTTCGCTGCGTAAGTGAATTGCGTTTCACGGCCCGATGGGTCGATCATGTCCGTGACGTGGCCTTGATTGTTGTAGCTCATTTGTGTGAGCTGGGTGGTGCCGTCGTCCAGGACGCGCCCGATCCGGGTCGGGTAGTCGAGCGTGCCGGAGAAGCCGGTGCTCGATTGATTGGGATAGTTCATCCATACACGGTTCTCGAAGGGGTATTTATAACTTTCCAGACCGTGGTACATCTCATTCGTGTCGTAAGCGGCGTGCATCCAGTGCCGAATGCGGGCCTTTGTGTAATCTCCGGCGGCAACGGCGTACGCATGCTTGTCCCAGAAAAACGTATTACGGCCCGTGATGTATTGGTTAAAAGGATTGATGATCCCGACAGGGACCAGTGCGGCGGGTTCCGAGAATGAAAGCACACCATCTGGCGCGGGCTGATACCACTCAAGCCTCTCCGTCCGGCCCAGCGGATCGGTTGCTGACAAGTACCGGTAGGTACCATTCTGCCCGTACGTGAAGGTCGTTCTGCCGTAAGGCGTTGTCATCGTGTCAACCAGCGATGAGGCATCATACGTGAACTGCGATTTTAGACCGAGAATATCCGTGATTTGGATCAGATGCCCGCTAGTGTCGTAGGCAAGTTGGGCGCTTCTGCCGAAGGGATCAGTGATTTGACTGATGAGTAGCGGCTTGCCTGCAATCCCATAAGAAAATGTCGTCTGGCGGCCCGTTGCATCTGTAATGGAGGTAAGCCTTTGTTGGCTGTCATAGGCAAGCAAGACGCTGTTCCCTGACGGATCGGTTAGCTGCGTCAGGAAAACCAAACGCGGATAAGTCGTCGCGCCGTTGGAAGCTGAGTAGGTTTCCACACTGCCATCCGCCAGCGTGCGCTTATATACAATCACGCCTGTAATGGTGCGTGAAAGCAGGGAGGCGTCCCGCGTTTCCGAGGTAAAGATTCCGGTGCCGCTGTTAAATCCCGAGTAGCCAATATAACCTCCGCCCGCGACGTAGCGCGAGACGTTCGCGCCTGGTGAACGGGGATCGTCCTGGATATAGGACAGCCAATTGTGGGTCCATTTCTGGCTCACGTTGGAAAAGCTGAACGTCGCGGGTTGACCCGCTTCGCGTTGGTTGTAAGTGAGCGTTACTTTTGTGGACGGTCCCACCGGCGGCGTATAGCCGACCGGCGTGTCGGTGATGTGCAGGCTAACTACCATTTCGGTGAAGGTGTAGGTCGCCATAGGCGGCTGATTAGAGCCGCCGTTGTTTCCTGCGGAGGCGGTACCGCCCGTCTGGACATCGCAAGGGCAAGTCGAGCCTTGCTCAACTGAGCTTGGGTAGCCCATGCCGCGCACCTGTGCGGTTTCAGTTCCCGTCGCTTCCCGCCAAGCCAGCGTTTCGCTCTTTTGGGGAACGAGAAAATAACCATCCGACTCGGCATCAATAGCGGATTTCGTGATCCAGAGGTCCGTGCCGAAGGTAGGATCGATAATATGAAACCGCTTGCCGTCATTGCCGATAATGGCGGCGAAATGCGAGACTCTCCAGTGAATAATCGACGGCACGGGCACAGGCTGGTCCGGCGTGCGGAATATGACGCGATGCGGCAATTTGGCTTTATCCGCAAGCTGCGACACTTGGCTGAGCGTCACACCATGCGGTCCTGAACGCACCTGATCGAGAAACTCCACCTGTTTGTAGGCGTAGTGTTCGGACAAAAGTAGATTCTTCAGCGCCATCGGGCCGCACAGGTAAGCGATACCCGGATCGGTGCGCATGACGGTGAGACCTTCTCTGGCTCCGGTAATTGCCTCGGTTGCCGGGCCGCTGACGGGGCGATTACCAAGCTCCTTGAACAGTGTTTCTAACGCGTCGGCATGGCCTAACCGGGCATGCATGCGGGCGAGTTCGCCGACCGCTCGGTCAACGAGAGGCTTGCACTGGGGATCGGTCATCGTTTTCCCTTCGCGCCACGCTTGTGACCATGCATCGATAGCTCGGGCGAAATAGCCATAATGATAGTCGAGCAATCCAAGATTTACGAAGAGCGCCACGCGCCAGGAAGAGTGCGGATATTCTTTCAGAAAGCTGGTGAGTGAGCTGAAGTCATCTTCCACCGCACGGTCACGATAGGAGGTCAGCGATTTGAATAGCGCGGCATCTTCCTTGATTGAGGTGGGGCCGGTTGCGATAAGCGGCTCCTCGAATTGCGCCTTCAGGCGTGTGAATTCGCTCGGTGGATTTAATCGCGAGATAGTGTCCTTAGTGGCAAGGCTCAGCTTCGTTTGAAGCTGGAAAAGCTTCATCCTGGCGGAGGTGAGTGCCCGGCCCATACTTCCAGGTGAGTTTGCGGCAGTGGTTGCCCACCTCCGAGTTTCACGTGCAGAGGCTTGCGGTGGCATACTGAATCCCACCAATAGAACTGTCTGCAAAAGGCAAAAGAAACTTCTCCACGGCTCAGTCGTGGCGAAGGACTTGATGCGTGTCACGGTAACTCCTTAGAACTGCGACTACTTGGAAACTGTGCGGGAAAGTTTAAGGCGGAGGGCCGCCAAAGCAAAAAATCCGATACCGGCCAAAAGGAAGGTCATGGGTTCCGGGGTCGAAGGGGGCGGTGGTGCGGAAGCGGGCGTAAGCGTCAGATCATCGAGCGTCACCTGACTGCAACCCGAAGGGCCACAGCCGTAAGGATCGGTGGTGAATGCCTTGACGCTTGAGAAAATGTCGAGTTCAGTAATATAAGTAAAATTAAACGCGAAAAACTGCGCTCCCTGTACGTTGACCGCGACACTCTGGCTGAAAGTCTGCGCGCCATTGTAAAGGCCATTCAGCGTTACCGTCAAGCCGTTATACCAACCTGATCCAAAGTATCCGCTGACAAAATTAAACGGACTGGCGGCAGTAATGGTGCTGATAATGGGAGATCCCAGCGCATCGCCTGAAGCATAAGCAGCATTGGAAGAAGAAACGATACTGTTGTTGAAGCCTGGAAATCCGGGAGTGTTCGTGTAGACCGAAACATTCGTCCAGGTAAAGCCGTGATACGGATTGAGGCCGTTCAAAACAACATCACCCGCTGAGGCATCAATATCGTCGAAATTGATTGTGTCTGCGCAAACGGTCGAGGCCGTTAGCAATAGAGTACTGACGCAAAGGAAAGTAATCTGGGATGAATGGGCACGAGCTGCTATGACGCGGCGTGCGTGGGTGAGCCGTAAAGAGGCTCTTCGTAAGCAAAGCAACTTACACCTCCAGCGATGACCTGAAGCATGAAGCCGTCGCAATTCGATTGATAACCTTACCATGAGGTGCCAGAGCAAATACAAGATAAGATTTGAAAATTTCCAAAGTATTGCTTGGAAAGCTCAAGTTCTGAGGAGAAGGCAGCATTTCGAACACCCTCCGCTACACCCCTATACGAGAAACAAGTTATGAAAATGCATCAAAAAATAAAAATATTTTTCAATTTGAGCAAACGATCATGTTTAGTGCGGTGAAACAGACTTAACGGGCGAGCAAAGTAAAGCAAATAACAAAATTACTAAGATGCTCACTTCTTGCGGCCCGGCTCAATGCGAAAACGGTTCTCTTCCTGGCCCGGTACTTCCGTTCGGATGGCAAATAAGCTGCCCGCCAGCCGGTCTCCCGCAGGCGCACGCGAGGACGCCGTCGTGATATACAGAGTTCGGCGGTCGCTGCCCCCGAAGGTGCAGGTGGTAATGTTCGTGGTCGGCATCTCGATTACCTGATCGATATTGTCATCCGGGCGGAGCCGGACAATGCAGCTTCCCCCGTAACGGCAGTTCCACAGAAAGCCTTCGCTGTCCATGGCTGATCCATCCGGCAAGCCGCGTTCGAAACCGGTCAGCGCCGGACGCTCATTGCTGATGCGGCCTGTGGAAGCGTCATAGTCGTAGCGCCAGATGGTGTTCTTCAGCGTATCGCCGAAATAGAACCGTTTTTTGCCGGGGTTCCAAACCAACGTGTTGGAAATGCCGATGTCGCGCTTCCACTCCGTGACGATGCCGCCAGGGTCAAGCCGGTACAGAATGCCGTCCGTGCCGCCCGCTTCACCGGGTGAGCCGTCCGGGTTCACATTGTTTTTCATGGAACCAAGCCAGAGCGAGCCGCGCGGATCGACCCGCGCGTCGTTCAAACGGACGAAGGGCCAGCCCGGCAGGTGAAACAAATGGTCAACCCGTTCGTCCGTGTCCGGGTTCCAGAGAATAAGCCGCGAGCCGAGAACCACGGCCAGCGTGTCATCTTGACTGGTTAAAGTAATCGCCGTTACCGGCTCATCGAAAAACCAGGATTTGACGCCCGTAGTTGCCGGGTCGTATTGATGAATCAGAAAGCGGTTGATATCGGTCCAGTAAAGAACCTGGCGCCCGTCGTCCCACATCGCGCCCTCGCCGCAACGGTCGCCGGTCGGAGCCACACAAACAGGAGCGCCGATCATTTGACGCCGATCCCGGCTTTCAATCCGCCGTCAATCAGGTAATCGCCTCCCGTGCAGAAGCCTGCCTTATCGGAAAGGAGAAACGCCGCTAATTCCGCTACTTCTTCCACTCGTCCAACCCTTCCCAAAGGATGCGCCGCGCCGAAGCGCTCGATGACTTGCTCCACCGGCAGATCGGGAGAAAACAGCTTGGCCGCTGTTTCGAGCATGGGCGTATCGATGGAACCGGGGCTGATGGAATTGACCCGAATGTTGTCACGCGCATGATCGACTGCCAACGCGCGCGTCAAGCTGAGGATTGCGCCTTTAGAGGCAACATAAGCCGTCACTCCCGCCTGGCAAGCGTGACCTTGCACGGAGGCTAGATTTACAATCGCCCCGCCGCCGCGCTTTTTGATCTCCGGCACCCCGAAATGAGCAAACAGAAAAATACTG
>CAXTWT010000253.1:6119-7278 GCA_964247955.1 uncultured Bryobacteraceae bacterium
ATGCCGCAGCTCAGCACGCGCGCGCCTCCTCCCGCCAAGCGCAAGGCTATCGCCTTTCCGATGCCTGTGGTGCCCGTGACAAGGGCGACTTTTCCGGTAAAGTCCTGCATGCTCATTCGTAATTCACGCGTTTGTTTTCGCCCGTAACCACCTGAAGACAGGCGCGCAGATACCCCATGGCAAACGCCATGCCCGCATGCCACGGAGCATCGCACGTCAGTTGCGGCGCATGGTCGGGGATGATGACTCCATCGAACTGATTGCGATGGAGAATGCGCATGATGCGGAGGACATCAATATCGCCCTCGTCAATGTGCGTTTCCTGGTAGAACGGAACCTTGCCTTTGATGTTGCGCAGGTGTACGTAAGCGATGCGGCCTTCGAGGCTGTAGCGGTCCACGGCGTCGTAAAGATCTTCGCCTTCCGGCATTTCCCCTAGTGTTCCCACGCAGCACTCCAGTTGATTGGACGGGCTCCGGTTGGTGTCGATCAGTTTTCGGTACAGTTCCGGGCGGTACACCAGACGCGCTTGCCCGCGAACGGTAGGCATGGGCGGATCATCGGGATGAGCAGCCAGGCGCACGCCGACCTTTTCCGCGACCGGAAGGCATTCGTTCAGGAAATCGGCTAAACGCTTCCATAACTGTTCGGTCGTTGTCGGAGGAACAAATCCATTTGGAGCGTCGGCATCATAGACCATATTCCAAACCATGCCGTTCGGAATGGGGTCGTCCACAGGTCCATTCATGCCGACGCTGACGGCTCCGCCGCGCGCAAAGGGACCGCTGACCCGGCCAGCCACGCCCGCTACGCTGAAGTTATAGCCAATGACGGGAATACCCGCTTCTCCTACATTACGGATGATGGTCTTCAGCTTTTCGAGTTGCGCTTTCTTTTGCGGGCCGTCCAGCAGAACGTCATGCCAATGCGCGGGATCAAAATTCTCAATCGCCTCCCAGACCAGCCCGGCTTCTTCGATTCCCTTTTTGATTGCGCGGAGTTCTTGAAGGTCCCACAGTTTTTGCGGGTCTCCCGCGAATCCCCATCCCGCCAACTCGCCTACTGGCTGGTCTTGCCTTGGATTGGCAGCGCCGCCCTTTTTAAAATAATCAACCAAATGCACAACCGCGTGCGTTGCGCCCACTTGTCGCGCGAAATG
>CAXTWT010000254.1:0-7224 GCA_964247955.1 uncultured Bryobacteraceae bacterium
ATCCTGATATCGTTGCCGTCACGCCCTAAATGCTTCGTTACCTTTGCCGCCAATAAAATTCCATTCCGGCTATTGCCGCCCGTCCCGGCATCCGTACGCCCGGTATCTCTTCGTAGCCGGTATTTGTCAAGTTTGTGAGCTGCACAAACGGCCTCAGGTAACGGAAACTCCGCTCCGCCGACAACTCAATCAGCGGGTACGGGTCGCGTCGGTACCGGTCCAATACTCCGATACGCAGATGTGTATCAATCCGTTGCGGAAGATGCCCCCACCAGGTGATCGTGCCTGAATGAACCGGATACTCGAAAACGTACTTCGACTGTTGACCACCGAGCGCTTCCTGCGCTCCATGCAGGCCGGTGTACGCAATGTCCACCCGCTGTGAGGAGGCAAGCTGAAACCGGAAGACTGCTTCAAAACCCGTAAAGCGCAGATTGTCAATATTCTGCGCCCGCCAAACGTCGTTCGGGTTTGAGCGCACATAATCAATGTCGTTGCGCTCGCGCCGGTGGAATACAACGATGTCGCCGCTATGCCGTCCTGTATTGATCTGCACCCCGCCTTCATAGCTCCATGCGCTTTCCGGCTTCAAGTTCGGATTGCCCAAGTTCGCCGGGTCAGAGTAGTACAGGTCCGTAAACGTCGGCAGCCGGAAGGCGCTGCTGACGGCTCCGTGCAGCTTGACATGGCTATTTACCCAGTAGCCGCCCGAAATCGAAGGGCTGAACCGCTTGTCACCGCCGGAGAACACCTCCTCACGCGCTCCAATCGACAAAGAGAAGCGCCGCAACGCCCGTACATCGAAGCTTCCGTACACGGCGCCGCGATTGCGCTGATGATGCCCCAAATTACTACTGTCGATAACATCCCGGTATCCCTCTGCGCCATAGTAAAAGCGGATGGTGTTATTGATCTCCTGGTGGCGGCGCAAGCTGGCTTGGTAGCTCTCGGTCAGGTGGCGATTCTCATAGATCAAAGGCTGGTAACGGAACAGATCAAATAAGTCGGTGTGCCGCCGAAAGCCGAAATCGACTTCGGTCTTTTTGCCCAACTCCTGACGCGCTCCCGCAAACCATCCTTTCGTGCGCTCCCAGGAAGGATAGTTGCCGTAGAATTGAGCCGCGCCGAACGGACGGTCGCTCAACCCCAGCAGCACATCGGTATGTCCCAGGCCCGATTGAAACCCAGTCTGCGAACCAAACGCCAGACTGCGGTAGTCGCGATCCGGCATAAAACCCGTGGAAAGCTCACGCGTGAACGTTTCCTGCTCGCTGAATTTCGTTCCCACATAAGCAAGCGACCCGTTCTGCTCGTTTGTGCCGAAGCTTCCGCCTGCCGCGCTCAAACGCACTTCGCTGACGCTGGGAGCCGCTGTAATGAAATTGACCACTCCACCCAGCGCGTCAGACCCATAGAGAGTTGATCCGCTGCCCTCCATTACTTCCATCCGCTGCACAGCCGTAAATGGAAACGGCAAGTCGAGGTTATTATGCGCCGTTTGCGCATCGTTCAGCCGCAGGCCGTTCACCAGGACCAGCGTTTGTCCGAACGAAGATCCGCGTATGGAAAGGTCGCCCTGCACTCCTGGGGCGCGCTGACGAACATCAATCGACGGATCGGATTGTAACGCGTCCATGGCGTTGCGAAACACCGTAGGCGATTGCCCAACAGGAATGCTGTCTACCGTGCGGTCCGCTTCCCCGAGCGGAATCGGCGCATACGTTCCCGTGACAATCACCTGCTCCTGATGCTTGGCAACGGTGGCTTGCGCCTGCCGGGAATCCTTCTCCTGAGCATTCGCGACGGCTATGAGTAAGAAAAATAGAACTGACAACCGCCACATGTTTAACTCCAGGCTAAAACACGCGGCATGCGCTTAATTCAGCACAGCGATCTCGTCACCGGGCCGTACAACCCCTTCTACCAAAATCAGAAAGATTCTCCGACGCTGTCATGTGCTGGGGATACTGGTACACCGGGCGATTACAGATAGACCGTCTTGCCTCTGCTATTGCCGAAGCGCCCGGTTCATGCCGATCCGATTACTACAGCATGACTTCGGACAACTTCGGCAGCAGCGTATTCCTTTACTCGGCGGAGCCAATGATTTGCAGCCTGCGCATCTGCGCCAAAGCCACGCCGTCGCGGTACTCCACTAACTCTAACCAAGCGCTATCTTCGCCTGCGAGCGAGACAATCATTCCGACTTTTCCATGGCCCAGGTCCACTACGTTGTGCAAAGTCGGAAGTGCATATTCGAAGCCGTAGTTGGAAGTTTGGCGCTCGACGGCCATCATGTGGAGCTTCGGACTCCGTGTTAGCCAAGCGCCAAGCACGTGCGTGGGATCACCTCTTGGTTCATCTCCGGGTCTCCATTGCGCCCGGACGTAGTATCGGAGGCTTCCGTCGAATAGGGTAAACGCTTGGGTTGTGAAGGCCGGGGATGCCGTCGCCGTCTTCCAGCGTTGGTTCAGTAGCGGGACAATCTGAGCCTGAACATCAAACCGGACAGGTTCGTTCACGAGACCGACGTATCCGGCGAGTGGATTCGGTCTGGGCTGCAGGGTGCCGCCCGGCGATTCCGCATGCCGCCTCACCACATAGTAACTGCTGGCATTAAGCATCCCATCGTGGTCATCCAACGTGCCCAAAGCTCCTATGTATGAGTCGTTGCCGACCCCTTCGTCACCTTCGCTACCGACCAGGGTAGTAAGGGTGACGGTTGCCACTTCGTTACCGCCCGCGAGCAAGTCATAATGATCACCCACCCGAAAGTGCTCTGCGTCAGGTCCGTGCTGAAGACGGGCAATATAGCGGGCAGGCAGTGCTTCAGGAGTCAAAAATCCTTGCGCCACGGGAGAGGCAATTTTAACAGGATTGGGCGGGGCAGGTGATCCGAATTTAACAGCGTTGAAGTAAATCACCACCCGATTTCCGTCATAACGTCCGGCAAGCCAAAAGCGTTCCCGTGCGTTCTGAGCAGCAACGGGAGAGGAGTCAATCAGCAGTACAAACAGCAAAGCCGCCCAGAGCCGCCGTGAAGGGAAAACGTACGGAATCATGGATCTACTTTTATCAAACCGAGCCTCACGACACCGGGTCGGTTATCTCTTCAAATTCGTTTCAAACAGTTTATAGATGCGCTTGTACTCGTCCGTCCAACTTGCCGCTTCCTTGAACCCGTGATCTTCCACCGGATACACAGCGAGTTCCCAATTCTCTTTGTGCAGCTCAATCAGCCGCTCTGTCAGCCTGACGGTGTCAATGAAGTGAACATTGGTATCCACCATGCCGTGGCAGATCAATAGCGAACCCTTTAATCCATTTGCAAAGAAAATGCGCGAAGACTGCTGGTACGCTTCCGCGTCCTTCTGCGGAAAGTTTAAAATGTTGCCCGTGTAGCCCTGGTTGTAAAGCGCCCAATCGCTCACCGGACGCAGCGCCGCGCCCGCTGCGAAAACATCGGGTTGCGTGAACATCGCCATCAACGTAATAAAACCGCCGTAGCTGCCGCCGTAAATGCCGATGCGCTTTGGGTCTGCGCCGTGTTGTGAAACCAGCCACTTCGCCGCGTCTACCTGATCCGTCAGATCCGTTCCGCCCATGTGCCGATAGATCGCCGTGCGCCAGTCACGCCCATACCCCTTGGAACCGCGATAATCGATGTCCAGCACTAAGTAGCCGTGTTCCCGGAGGAGGTGATGGAACAGGTACTCGTGGTAGTATCCGCTCGACCATCCTTTATGTACATTTTGCAGATACCCTGCGCCATGCACAAAGATCACCGCCGGTCCGCCCTTTGCGTAATGCGCGGGCTTATAAAGATGCCCTGGAACCATCGCTCCGTCCCGCGCCGGAACCTCCACAATGGGCGTGTCCAGCCATGGGTACTCATGAAACTCAGGCGACGGCGAGTCCGTTAATTTAACGGCAGCCGCCATCGGCTGACTTGGCTGCACGTACAATTCCGGCGGCTTGTTCGTGTACGAATAAACATCGGCAATCCACTTCTCATCCGGTGAAATCGTGGTCGCATGCATGCCGACTTGCTTCGTGATGCGCGTTGTCTCGCCGCCCCCAATCGGCATCGACCACAGATTGCGCTCGAAAAAGCTGCCCTGGCTCGTTGTTAGATAGAACCGGGACTTATCGCGTGAAAGCTCAACTTTATCGATCTCAAATTTGCCCGAAGTCAGTTGCTTCGGCGTGCCGCCATTGTAGGGAATCTCATACAGGTGATTAAACCCATCGCGCTCCGACGTAAAGTAAAACGTCTGGTTATCGCCGAGCCAACCCTGGCCGCCGCCCGGACCGCCCAGCCAAGCTTTGTCTTCGTCCTTGAACAAAACCCGCGCTTTCGCATTGGCGGTATCCAAAGCAAAGATCCAGCAGCTTTTGTTATCTCGCGCGCGCGCCGAGAAAACCGCCTTGCTTCCGTCTTCGGAGAAGGAAACAGCCTGCGGCGGAGCGCTGCCCGGAATAAACCCGCCGCGTCCTCCGCACCCGCTTCCGTCCTCTATCTCTGTAGGAGTCGCGCCGATCTGCCCATGGTCCACTGTTTTCGCTTCCCCGGTAACTGCATTGAGAATTAATAGATGTCGCTGCATGAACTCATCGCCTACCCGCGCGCGGCTGGGAATCTCTTCCGGATAACTGGAGTCCGTAATCCAGTTCGGCACATTATCCGGCTTCGTATCGGCCGCTGTTTCGCTCACAAGGGCGAGTACGTACCGACCGTCCGGTGACAACTGCATCTGTGTCACGCTCTGCCGGGCCTGCAAGTTGTAAGGCTTGCGCGGATTAAAATTTTTCTTTCGCGCTTCATCCTCCTTCTTCAGCTTTTCCCGGTCGCGCACCGCTTCAAAGAAATCCGCCTGTTCCTTCTTCAAATACTCCTGGCTTTCTGTCCCCTTTTTTGTATCAGCGGGAGCCGCGCCCCCTGTCGCCGGAGCCGGGCGGATATCGGTCAACTGCTCCAGATCGCCGTCGAGCGACATCACGAACAGATTTCCGCCGCGCTGAAATGTGATGCGACGGCCATCAGGCAGAAATCGGGGATTGGTTTCGGGTTCCGCCGTTTTGGTCAACTGCCGCCCTTTGCCCGACCCGTTCTCAACGAGAAAGAGATCGCCGTCCTGCGAGAACACGCTGAGTGTGCGGTCCTTGTTGGTGTCAGCCGAAGGAGGAGGCACAAAACGCTTTTCTTCATCGGACAGTTTTCGCAATCCCGAACCGTCGCAATTAACGACGTACGTATCGGGCGGAGCGCTCGCCGGGTCCGTTGCTTTCTTCCACTGAAAATAGATTTTGGAACTATCGCCCGACCACCGGATTTGTGCAGGCTCTGTGCCTGCCAGGGCAGAGCCGCGCATAATGTTTTCAATGGTGAGATCAAACTTTTTTTGAGGGGAAGCGGCGCGAAGCGGACTGAACGCAAGGGCAAAAGCCAGGGAAACGCAAAAAGCATCTCGGAGCATCATGTTTCCCGCATGATAGCGTGATGGACCCGAACTTAGATCGCCCAGTGATCGTAGGCCGCTTGGGCAATCCGGGCAATCACCCTATCCCTTGCGGCTTCTTCGCGCGTGCTTGCTTTGATGTAAACCGCAATCGCGA
Organism: uncultured Bryobacteraceae bacterium; assembly: GCA_964247955.1. Classification (GTDB taxonomy): domain Bacteria; phylum Acidobacteriota; class Terriglobia; order Bryobacterales; family Bryobacteraceae; genus Bog-105. The sequence goes on from CAXTWT010000254.1 coordinate 5,617, forward strand.
GGGGGCCTTTTTTGTCTGGAAGCGTGATGACTCCAACATCGTTCGTTGCTCCGTTCAGCCCCTGGATGGTGCTTGCCGTGCCGGTTTTATGCGCGACAACCGTACCGGCCGGCAGCAATCCCCGCAATCGGCCTACTCCCGTTTCGGTCGCTTCCAAGTACGTTATTAATTGAGCAGTGCCGACAGGTGAAAGCAACTCGCCCCGGAACGCGCGCCCAAGCAGATCCACCGTGCCGTCCGGCGTTCCGGTATCGTGAGGATCAGTTAAAAACCGCAACATCCCGGCATACTGCTTTTCCCTCGGTACTTTTGAAACCAGTCGCTGAACCAGCGAAGGCTCCCATTGCTCAGGAGGAGGCACGTTCACCACACCGTGAGAAGCAAGATAGCACTCGCCTTCATAGCGATCTACGCGAACCCCCTGCACCTGCCACTTGCGGAAACTGGCAGTCATTCCTCTTTCTTCTCCGCCGATGCGAAACAGCGTTTGCACCGCCGTATTGTCGCTTTGGGTAATCATGAGCCGGAGCAATTCGTCCAGTTTGAAAAATCGTTGCCTGGGCCAGCGCTCCGCGACCGGACTCACCCAGGGAAGAATGTCCCGCCGCAGAACCTCCACTGAATTCTCAAGCCTGAGCTTTCCTTCATCGACCATCTCCAAAACTCGCATGGCAATCGGCAGTTTGCACACGCTTGCCAGTGAAAACCGTTCCTGCCCATGCAGGCTCATCTTCTCGCCGGAGCGAAGGCACAAAGCTGCCGCCCCTACCGTACCGTCAATTTCAGCGGCAATTTGTCGCCATTGCTCCAGCAGCGGTATTTGCTTTCCCCTGGCAGCGCCAGCGCCCAGCAGCGCGCAAAACCTACGACGAGTACAGGTCACAAAATGCATTGTAAAAAAGTTAGAGTTAGAGCATGCTCCCCTTGCCATGTGCGCTATTCAGGATGGCAGTATTTGCTGGTCTTCCCTTATCGGTCTTGGCCCAAACCGGTCCGCAGCTTAGCATCGGCCCCGATCGGATCTATACGGTTGTCAGCGGAGCGACGGCGGGCATAACACTCCACCCCCAGTTCAGTGCGCAGCTCAATAGTCCTACCGGCGTAACAATCAGCGGCTCGGGAAATCTGCTGATTGCCGATAGCCATAACAACGTTATCCGCCAGGTAAGCGGCGGCACCATTACAACGGTTGCTGGTCAGGGCAATGTCGCCGGGCCGGATACACGGGCGATGGTGGACCAGCTACGGCAGCCACTCTCAATGATCCTGTCAGCGTTGCCATCGACGCGGGTGGAAACATTTACATCGCCGACTTGGGTAATCGTGCAATCCGCAAAGTGACCGGCGACACCTCACACTTCATCAGCACGGTCGCAGTAACAAACGACGGACCTTCCTACATCTTTACTGATGCGCAAAGCAATGTGTATTTCGATAACAGCAGTGCATATATCGAAAATAATTTGTATTCTAATTATGCAAGCGCGGTCGGCGAGATCCCATCCACCGCCGCTTCGCTCACCCTATCGCCAGCTGCGGGCAACACCGGCGCTTTGACGCTTTCCAACACTGGCAGTGGCAATCTCGTGCTATCTTCCATCTCGTCTT
>CAXTWT010000255.1:0-7212 GCA_964247955.1 uncultured Bryobacteraceae bacterium
ATCATGCGCCAGCCCACCGACCATGAAACACGTCTGTAAAAGCTGGAGCATCCCAAAGGCCGTTCGTAACCTACCGGGGTGAAAGGGCAAATAACGTATTATTACGTGGCCGAAAGCACCGGCATGATCTGTCCGTCCTGGTATGCCGCGTGCTACGATACAAAACCGCCTGCCAGCGTAGGCTTTTCATGCTTATCCCAAACTGATATTCAAAGATAGAATCAGGATGAGGCTGCATGCCGACTGTTTTAACTGAAGCGCCTGTTTTATTTTCTCCTCTCCAACCGCCGCGCAAGAAGTGGACGCGCGCCGAGTGCGCCTTTCTGGACACTTTAGACTTTTGGAACCAGCAGAAGCTGGAGTTGGTCGAAGGGGAGCTAATCAACAAAATGGGGAAAAATCGGCCGCATGGTAATGCGCTGACAACGTTGGTAGATTGGTTGAAACAAACCTTTGGTTCACTATTTGTTCAGCAAGAAGTATCAATTGACGTAGCTCCTGAAGACGACCCGACGAACGAGCCGGAACCCGACATTATTGTTTTGAAGCGTAAGTATTCAGATTTCCCGTCGAGCAACCCGAAGCCGGAAGACTTGCGCTTGGTGGTGGAAGTGGCCGATACCAGCCTGCAATTTGATCTCACTACGAAAGCCGCGCTGTATGCGCGCGCGGGCCTTGGAGAGTATTGGGTGCTGGACGTGGCGGGCCGACGCTTGCTGGTGCATCGCGAACCCATAGCCGGTCATTATACTTCCGTGGTGGCCTACGGCGAAGCGGAAAGCGTTGCGTCGTTGGCAGCGCCGCATAGCCTCTTCCGCGTCGCCGACGCCTTTCCTGGTTGATTGAAGAATGGGCAGATAGGGAAGCGAGGATGGCGACGGCGTTGCCTTTGACAAACGTGGGGTGATGGGCGCTTCCGTTAACAGTGGCGTGGCCGAAAGCACCAGAGCGCGCCGCCCAGCAGGAGACCCGCCCCGAGCAGCGCCCAGCTCGTCGGTTCCGGCACGGGCGTAACCTGCGACGGACCGACCGGGGCGGCAATGGCGACCACATTCAGCGTGCCGTTCCCAATCGGGCCGACCAGGGTTGCGGCTCCCGTATTCAAGTCCACCGTGTAGAATTGCGAGTTGTCGTAGCCCGACTGACTCAGGAAAGGAAGGGAAGCGTACGCCTTCCCAGTCAGGCCGGAAATGCCCAGACTATCAAAAGGAGATGCTACTCCCGGAACGCCTAGCAGTCCAACTAAGTGGAACTGCGATCGGTTTTCGGAATCACCAAGTAAGAGACGATCCGTGTAAAGGGCATACAGCGTGGTCGTACTCGCCCCGGCATAGTTATTGGTGTAGGCCAATCCTTGGGGATCGCTCGGCGGGTTCGGGTCCTGAATGACGGTGCCTGTGTCCAGGTTCACGCGAAAGCTGAGACTACCAGTCTCGCGCGTGGTCGTGAAAACGCGCAATTGGTCCGTCATGGGGCTGAACGCCATCGCGGCAATCCCGCCGTCGGGGATGACCGGGTTGGTGAAGAGCAGCGTCGCCCGTGCTGTGGCGGGGTCAATGCGATAGAATGCGCCGTCTATCCCGAACCCATACAGTTGTCCATCCGCCGGGCGGATGGCAATAGCAAGCAGGAGCCCACCGACAATACCCGTGGTGCGCTGCGGGGTGGTGATGATGCCGGGCGTGGCGCTATCGAAGCTGAACAGGTCGGCGACCGGCGTACCCACTTCGTAGTCCATGGCGTAAATGGTTTCTGCCCTGAGTGAAGCTCCAACGCACCCGAGCGCAACCAACGCACACAGAACAGAAATGAGTTTCGACATAGTTCCCTTCTCCTTTTGAGTAACCGGTAACAAACCTCATAACCTGGTTAGACATTAATGATACAGCAGCGAAACAGCGCTTGGATTTTCCGGCACGAGCGAGCTGACGATTTTTCGTTGCTGCCCGGCATGTTGCAGATCAAACACCAGTTTCCCGTCGCTCTGGCTTGCCGCTTCGCCGGTCCAGGCGTTCTCCTCGTCCGAGGCTTGCACCTTGGACAACTGCAAGCGAGGCCAGCCGTCCGCAAAGGAAAAAGCAAACTCTCCCTCTATTTTGCTGAACGCATCTTCCGGCGACAGATTTAAATGACTCCCCCAAAACGTTCCCGTTGCATGCAGATTGCGTAAGCTTTCTCCGCCCACTCCTTCCGTCTCGAACGCTCCCTCTGCGCCCAGGGCGCCGCCGCGCCATTGGTAGTTGCTCACGTCTGCTGTAAACGCGTAACGGGGCGTGTAAGACGCTAAGTTCACCGTTCCTCCCGCCCGCAGAATGCCTACGGGAAGTCGGAGCCGCACGGAAGAAAACTGTACATTCGCGCCCTGCCAGACGAAGTGCGTCCATAGCGGTCCCAGGTTCGCATCGGCAACGGAAAACTTCTTTACGTCGATTTCGCCTTCCAGATTTCGTTCGGCAAGCCAACTCGGCACCCTGCGCTTCGCCATCCGCAAACGAGCCAGCCAGCCCTGGGCTTCGAGGGTCGGCGTAAGGAACCCTTGAAGTTCCGCGAGATCGGCGGCAGGCATCTCGATATGCAGATGTTCAGGCCGCCTTCCGGTCGGGTTGTAACGATAGCTGCCTCGCAGCGTGCGGGAGCCGATAGCGGCCTTTAACTGCGTCAGTTCCAGTTCCGAAGGTTCGAATTTGAACCGTCCCTCCGCATGCTGCAACGGAAGAGATAGGCCGGGGAGATCCAATGCCGCCTGTGAAAATCGCACCTGTCCTGACCAGAGCGGGTCTTCGTTCTCCGTTTTGTCGTAAGTCATCTGCCCCCAAAGCCGACCGTTTCTTACCGTCTTCAGCGCTTCCGGCGTTCCGAACCATGCCTGAAGAGCGTGCTTGAACTCCTCGGTCGGATAATCTTCCGCGCTGATCGATACCTCCGTATGGGGCATGGACAGATGGAACTCGCCTCCTACCTGAAGGGTTCCGCCGTTGGTCTGTATTGTTGTAGGGTCGAAGCGCAAGCGATCCCCGGCAACCGTTGCGCCCGCGCGTGAAACGGTCAAAGGAGGAACATCGGGCAGAGCAGCGGAAATATCCTGAAACTCGACGTTGCCATTCAGCCCTTCCTCGGTTGTATAACGGATAACTCCTCCCAGCGTCCCGGCCAGATTTAACTTCGGCGGCACGGCTAGTCCCATGCGCCTCCCCAGCGGCAACACGCTCCCAACAGGAACTTGTGTCAGATGCGCATTCAGGAAGCAGCGGGGATTCGCGAGAAAGTCGCTGACCAGCAGTTCCAACGTAACTGGTGTTACTTCGCCTGCCTGCGCGCCAAACGTGTTCAGCATGAAGTTATGCGCAAGCAGGTCCGCCTTGCCTCCGTACCGAACGCGCAGGTCCTCACCGCTCGATGGAAGAAGATCCCAGCGGTGAACGTCGCCCAAGCGCAGTTCTCCACGAATGCGAAGATCCGTGATCGGCCCCTCAATAGCAGCATGCGAAGAAACTGTTCCATGCACGCCGATATCATGGCCTTCCATCAAGGTCGTGATCTCACTCAGGTTGCTGGGATCAAGCCGCAAGTCGGCTTCCACCTGATTGGCCGTGGCGCTCCGTGGGTTGACGTACCAGTTCACCTTTCCGCGCAGATGGCCGAATCCGTTCCCTGCCCGGTCCGTGCGCGCCGGAGACCCGGAGAACTGAATAAACAATTTGCCGGACCGCTCCGGGTAGATGCTTAAATCCGAGTCCAGAACATAGACCGTGGACTTGCGAATGCCGAATTTAAAGTTGATGCGTCCGCGCGAGACTTCGAATACCGGAAACAGATTCAGCGGCATTCTACGAGGCGCGCTCAATCTTCCGATAAGCTCCAGAACGTTCCAGGTTTCATCGCCTCGTTTCACGAGGTTCAGCGACGGCTCCACCAGGCGCAAACTGGAAAACTGAATACGCCCTAACAGCAATTTATCCAGCCGAACGTGCGCTTGCAAAACAGGCACAAACGCGAACGGTTCCAGGCCGTAACGAGGGTCTTCCCCAATCGTCACTTTTTGCAGGGAGAAACCCGGTCCGGAGAAAAACGTGAAGCGGACGCTTTCAAAATGAACAGGGCGTCCCAACGTCGTCTCCAGCTTCTCCTGAATCTGTCCGCTCCAACGGGAGCCATCCACGAACGGCGCGGCAATACCGGCCAAAATGAAAACCCCGACGCCGATGAACGCCGCTTGCCAAAGGCGGCGGAAGCTCAGGGAAGCGCTATGAATAGACAATCCTTGACTCGACACAAGAGTTGATCACGTTATGGGGCGCGTGCCCTGATTATAACGTCGCGGGTACGCCTTGTCTTTGCGAAGGCGTGCTATTCTCATCGCCGATGAACCCGAATCCGTTAGCCATGATCTTTGATCTCGATGGCGTTTTGATCCATTCCATGCCGATGCACGTCGTCGCCTGGGAGCGCTATCTGGGCAGTCTGGGCATCACGGTCGAAAATCTGGAAGCCCGCATGCACGGCAAGCGCAACTCGGAACTGGTTTGGGACTTTCTCGGCGAAACAGTTTCGGAAGAAGCCGCCTTTCAGCACGGGCGCGCCAAGGAGCGCCTGTTTCGTGAGTTGTTATTGAAAGAAGATTTGAGCCGTTTTCAAGTCCCAGGAGTATCTGAGTTTTTGGAGCGCCACAAGGAAGTTCCGAAAGCAATCGGCTCCAATGCCGAACCGGAAAACATCAATTTCGCGCTGGACCGCTTCAACCTGCGCCCCTATTTTCAGGCAGTGGTGAACGGCTTGGAGGTCGAGCGTCCCAAACCCTTTCCCGACATCTACCTGAAAGCCGCCGACCATCTGGGAATAAAGCCGGAACACTGCATCGTTTTCGAGGACTCGCCGCCCGGCGTCGAGGCTGGGATTGCAGCGGGCATGCGCGTGGTGGGGGTGGAAACAACGCCGACAAATTTCGTCGGTGTTGCGCTCCGCATTCAGGACTTTCGCGATCCGCTGCTGGAGCCGTGGCTTCAGTCACAGGGGTAAATCCCCAATTGTCGGGGCGCTCGCCTGTTACAATCCCCATTGATGTTCAACGGCATCGAGCATTTCGCTATTGCCTCGCCCAACCCGCAGCGGCTGGCCGAATATTACTGCGCTTATCTGGAATTTGAGATTACCTACGCCTACAGCGGCAACTACTTCGTTCAGGCAAAGGACGGAGGGCTGATTGAGATTATCCCCGCCGAAGGCGAGCGTCCGCAAACCGCCATGCGCACTCCCGGCATGCGCCACATCGCCATTTCCGTGGACGACTTTGACGCCGCTTACCGCCAACTGCAGGAACAGGGCGTAAAGTTCGAAGGCAAGCCGTACACGAATGAGGGCAATCGCCTGGTCTTCTTTAAAGACCCGGACGGCAACCTGATTCACTTAATTAAGAGAGAGAAGCCCCTGCGCTAGTTGCTACAGCGAACCTTTAAAGCGTTTCAGTATCCTGACTTCCGGCTCATGTGGCTGGGAGCTTGCGTTTCCAGCATCGGCACCTGGATGCAAATGCTGGCGCAAAGCTGGCTCGTCTACGAAATCTCGCACTCCTCCGTTTACCTGGGCCTTGACACCTTTTTCGGCCAGATCCCCATTTTTCTTTTCTCCCTGTTTGGCGGAGTCTTTGCTGATCGCAAGAACCGTCGCACGCTGCTGTTGATCTCGCAGTTCATTCAGTTAACATGCGCTTTCGTGCTGGCCGCCCTGGTAGCAACGCACCTTGTCCGCGTTCCCTATATTTGGTGCCTGTCATTTACTGTCGGGCTGGCGCAATCCTTCGGCGGCCCGGCCTATTCGGCGCTGGTTCCAACCCTGGTCAAAAAGGAAGACCTGCAAAACGCTATTGCCCTTAACTCGATCCAGTTCAATCTAGCCCGCGTCGTGGGACCGGCATTGGGAGGGATCGCTTTAGCAAAGCTCGGCGCAAGCTGGTGTTTCACGCTGAACGGCATCTCGTTCCTGGCGGTCATTGCATCGCTGCTCGCCATCCATTCGCCGTTCACTCCTCCCGCAAGCAGCGGAGAATCCGTGATCGAGAGCATGAAAGACGGCGTGAACTTCCTGCGGCGGCGTGAAGGCATGGTCAGCCTTGTGGCCCTTGCCTTTTTCTTAACTTTATTAGCTTACCCGCTCATTACCTTCCTGCCGGTCATTGCGCGTGATGTGTTTCACGGCGGCCCGAATACGTTTACAACATTTCTTTGTCTTTCGGGCGCGGGATCGGTCGCCGGAGCTCTTTTTGTCGCCAGCAGCCAGAGCCAGAAAGGGCAGGCCAGGCGCTCCTTGTTTGCCATGCTGCTGCTCGGGCTGTTTATTGCCGTGATCGGCTTATCGAAAAACATCACCTTTACCGGAGCGTTTATCTTCCTCTCCGGCCTGCTGCTGATGATTGTCTTTGCGCTGAACTCTTCGCTTGTGCAGCTTTATCTTCCCGACGCCATGCGCGGCCGCGTCATGAGCGTGTATAACGTGGCCTTTCGCGGCGGCATGCCCTTCGGCAGCCTCCTTTCCGGCTTGCTGATTAAAGGTGTATCCGCTCCGGCTGTCATGACTCTGAACGGCGTGCTCGTGGTAGTGCTGGGCCTGTATTTCCTTCTGGTTCAACGCAAGCTGGCGAAACTATGAGTTGCCGAGCACGTCCTTCTCTACAATGAGAAAAAGGATGTTAACGGCAGCTTTACGGAGGCAAATTGTAACGGTAGTAGGTTTGTGCTGTTTTTGCGCTTTGGCCGCAACAGCCGTGAGTCAGAATGTGGATCTGCTGGCGGCGCGTGACCGTGGCGACCGCTTTGCGCTCGACCGCCTCATTGGAGGAGCAAAGCAGGCGGCGGACAAAGACCCGAACTCTGCGGAAGCGCAATACCGGCTGGCGCTGGCCTATTCTTACGGCGCTGAAGTAGCCATGGAGCAGCGCGACAAGAAAAAGTCGGAGTCGCTTGCGGAAGCCGGTCTCGAAGTAGCTCAAAAAGCGGTTTCAGAGAATGGCTCCAATGCTGAGTATCATCGTCTTCTGGGCGCTTTGTGCGGTCAGGTGATTCCCGCCAATCCGCTGATGGGAACTCTGAAGTATGGGCAGTGCGCGCGCGATGAAATCAATAAGGCCATTCAGTTGAACAGCCGTCTGGCGCTGGCCTACGTCAGTCGCGGAGTGGGCAACTACTACCTGCCCGCCTCCATGGGCGGCGGACCCGACAT
>CAXTWT010000256.1:0-7153 GCA_964247955.1 uncultured Bryobacteraceae bacterium
TACGGCGCCGACCCCCGCATGCCGAGATCGAAAGGCTCCATGTCGGCGGTTCTTGTTCCTGCCGGTGATACCGCGTCCCGTTAGTCCTCGGACGCAAGGGTGGGAAAGGTGCCGGAAATGTGGTCGTGCCACGTTAAACGATCTTCATCGACCAATGACCAGACCAAGCCAATGCCCGCCGCCAGACAGCTTAAAATGCTTCCCAGAAGGCGCTGGTACCGGCGAGCCTGCGACGGTGGATTGCCGTCAAAGTCGACCAGCCGCAGACCGGCCTGCCGCATTCCAATCGTGTCGCAGCCCGCAAAGGTCCAGAGCAGCTTATACAGAAGCGGCACGGTGGCTATCGCCATGATGAGAAACGGCACAATGTGCTTGTCAAAGCTAAGGGCGCCGCCGATATACCAGAACAGGCCCGCGCTGATTAGGCAAGGAACAATCATGATCGCCGCGTCAATAAACGCCGCTTCCAGCCGCAAAGGGGCAGGGGCCACCGGCGCATCGCAAATAATATGCGACTGCGGCGGCGTTAACACCTCCGCTTGCCCCAAAAACTCAAGCTTCCGCCCGTTACCCGAACGAACCTTTGCCGGACGGATATGCTTTACTTGCACCGTCTCCGTTTTGAGAGGTGCGGGCCTTGCCAGTTCGGCCGCCCGTGCCCGGATTGACTCCCGCTCCGCTTGGTTGCTTAGTGAATCGAAAGGAATCACTCGGCAATGCGGGGTCGATGGAGCCGAAGGCTGAAGTTTTTCTTCGTGTTCCCGTTCCCCATCCGCCGCCTGCGAAACTGGTTGGGAGTAAAAGGCGTAAGCGGGGGCCGTAGCCGACGTATTAACCGGATACGCGCGCGAGGCAGGGCGCAACGGCGTGTTTCGGACGCGTCGCCCGCAACGAGTGCATCGGTGTTCACCGTCTAAAATCCAAGTCTGACAATGTTGGCAGGTTATCATGCGTCCGGTCGAATCAATTTATATTTGCGGGGGAGACCCTTGAATCCTCAACCCTTATCATGGTACGGTTTTCGGTTGAAGTTCTTCTCGCTGTGTTTGTCCCTAAAGCTTTTATCTAGCAGAAAAAGCCCAACTTGTCTAGAACATTTCTCCGTCGGCTTGTTCCTTTTGCTTCTAAATGCTGCTCCGCTCGCATGGGGACAAGCTCCTGCCCGGCCCATGAAAGCCGATGGCCCAGCTCCCGACGAGATGATATTTCACTCCCTGCACATGGACTCTAACGGCTCCATGCGTTATCTGCACAAGCCGGCCAGCATCGAAACCTCCGACTTTATCATCTCGGCGGACGAAATCCAGTATAATTCCGATACCGACTGGGCCTACGCGCAAGGGCATGTGCATTTGGAGCACTTTAACACAGGCGATAAGATCAACGCCGACCATGCCGAATACAACATCAAGACTCAGTCCGGAAAATTCTATCTGGTGGACGGAACAGCGCCCGCGAAAATTGTCGCGAGCCCAAGTGTTCTCACCACAACGAATCCGTTTTATTTTCAGGCGCAGTGGGCGGAGCGCATCAAAGAACGATACATCCTGCATCATGGCTTCCTGACCGACTGCACCGTTAAAAAACCTTGGTGGACCTTCCAGGCTCCTGTTTTTGATGTGATCCCCGGCGAGCGTGCGATTGCCCGGAACACCATTTTCCGCTTGAAGCACGTTCCCATCTTTTATCTGCCGTACTTCTACCGGCCTCTCGGCAAGAATCCGCGCCAGAGCGGTTTTTTGACGCCCAACGCGGGCCATAGCAGCCGCTACGGTTTCATTGTGGGCGCGGGCTACTATTGGGCTATTAATCGCAGCTATGACATGACGGCCATCGGTCAGTACTTCACGGATCGGGGTCCGGCACTCCGCTATGATTTTCGCGGCAAGCCGAACGAGGTCACGGATTTTGATTTCAACTATTACGGCGTGAAGGATAACCAAGGAGTGTTACAGACTGATCCAATCACCGGGAAAACTATTCTTGCCAAGCAGGGTGGACAGGAATTTGAACTGGTGGCGAAAACAAACATACTCGGCTTCACGGGCCGACTCGACTATAACTATCTCAGCTCCTTCCTGTTCCGGCAGGCGTTTTCGTACTCTTTCGTAAGCGCGATTAATAACGAGATATTCTCGACCGGGGTGCTGCAGCGCCACTTCAAAGATGATTTATACACTCTGAACATTGTTTTCCAACGCCAGCAACTTTTTGAATCCACTACTTTTACCACTCAAAAGGCGAATCAAGTTGTCATTCAAAAGCTTCCCTCCGTTGAGTTCACAAGCCGCGACAAAACACTTCTGAGCGGCCCAGTGCCAATTTGGTTCTCTTTTGAATCGAGCGCAACACTTTTAAGCCGTTCCGAGCCGACAGGACTGTCTATCACGCAATCTTATGTAGAACCGGCGCAGTTCCTGCAAACCGGCGTGCTCGGACGTTTTGATGCGGAGCCGCGTGTCATGACCGAGTTTAATTTTAAAGGCTTCTCCCTGAATCCGAGCGTCAGCTTCGGAGCAACCGGCTACACGAATTCGTTTTCAACCAACAGCACTACCTACACCCCGGAAGCGTTTTGCGGCTACCCGACGTGCGCGCCGGCTTCCACCAACAATGTTGCTCTTGCCGGTGCCGCCCTGTTCCGTAAAAATGCTGATTTCGTATTGGATTTTCGGCCTCCGTCTATCGAGCGTGTTTTCACGCCTCCCAAATGGCTGCATTTAGGGGAAAAGGTAAAGCATGTCGCCGAAGTGCAGGCAACGTATGAGTACGTCACGGGCATCAATCAGTTTGGAAAAATCATTCATTTTGATGCGTCCGACATTCTTTCGAACACCAACCAGATAACGCTGTTCTTAACTAACCGGCTGTATCGGAAAGATAAGCGCGGCAATGTGAACGAGTTCTTCACCTGGCGGCTGTCCCACGCCCGCTACTTCGACCCTACCTTCGGCGGAGCAGTGGTCGCCGGACAAGCTGGCTCCATTCCGGGGCAGCCTGGCCTTGGATTTCGCAATGTCGTCCTGGCAACCGCTGAGTTTTCTCCTTTCACGTTTCTGGAGGGGCCGCGCAGCTATTCGCCGATTGCTTCAACCCTTACCGTCAGCCCTTACGCTTTCTTTTCCCTGGAATGGCGGGCGGAGTATGACCCGCTTCGACACCGTTTTGTCGACCACACCGTGAACGGCAGCTTCCGTTTTGGAAAGTACTTTGCTTCTGTCGGCGACACGGCCATCACAACGCTTCCCGTGCTGGTTCCACAAGCTAACCAGATCTCTTTCGGCGGCGGCTACGGAAATGCGAACAGAAAAGGCTGGAACGTCGCCGGCGTATTTTACTATGATGTTTTGCTGCAGCGCCGCCTTTTTGATTTTGTTCAAGGCTCCTACAACACCGATTGCTGCGGCTTTAGCGTACAGTATCGCCAGTTCAATTTAGGCATACGGAACGATAATCAATACCTGTTCTCGTTCTCCGTGGCGAACATCGGCACCTTCGGCAGCTTGCAAAAGCAGACGCGCATTTTCTAGCGCCCACCGCTGGATTTTTGCGTGTACAAGTCAAGGGTTCTGTCAATCGCCCTCCGGCACGCCGCGCAGAATCGGTCGCTGGATAGCGTGATCATTAGGCAGTTCTGTTCTGACCGGTAGTATCCTTTCGGGGTGTAGTTGGCCCCCTCGAACGCGCCCGCCTTTCCCGCGTAAGGGCCGGAAAACAGATAACGGTCCCGATCCCGATCACCGGCCCGCCTGTATTCCTTTTGCGGCCACGGCGTGGGAAGGGGGGTGCCCGCTCTCACCAGTTCCTTCCACTTCAGGTTTTCCCCCTGAAGCAGCGCGGTAATATTCGGCTCCCAAGGCTCGGCTATCGGCACGGCGGGAAGGTATGCGACCGGAGACAGGAAATACTCATCGGCGAGCGCCGTGAAATGATGCCCGAACTCATGAATGAATGCGCGGAGTCCGTCAGGATTATCGATACTCACTGTCGCAAACTGTCCGAAGATGCCCCCGCTGCCGTAGGAGCGGTCGTTCATGACAATCACCAGAAACTCATAAGGCGCATGCGCCGCCAGTTCCCGGATCGCATGATTGTTGAACGATAAGGCATAGCGCGCTGTGCCGAACACGTCGAATGTCGAATCAAACAGTGTACGGCGGTGTTCTCCGCGTGACGGATGGCTTACGCCGGATTCCGGCGCTGGAGCGCAAATCGCCCGCCAGTTGAAATCTTTGCGCCGTTCCCGAAAAGGCGCGTATTGAAACAAAGCGTCCGCCGCTCGGCGAACATCGTTTCGGCACTTCTGTGACTCCGCCGCTGTATAGCCTTCGCCCAAAAACAGCAGGTCTACGTGATTGGCAGTCCCCCCGTGAACTTCAATATCGATTACCGGCGCCTGCGCGGGTGCGCTCTCCCGCTCAATGGATGGGTCTTGCGGATCGACTGTAACGGCCCAGACCTCCTTGAACTGGTTGGCCCGGTCCCGCTTTTGCACAGAGATTCTGACGGGAACTGTTGAAGCAGGGAAGCGCAGCGACTCGGAAAAAGTGCGGTATCCCTGCTTTGCTTCCCCTGTCGTTTGCCATTCTCTAAAGACCGAAGAGTAGCCGCGAGAGTAAAGCGTTTTCCTGCTGCGCGCATCACGAACTTCGAAGAAGTAAGCCCCAAGATTGCTGTCATCCAGCGGCTTTACAGGGTTTCCCGGCCAGGGCAGCGGCTCCAGGACAACCCGCTCCCGGCGGAAGCTTTCCTCGTCGGCCTTGCCGGTGTGAACATAATCCAGGCGCATCGTGCGAACTTCCGCCCCACCCGCGCCAAAACTTGCCGCCATGAGCAAGCCTCCTAGGGGGAGGATGCAAAGGCGCTTACTCCGTCTGTGGTGTGAGAACACTGTCCAAAAGCTCCGCAAAGTCGCGGCTTTTACCCGAAATACACTGTTTCAGCGCGTCGAGTTCCCGCTCCGTTTGGCGGAGCTTGTCCGCTAAGTGCAGGCAGGCAAGAACTGCCGTGCGCGTTGTATCGAGATTGCCCGCACGCCGCGCAATGGTTGCCATCAAATCATCAATCTGCTGCGCAAGCTGCTCCGTATCGCGCCGGTCGCCGGAGGTGGAGATATTGTACGTCTGGTTAAAGATGGTGACGCGGACAATCTGTTTTGCTGTGTCCGGTGTATCCATGAAAAAGCGCGGCGTTAGCTGGCGCTGAGCAGATCCAGTTGGTTCAGTAGTTTCTCGATGCGAGTCTTCACCTGTTTGCGCTCATCGCGCAGGCTGTCGCACTCTTCGGAAAGCTGCTGGATCTTTAACTCCAGCGCGCCGCTTTCTTTCTGGAACTCTTCCGCCAGTTGGTGCGCCTCGTCGCGCTCGGTTTCGAGCGTGACTATGTCCTCATGGGATTTTCTCAGCTTCGCGTGAAGCTGTTCATTGTCGGAGCGAAGCTCGGAAATAATCTGGACGGCGCGGCTGATACGCTCCTCCAGGCTGGCAAGTGTATCAACGGTCTCTTCAACGGCATCCATAGCGCTTCAGGCTATTTTACAGCACGGCATTCAGCGCCGCGATTGATTACTGAACTTGCTGCGCCTGATGCGCTTCCTTCGCCCGATTCGCCAGCGCCGCAAAGCCGGTCGTGTCGTTGATGGCGATATCAGCCAGGACCTTGCGGTTCAGCTCCACCCCGGCGCGCTTCAGGCCGTTAATAAACTTGCTGTAGGAAATGCCGACTTCACGGCAAGCGGCGTTGATGCGCACAATCCAAAGCGAGCGGAAATTGCGCTTCTTCAAGCGCCGTCCGACATAGCCGTAACGCAGCGCTTTTTCTACGGCCTCCTGCGCAGCCCGGTTCAGCTTGCTCTTGGTAAGAAAGAATCCCTTCGCACGGCGAAGTGTCTTGTGGCGGTAATCTCGCCGGTGGGTACCACGTTTTACTCTTGGCACGTTTGCTCCTTATTTAATAAATCAAAGCGGATTCTCCGCTCGTGGGAGAGGACGCAGGCACGTGCGGCGCGCTGCTCCTGCTCATGAAAAATCCAAAAATCCGTATTTAGTACGGAAGCATGGTCCGCAGCTTCGCTTGATCGGCTTCGTCGGCCACGACTCCGTGTTTAAGCTTGCGCTTACGCGAGCGCGTCTTTGACGTTAAGATGTGGCGGGCATTGGCATGGTGCCGGGTAATTTTACCCGTACCCGTCTTCTTAAAGCGTTTTGCCGCGCCCTTATGGGTCTTCATCTTGGGCATATACTGTCCTGGAACTGAGTAGATGGGCGGTGAAAACCACCGCTTGAGAACCGCGAAAGCCACAACAACCGTAGCAGCAGGGAAGCGGAACTACTTAGGCCATCTTAGCATAACGGTGTGAAATGACAGTAAACGGTAGCTATAGCTTTCTATGTGTGGCATGCTCAGTCGTGGTATTCCACGCCGAACACTTCTTTCTCAATTTGCTTCCATTGCTGATTCGACTTCGCCGTGTTAGGCTCATTTTGAAAGTCTTGGATCATTTTCCGCAGCTTCCGTTCTCTCGCCTGGATCACTCGTTCAACCAGCGCTTCACCGGATTGCAGAACAGATGCCATTTGTCCGTTGTTAATACTTTCGACGGCTTCGGTCAATGTGCGGCTTCCGAGCGAACGGACAGCTTCCACAATACACTCGACTGGCACAACCATCGAGCCGTCGGGTTGAACGTGTCCCATTTGGAAAACCTTCTCGCCAAATCGAGCAGCTATCTCCTTAGTTCGGCGGGAGGCAGGGGCGCGTCCTCTCTCGCCAACTCAGTCACAAACTGCTTGAATGTCAACGTTGTCGCCGAAACATCTATTGAATCGATCATATAAGCTCTACTGCAAACTTCTCGCCAGCGCCAGCGCGTCTACCGTTGTCAGGTAAACCCACAGAATGGTCAATAAGTAGTGAATGCGGCGATGGAGGGAATGATTCCGCCAAAGCGCCCGGTCAAAGACAAACCATTGAATCCATAACCGGCTTCCCCACACCAGGGTCATTCCGCCCAACACCGCCTGCGAAAGCGGCTGCGGTTTCAGCAGAACCGTGGAGAGAAACAGGCACAAGGAGCCGATCATTACCAGCACCGAAGCAATATAGAAACAGTGAACCAGGAAGACTTGGCGGTTTACCAGCGACAGCTTCGCAA
>CAXTWT010000257.1:0-7138 GCA_964247955.1 uncultured Bryobacteraceae bacterium
TGGCAGCACCACAGTCTACCGCGCCAACTCACTCGTCCGATGCACAAATCTTGCAGGAGTTGTTGAGTGAGGTGCGGCAACTTCGGCTGACCTTGGAGCGAGCCAGCTCCGCTAGTTCGCGCCTACAAATCACACTGCAACGCATGCAGTTGCAGCAGAATCAGGTTAACCGAGTCGCCAGCGAACTTGACTCTGTGCGCGGTGGCTTAGGGAGGGCAGAAAGCGAACAGGCCCAAACCTCTGCTCAGTTATCAGACCTCGAAAACCGAATCTCGCAGGAGCAAAATCCCGACCGTCAGAAAGTGCTGCAGGAAGAGCAGAAAGGCATAAAACGGATTCTAGAGCAACAAACCCATAACACGCAGGATCTGCGGACGAGAGAAGGCGAACTAGCCGCTTCATGGCAGCGCGAACAAACCAAGTTGAATGAGTTCCAAGCTCGTTTAGACGCTTTAGAGAAAGCCGCCGAGATGTTACCCGCCCAGTAGAGTCGATCAGAGTTATTTGTTATGTCGAATTAGATCCTGTACGCAACAGATTAGCGCAAAACTCAGCGTTTCTGCACAGCCGTACTGCGGATTGCCAAACGCAAACTATATTTCACAAAAAGTCCTTTGTGATCCGTCAACCATCGCCGTTTCGTTGTTTGCCGCGTGTGCCTGATTATAGTAAAACGAGATGCCGTGAACGACACTTTGCCTAAACCGGACGATTTTGCGGGCCTGTATCGCCGTGCCTTTGCGGAGTACGGGACACAGGCGCTTTGGAACATGCGGCCCATGGAAGATCCTACTTCTGCCGATGCCCTGGCGATCACGAAAGCCCTGCGAACGCATGGCGGAATGGAAGGCAGGCGCTTGGCGGAACAGATCGAAAAGGTTTGCCGTGCCCCTCACTAAATTCCAATCGCATGTGTTGCGCGTGCTTGCGGCGGAACGCAGCCCCGACAGCTACATAGCGGGCGGTGTTGCCATTAATCGCGAAGGGCCGCGCTTTTCCGCTGATATTGATATCTTTCAAGATTCGGAACAACGGCTGGAAGCCGCCGTCCAAGCCGATGCGAAGGCTCTGGCCGAGGCCGGACTGAAGTTCTCGTGGAAAAAGATTGTGACCGGCAAGCGCGAAGGCGAGGTGGAAGGTTTTGGCGACAGGATGAGGCTGGAATGGGTTCACGATAGCGCCTTTCGCTTTTTCCCAACGCAACGGGATAAGCTTTTCGGTTACGTATTGCATCCTGTGGATCTGGCGACGAACAAGACATCGGCTGCTGCCGACCGGCGCGAACCTCGCGACATCGTTGATCTTGTAACCATTCACGAAACCATTCTTCCCCTCGGAGCCGCGATTTGCGCCGCTGTAGGACGTTTTCCTGGACAATCTCCCGAGGAAATGCTTTCCGATATTAGACGGCACAGCCGGTTCACAGCGGAGGAATTTCGCGTGCTTGCGACCGAGCGGCCCGTTGACGTGCCGGAGCTTTATCGGCGCATCCGCAACATGATTGAAGACGCGGAATGCTTTATCAGCCAAGTTCCCAGCGATGCTGTCGGCTTTGTTTTCCTGGAGAACGGAAAACCCGTTCAACCCGATCTTAAAGCGCTTGAAAATTATCAGCGACATGCCGGAGCACCGGGCGGCGTATGGCCATCCTCGCCCGAGATATCAACTGCCATGCTGGAGCGTTACAACAAAAGGCAGAACGGCAACGAACCGCAGCTATAACGTCTTATAAAAGGTCGTTTGTGAAACTGCGCCTATCGGATATTTAATCGGTTAACCGCAGAAGAATGACCTTTCTCTGACACGGGCTTTTGGTTACTCTCATTCAAAGGAGGCATGTGATCATGAAGAACCTGTTCGATGCGACGGTGGCGGATCAGGTGAAGACCCGGCTGGGAAAATTGGAGCCGCAAAGTGAGAGGCGCTGGGGCAAGATGACGGCGGCGCAGATGCTGGCGCATTGCTCGGTGAGTATGCAGTGGGCAGTGGGAGAAGTGGCACCTGAAAAGGGAGCGCTACCGGCACGTCTGATGGGACGGCTGGTGAAGCCGATGGTGTTTCGGAACGAAGATCCGCTACGGAAGAATTCGCCGACGGCCAAGAGCCTCATTGTGGCGGACGAACGAGATTTTGGCCAGGAACGGGACCGGTTATTGGGATCGATTGACAAGTTTGCGGCGGGAGGGGCAGCAGGGTGTACGAGGAATCCGCATAGTTTCTTTGGGAGAATGACGCCGGAGGAGTGGGCGATCTTAATGTACAAACATCTTGACCATCATTTGCGGCAGTTTGGAGTGTAACCGTCTCGAAAATGGTAAGTTTTGCAACGTGAGATACAGCCAGTAAGACCGGCCCCTCGGACGTTTCAAATTTCAGTCTCACAATAGCTGGCTTTGGCGCGGCGGATACGCTCATCCATGCGTCCGGCCTCCAGATCGGCTTTCAGTTGCAAGTCAATCGGCTGCGACGGCGTGTGCTCACCCAACCAGCTCAACAATTCTTCATACTCTTGCGGGGTGAGATTGCTGATGGCCGTTTCGATGTCCTTCAAACTATTAAGGTTAATCATGCGCTATCCGCCCCATTATGGCCGTGCAATTTATAACAGATTTCTCCTTCGTTAATACGGCTTATAACTGCGTGAGCGCCATTCCGCAAATGACCGAATGGAAGCTGCACAGGTGTCCTCTACAGTTTTATAAGTTTAAGATCAAAGCTGTTATCGTCGGCAGCTTTTAACGTTTGTCATGACATTGTCCGGCGAGTTGATGTACTCTGGAATTGAAAGGGTTCAGGTCATGGCAACTACGGAAGCGCGTACTGAAAAGCTTGATCTACGGCTTACGCCTTCTGCTAAGGCTGTGTTACAAACGGCTGCTTCGGTCGCTAAGCAATCAGTCAGCGAGTTTGTTCTCCAAAGCGCGCTGTCAAGGGCCGAGGAAACTTTGCCGGATCGCAGGCACTTCGGTCTGAACGCTGAACAATGGGCGGCATTTCAGGACGCGCTTGATGCGCCGCCTCGACCTTTGCCGCGCTTGATTGCTCTTCTGCGTGAATCCAGTGTGTTTGAACGTGGCCTTTGAGTATTCTGCCGCATATTGAGAAGCTGCAGCGCAGCCACGATGTCGAGTCGTTTGATTGCGGTCAGGCTGACCTTAATCGCTTCCTGATCCGTCACGCCCTGCAAAACCAGCACAGCAATGCGTCACAGACCTATGTCGCCTTGGTCGAGAGTGAGATTGTTGGATTCTATACGTTGGTTTACGGGCAGATCGAATACAAGGATGCCCCGGAGCGTCTGACAAAAGGATTGGCCCGTCATCCCGTCCCTATTATGCTGCTGGCGCGTCTGGCTGTATCGATCCATTGGCAGGGGAGAGGGTTAGGGTCCGGGCTGTTGAAAGACGCCATGCTGCGCACCTTGCAAGCTGCCGATATAGCTGGACTTCGTGCCTTTGCCGCTCACGCCAAGGATGACAAGGCGCGAGCTTTCTACGAACGTTTTGATTTCTTGCCTTCCCCGACTGATCCTTACCATTTACTGATTTTGCTCAAAGATATTCGCGCCGCCCTGCAAGTGCCGGGTCCATAGCCTCCATCTCACAATTTTGTGAACACTGGAGTATGTACCCGCCCGAAACGCCCCTGCTTCCTCCTACGTATCATGGTTAAAGAGTAGCTATGGATTCACTCGGACGCGCTGCGCTGATTCTCTGCTCCTTGGGGTCTTGGGCGCTGGCCGGTGTGCCGCAAGCGGGAGAGGGACCCGCCGCACAGCCCAAGAAGAAAGACCCTCCGCCGGGAATTCTTCATGCGGTAAGTGTTACTGGCAATCAGTTGTATTCTGCGGAGGATATCATTCGTGCTTCGGGGTTGCGCATCGGGCAGCGCGTGACGGCGTCCGAAATTGAGGCAAGCCGCCAAAAGATTTTAGGAACCGAACTGTTTGACAATGTCGCGGACCAGTTCAAATACAGCGCCGGAGCCGTGTCTGCTTATGACGTCACCTTCGAAGTAGCGGAAAGCCGGCAGCTTTATCCTATGCAATTCGAGCGCCTGGGCGACGTTTCGCCCGCAGCGGCGCAGGAATACCTGAGACAGCACGTTGCGCTCTATTCCGACCGCATACCGGGCACGGAAGGTGTTTTGCGGCGCTACACGGCAGCGGTGCAGGAATTGGTGTCGAAAACGCACCCGGAAATCAAAGTCAAGGCGCAGATTTCCAATGATGACCCGAAACAGTTGGCGGTTTTGTTCTCTTCGAACGCTCCCGCCCGCTCCATCTCGCAGGTAATTGTAACCGGCAATCAGGCGATTGACACGGGAACGATCCTGCGGGCCGTGAATCAGGTAGCTGTCGGCGTGCCCGTCAGCGATACGCGGATCAAAATGATTCTGGACGGCGCGATTAAACCGCTTTACGCAGCCAAAGGTTACACCGCCGTCACGTTTCCGAAAGTGGAAACCGAGCCTTCCACAACCAATCTTGGGGTCGTGCTGAAAGTGCAGATTCAGGAAGGGCCGGTCTTTAAGTTCGGCGCGATCCGTTTTCGCGGTAACGGCATGGATGAGGAAGAGATCCGGTCCAGCATTCTGTTTAAGCCGGGGCAGACCTTTAACAGCGAGCAGGTCGATAATTTCCGCCTGGACATGATTCACCGCCTGAAGCGGCGCGGGTTTCTCGATGCGAACGTGACGGCGGAAGCGGAGCCGGATGATACGAAACGGGCCATGAACGTGATCTACAACGTAGTGCCGGGCGGCGTTTACAACTTTGGAAGACTCGATATTCACGGGCTGGACATCACGACCGAGCCGGTGGTCGCAAAGCTGTGGGGCGAAAAGCCGGGAAAGCCGTTCAATCCCGAATATCCGGACTTTTTCCTGAAGCGCATTCAGGAGCAGGGCTTGTTTGATAATCTCGGCAACACGCAGTCGGATTACACCGCCGACGCTTCCAGCCACAATGTGACAGTGCATCTGTATTTCAAAGGCGGTAAGTCAGCCAAAGACAAAGAGCGCGAAAAGCAGGACGAACAAGAACGCCAGAAAAGCGACGGTGCCGGGAGCCCTTATCCGCCGCTCTAACGGGATTGCTGTTTATCCGGGATCGTTTGATCCGCTGACCAACGGACATCTCGACATCATTTCACGTGGCTGCGGCCTATTCAGTCAATTGATTGTTGTGGTTCTCGTGAACTCCCAGAAGGAGCCGCTGTTCGCCATTCCAGAACGCCTGGAGATGATGGGAGAAGCCACGGCGCACCTGCCGAATGTCCAAGTCGATTCGTTTGAAGGGCTGCTTGTGGACTACCTGACGCAGCGCGATGCCGATATTGTTTTGCGCGGCATCCGGGCGGTTTCCGACTACGAAGCCGAGCTGCAAATGGCATTGCTGAACCGGCGCATGCGGCCGCAAACCGAAACGGTGCTTCTGATGGCGAGCGAAGAGAATTCATTCATCAGCTCGCGGATGGTGAAGGAAATCTTCCGGCTGGGCGGCGACATCACGGGCTTCGTGCCGGAAGTGATAGCGAAACGCCTCCGCGCAAGGAGGCCGCCGCACGCTACAGTAGATAGTTAATCATGCAAGCGACTGCCGAGATTGCCGAACGTATCTCTACCATCAGTGTTTCTTCGACATTGAAGGTTTCCGCCGATGCCGACCGTTTGCGCCGCGAAGGCGCGGACGTAGTCGATTTCGGGGCCGGTGAGCCGGACTTTCCGACGCCGTCGAACATTAAGGAAGCGGCGGTCAAAGCAATTGAAGCCAATTTCACCAAGTACACAAATGCGGGCGGCACTCCTGAACTGCGGGAAGCTATCTGCGAACGGCACAAGTCGGATTTCGGGACTAGCTATTCCGCCGGGGAGTGTATGGTGACGGTGGGCGGCAAGCACGCCATTTTTAATCTGATGCAGGCGCTGGTTGATCCGGGCGATGAAGTGATCATCCCGGTTCCTTACTGGGTCACGTACAAAGACGTGGTGAACTATGCGGGCGGCGTGTGCGTGTTTGTCCAAACCGACGAAAAAACCGGATTTGAGGTATCCGCTTCCGCCATCGAGCGGCATATCACTTCTAAAACCAAGCTGGTGATCATCAATTCGCCGTGTAATCCGAGCGGCTCCGTGCTTTCGCAGGAAGAGTTCCGCAAAATCTTCGATCTCACTTCCAAGCGTGATGTTTATTTGATGACAGATGAGTGCTACTGCCACTTTCTGTACGAAGACAAGCCGTTTTCCATCGCGGCAGTGCCGGGCGCGAAAGAAACGGTTGTGGTGGCCGGTTCGCTGTCGAAAACCTACGCCATGACGGGATGGCGCATTGGCTTTGCGCTGGCGCCGACTCCGATTATCGGCGCGATGATGAAGCTGCAAAGCCACAGCACTTCCAATCCGACTTCGATTGCGCAGAAAGCGGCGCTTGAAGCGATGCGGGGACCGCAGGATTCCGTGCCTGCCATGCTCGCTGAGTATCGCAAGCGGCGTGATTTTGTAGTGGACCGGCTTCGGCAAATTCCCGGCGTGACGATTGCCATGCCGAAAGGCGCGTTCTATGCTTATCCGAATATCCGTGTGGCGTTCGGAAGCGGACGCGTGAAGAGCGCCATGGAGTTTTCCACCGAACTGCTGGCCCAAGCGCACGTGGCGGTTGTTCCCGGAGAAGCATTCGGCACAAATGAACACGTTCGCATCTCTTACGCCACCAGTATGGAAGAATTAGGTCGCGGGTTGGACCGGATTCACCATTTTATTGACGAGTTACGCTAATGCTCAGAATCCTTGCTTGCTTTCTGCTTTTGCTTTGCGCGGTTCTTCCGGCGGAATGCCGGTCCAAGCACCGTCATCGTTCCAATAGTCAAGGCACCGCTTATGATTACTACCTGTTGACGCTGTCGTGGTCGCCTGAGTACTGCCACGGGCATCCGAGTGATGAGCAATGCACGGGAAACAAGCATTACGGCTTTGTGGTGCATGGGCTATGGCCGGAGTACCGCAGCGGCAGCGGCCCGCAGCACTGCGGATACGGATCGGGCCTTGCCGATCCATCGTCGATGCTGGACATCATGCCGAGCCTGCAACTGATTCAACACGAGTGGACCACGCACGGCACTTGCAGCGGTCTTGATGCTAA
>CAXTWT010000258.1:0-2315 GCA_964247955.1 uncultured Bryobacteraceae bacterium
AAAGCAGCTTGCTGTAAACCTGTTGCCATTCACGGGTACGCTCGGCGAAGTTCGCCTCGTCGCGCTGGGGGTCTGGGGCCACGGCCGCTGCTGTGGGAACGATGTAGGCCCCCACGGTGCGATCACCCGCCGTTGTTTCCTCTACCTTCACGACGGTTGATTGCACCGCCGGATGCCTGCTTACGGCTGCCTCGATCTCGCCCAATTCAATGCGGAAACCACGAAGCTTGATTTGCCGGTCTTTGCGCCCTTTAAACAGCAAAGATCCGTCTGTTCCTAAAGCGCATTGGTCGCCGGTGCGGTAGAGACAGGCGTCAGGATAGCGGCTATCGGGATGGGGAATAAATGATTCGCGTGTGAGATCCGGGCGGCTCAAGTAGCAGCGCGCCAAACCTGCCCCACCGATATACAGCTCGCCTTCTTCGCCAACGGCTGCGGCGCTTCGGTCCTCTTTGAGCAAATAGAATTCCGTTTGGGCAATCGGTTCGCCGAGTGGAATCGTGTCTCGAACTTCCTCGGCAGACCGGTAGCGGTGCGTGCTGGCGAACGTGGTGCATTCGGTGGGTCCGTAACAAGCAATAAGGCCCAGTTCGCGATTCAGGGTAAGAGCGCGCCGAACAGCCGCCGCCGGTATCGCTTCGCCGCCGGTCAACAATTCTTTCACTTTGCGCAAAGCGTACGGCCTGCGCTCTGCTAACTCGACAAAAAGCGCTGTAGTTAAGAACAGCGTCGTGATCTCTTCCCCAACGAGCACTTCTTCCATTTGCCGCAGCGACGGCTTCCTGTGCGGCATCAGCACGCAAGTTCCGCCATTTAGTAAGCTGCCCCAAATCTCAAACGTAGAAGCATCGAACGAAAGCGGGGAGTTCTGCAAAATCCTCACCCCCGGCCCGAACGTAGCGTACTCCGCGCCGCAGACCAAACGCAATACGCCGCGCTGCGCAATGCAAACGCCTTTGGGCGTTCCCGTTGAACCTGACGTATACATCACGTAAACCAGGTCATCCGGGCTGCTGGCTCTATCGACAAAGGCAGTTCCTTCACTCAAGGGACTCCATGCGGCTTCTTCGAGGCCGATCACGCTTGTTGCTCCGCCGTCAAAGCGGTTCAACTCGCTTTGCGCGGCCAGAATCAGCGTGGGTCTTGCGTCATCCAATATCAGTCTCAGCCGCGAGAAAGGCAGCGCCGGATCAAGCGGCAAGTAAGCGCCGCCCGCCATCACGACAGCCAAGGCGCCGATTAAATACTCGGCACTTCTTTCGCCGCAGATTCCTACCAACGTGTCAGTTCCGACCCCTCGCGCTTGTAACAAACCGGCTAATTGCCGCGCTTTTTCAGCCAGCTCCCGGTAAGTCAAATTCAAATCACCATCCCGGATAGCGATGTTTTGCGGACTGCTTTCTGCCTGACGCGCAAATACGTCCTTGATCGTGAGGGCGGAAACGCTTTTTAAAGCTGTAGTGTTGTTCATCTGTGTCGCTTCCCTTGTCAATTTACCGAGGTGACTTCTCATCAAGAACTTCCCCCACCGTTTTTGCCAGTTGCTGCAGATACGGCGGATACAGGATTTGAAAGTGGCTGCCGGGCACGTACTTAACGCTGACTTCCTTCGTGCAGTAATCTTGCCAGCCAAAGGCGCGCTGGTCGTAAACGTCGTTTGCTTCCGCCCGAATTTCGGGCGCTTCTTCCAGGGTGCGTACGAGCGAAAGGTCGCCATCGTAGCGCTGCGGCTCAAAGTTCCGCTGCAGTTGCTCATTGTGACGCGCCATTTCATAGATGGAGTGAAACACCGCATCGCCGGAAGCGCCGCTAATTACCTTTAGTTCACGAAGCTTATCGAGCAGATGCTGAACCCGCTCTCCTGTAGAAAGCTGATCGAGTTCCGCTTCTTCCAGTTGCAGCTTTCGGTTAAGTCGTCCGGCCAGAATCTGGCTGAACATCAGAAGCTGCTTAGTGGTCACAGGCTCATCGCCGCTCTGCTTTAAGCGCCGAATCCGGGCCGGAGTGTCGATAATCAGCACAGTGTCAACGGTCACGCCACGTTCTCGGAAACGTCTCGCCATTTCGAAAGCTACCGCGCCGCCTAACGAGTAGCCTCCCAACACAACCCGCGAACCCAAGGGCAAATAGCTGAGCTGATGAAGGTAGTCTTCGGCCAAAGAACCAATCTCGGAATGCCGCAGCGTGTTGCGTTCATCATCGCCGCTGCTTTGAATGCCGAAAATCGCTCGATCCGGCTTTAATCCGGTGGATAGATCGCGATAAGGCATAATGCTGCCTCCAATAGGGTGGATCAGCACGAGCGGCGCGGCGCT
>CAXTWT010000258.1:2415-5785 GCA_964247955.1 uncultured Bryobacteraceae bacterium
TGTCCGAAGATTGCCTCGGCCATGGACGCGATAGTCGGCGTAAGCAGAAAATCAATCTTCAGGAAAGGAGCGCTGAGCAGCTTTTTAATGAGCGCGCGAATCTCGATGGAGAGAAGGGAATGTCCTCCTATATCGAAGAAATCATCAAAAATGCCGATTTGCGCCATTTCGAGCACGTCCTGCCAGATCTCAGCTAACTCCTGTTCCAAGGGAGTTCTCGGCGCGGCATAGGAAGGATCGGTAACGGCCGGGTTTTGAGGGCTGGCCGCTTGTGGTGATGTAGCCATAGTTGTCATTGCTCCTTAAGAAATAAATGAGGGTTCTGATGCGGATCGAGAGAAAGCCTACCGCCGCCAGATCATCGTGTTAATCCACGTTTCGGCGCTTAAAGCAATTCCTTCGTTGGTTTCTTCGAAAACAGCGCCGTACTGCTTTTGTTCTTCAAACCATTTGCGAATGTCCGGCCTGCGGTCCCGGAATGTTTGAAAGTCAAAGCCGAACTGGTCGAACCAGCGACCGAAGCGAATGCCATCACGCGTGGCAAACGCTTTGAAATACCCATCCGTGTACAGGACGTCGGGCATATGCGCGGCGTGCCCGGCCACCATGGAGAGTGGGTCACTGATGAAATCGCGCACGTGGGAATCTCCGTAACGCTTGGCCTCGCCTGATTTAAGAGCGCACCGGCCCAGTACCGATCCCGCGCCAGCGCCGAAGCCGAAGTAATCGCCTCGCAGGGAGAAGTAGTAGTCTTCGGAATCGAAGCGAAACTCAGGAGCTTTCGCGAAATACCCGACCACATACTCCTTGTAATTCGACTTTTCGAGCAGCGCCTTCGCTTCCCAGTAGGATGCAGCGCGTTCGTTCCTGGAGCGCTGGGTGGCGTGCCCGGATTCCACTTGCTTTACTGAAATCAGTTCGTCGGCAAACTCCCGGAACATGTAGAGGCTGACGTGCGGCACTCCGGCGTCGATAGTGCGTGCCACGGAATCGAGCGCGCTTTCGGCGCTTTGACCGGGAAAGCCCGTAATCAAGTCCAGGTTGAAGTTTTTGAGGCCGGATTCTTTGAAACGCCCAACCGCTTTATTGATGTGGTCGGTTGAGTGCGCCCGGCCCATTCTGCGCAAAATGGCAGGATCAAAAGACTGCGCGCCCGCACTGACGCGATTCAAGCCGCGCCTAACGAGAGTGTCGAGATGTTCCGGCGTCACGGTCTCCGGGCTGCACTCAGCCGTGTGTTCCACTGTTTTTGACAGGTCGATGTTTTCGGCCAGGGTGTCGTAGATATGCGCCATCTGCGCCGGGGTCAAACGCGTGGGTGTGCCTCCGCCCCAGTAGATGTTGGTTACGTGGTACCCCAAGCTTTCGAGCATGGGAGCGTAGGTGGAGATCTGCCGGCAGAGAGCATCCACGTAGCTCGCCCGCAGTTCGCCCGTGTTGATCAGGTCGGCCTTGTTATAACCCACCACCCAATCGCAGAAGTGGCACTTCGAGCTGCAGAACGGGACGTGAATATAAATCAGCAGGTTTTTATTAATCCGCGCCTTTGCTCCCGGCTCAACAAGGCGTCGCAGTCGCTCCGGCGACAACAGACCAGGCGCTACGGGACGCGCGGAGTGCTTGGGGAAAGCAGCCGATTGATTCGGGCTGCTTTTTGACGCAACTTCTTGTTCAACAGCGCTATGCATGATTGTGACCTACTTCCGTGAATCCTGTGTGCGTAAGATGTAGCCGCTCGCTACGGTGAAAACCGCCGCATAAGCAATGAGGATGAGCCACGCAGCCGTCTCGGACTCATGGAAGTAGCCAAGAGCATGCAACGCCAGGCGTGAAAAATAGTAAGACGGCAGCACGTGAGCAAAAGCTTGAAGCCAATGCGGTAGGGCTTCCAGGGGCATCCACAATCCGCCGCAAAGAGACAGCGGTAAGTAGATAAAGTTAATCAAGCCCGCCGCTGAGTTCGCCGGCATCAGTAAACCGGCCATGACCCCCATGCTGGCGAAAGCGAGTACGCCGCCCGCGATCACGAAAAGCAGATGCAGACCTTCCAACAAGGTGATATGCATGTCCGTAGCCGCCGATCCAATGCCGATCAGGAGCAGCGCGATGGCTATTCCGAACACGATACTGGCCACCAGCTTCGATAGCAAGTACGCTGGCGCAGGCATAGGCCCTGCCCGCTTCAGTTCGAGCCAGCCCAATCCCCGCTCATAGGCCATTCCCGCGCCGATGCCGAAGAATGCGGCGCCCATAGCTCCGAAGCACGAGTAGCTGGCTACTAAATAACGGGCCACGGTATAACCGTGGAACATGACGTTGCGGTTAGAGATGCCGAACAGGAAAAAGAAAACCAATGGAAAGCCGACGATGGAGAGCGTAAAGGAACGCTCTCTCAGCAGCTTTAAAAGTTCATATTGCGTTTCCTTGAAGCAGGCTCGAAGCGCGAGACCAAGGCCCGGATCACGGCCCGTAAGAGGTGCGGTTGTTGCAAGTTCCATGATGACTGTTCCTTTCCATTCTTTCCGGGATTAAATCCCTGAACCTTTGTTTTCCTTTTGCCCGATCAGCGCAAGAAACGCGTCTTCCAAGCCGACACCCGTAATTTCAAGGCCGCTCAACGCGCTGTCATGCGTCAGCATCGTCCGCACAACAGCATCAGGCTGCGCTGCCGCGATCACGGTTTGCGCGCCGTCCTGCCAAGCAGCGGAAACGGAAGGCAGAGTGCGCAGAAATTCCGGCTGGAGCGCAGTACGGCAGCGAATGGTGCGAACTGATTGCGTGGCTTTGATCTGCGCGGGCGTGCCTTCCGCTACCAGCTTGCCGTTTTGCACAACCAGGATGCGGTTTGCGGAAGCGTCCGCCTCTTCCAGATAGTGCGTAGTAAGCAGAACCGTCTTGCCGCGAGCGGGAAGGGAGCGGATCTGTTCCCAAAGCGCTCGCCGCGCTTCCACGTCCAAGCCCACGGTCGGCTCATCCAGAAACAGCAGGTCCGGGTCTCCGCAGATCGCCAGCGCAAACAGCACTCGTTGCTTCTGCCCGCCGGACAGCTTTCCGAATTTCCGGTCTTCCATCCCTTCCAAACCCGCCAGCGCAATAATTTCGCGCTCCGGCAACGGTTTTGGATAATAGCTGCGGAAAAGATCAATGTGTTCCCGCACGCGCAGCTCTTCCGGCACCGCGCCCGCGCCGACCTGCAGCATGGCGCCGATACGCACCCGTGCGGCGCGACTGCGGGGATTGCGGTCGAAAATGCGAACCTGACCGCTATCCGGCTTGGTTAGGCCCAGCATCAACCTCACGCTGGTGGTTTTTCCCGCGCCGTTCGGCCCGAGCAGCGCCACCACTTCTCCTCGATACAGATCGAGCGACA
>CAXTWT010000258.1:5885-7134 GCA_964247955.1 uncultured Bryobacteraceae bacterium
GCGTTCGCTCCCGCCGGAACAAAACGCACCTTCTTTGTGGACCAGATACCATTGGCCAGCCGCGCTTCAAACGTTACTTTTTGTCCCGCCAAGCGCGGGTCTTCTTCTCCGATCGTGGCCGTATCGCCTCCCACCGCTAGAACAGTCAGGGTTACGTCGCGGCCGTCTTGGGCCTTTAATTTCCATCTCGCCCCCTTCTCGAGCTTGCCGGGAGATTCGACGGCGGTCCATGAATCACCGCTGTCGGCAAACACAGCAATCTCCAAATTCTCCGTCAGAGCGCCGTGGTACGGCACGAAATAAGGAGGTTGCGCAATCTCTTTCCAAACATCGGCCGCGCTGACCACGTTGCCGATTTTCAGCGCCGTCCCTTGTCCCGCGACCGCAGACTGTTCGCGATACATAAGCACCGGCGGCTGCACGCCCGCCGGCGAAAGCCCGCCTCCGCGTTCATTAACGTCAGAGCCTTGCACAAACTGCCAGAGCACCGGCTGCCCTGAATGATCGGTGAAACGCAGTAGATAATTGGCGTCGGTTCCCACGTTTGCCGGCCGGTCAAGCTGCATTTTGGTGAGGTAAGCTTCCGCGCCCATGCGTTTGTTGATCTCCACCATAAACGGCTGATCGGAATAGTGGATGCGCTTGCCTGTTGCCCGTTCCGTTAACACGGCGTCATAGAGCGGTTGCTTCCCGGCCGTGGGATCGACGTACAACTCGATCATGCTGTAGGGCAGCTCCGGCCCTACCCATTGCACAAACTGCTCCGGCCAGTGGCGGTAAATAATCTGAGGCGCTGGAACGGGCGCTGGTAGAACGGCATTCGAGGCTTGACCCGCCGCGCTCAAAACAGCGCCGATAAACAAGTAACTACCCAGTTTTTTAATCATGCTGATTCTCCTGAAGTTGTTGATAAAGCTTTGGCGTTTCAACGGAACAGCGTCAAAACGTGTATCGAAATCCTATTTCTACGCGGCGTGACGCATCAGCGGTTAACGCTTGGGCAAAAGTGGGCGAGCCGACAACATTGCCCACGCTTTGGACATTCGTGTGATTCAGCAGATTTGCCACGCGCAGGTTCAGCGTAAGAGCCTGATGCTGATCGGCAGCCAACCCTCTCCATCGCAGCTGAAAAGTACGGCTTAGACTTCCGTCCAGATGCAGCAGGCTCGGCATCGTTCCCGCATTGCGCGCCAAGCTGCCGTTCACGCCCGAGGTGCTTAACAACCCGAACGGCGTATCGTAAACGCCT
>CAXTWT010000259.1:0-1688 GCA_964247955.1 uncultured Bryobacteraceae bacterium
AGTTCTTCATGGCTAAAGCATGATTGATACAGTTGAATTTCGTGTATCCCGATTATTTCGATTTCGTCAATTTGGAACCGTCAAACATTTTTCACTGAGTGTGTTGTTTGAAGCTGCGGGAAGCGTTACTGTAGCGTGACAATTCCGTTGCAATGGGAACACAGGGAGTGACTGCCTGAGCGCCTGTAAACTCAACCTTGTTTTGCTATTACTGCTTTCAACGGCTCCCTCTCTGTTTGAGGTGAGCCAAGATCGCAGATTGACGTTTGTCCATCAAAACTCGCCGACGCTGCAAAAACATCTGATCGAGACGATGGGCGGGGGTGTGGCGCTGCTTGACTATAACAATGACGGGCTGCTTGACGTGTTCTTGGTGAATAGCGGTCAGTTGAGGAATCCGATGCAAACGCCGGAACAGTTTGCCAGAAGCGATCCCCGGTATTGGAACCGGCTGTTCCGGCAAAACCGGGATGGAAGTTTTACGGACGTGACGAAAGAGGCGGGGCTCGCGAATGCGGGAGAAGGCAATTACGGCATGGGCGTAGCCACAGGCGATTACGACAATGACGGCTACACGGATCTGTACGTCACGAGCTACGGCCAAAATGTTCTGTACCACAATAACGGCAACGGCACTTTTATGGATGTGACAGCAAAGGCGGGCGTGGCGGCAGGCGGGTGGTCCGCCTCCGCAGGGTGGCTGGATTTCGACAATGACGGGCATCTGGATTTGTTTGTAACTCGTTACATGGAGTGGGACACGGCGCATAGCAGAAGCTGCGTGCGGGAAACGTATTGCCCGCCGGGTGAGTTTCCCGCTGTAACGAATGTGCTGTACCGTAATCGCGGGGACGGGACGTTTGAAGATGTAAGCGGGCGTTCGGGCGTCGCGGCCAAAAAGGGACGGGCGCTCGGGGTGGCCTTCAACGATTATGACGGCGATGGATTTGCCGACATATTCGTGGCGAACGACGGCATGGAGCAGTTTTTGTTTCACAATAACCGCAACGGCACGTTCACGGAGATTGCCAACGAGGCGGGCGTTTCTCTGTCCGAGGATGGAAAGCCGTTCGCGGGAATGGGCGCGGACTTCCGCGACTACGATAACGACGGATTGCCCGACATCGTTGTGACAAACTTGGCAAAACAAATTTATGCCGTGTACCACAATGACGGTCACGGCCTGTTCACGTATCGCAGCCGCGAAGCGGGTGTAGGCGCCATTACGGCGGGAGATTCCGGGTGGGGGGTGCGTTTGGAAGATTTTGACAATGACGGATGGAAGGATCTTTTCGTTGCGCAAAGTCACGTCATGGACAATGTCGAGACGATTGATCCGTCTCTGCACTACCTGCAACCGCCGCTGCTGGCCTTGAATCATGAGGGGCGGTTCGTTTTGAGCGACACGGGTTTGGCAAAAGCAGTCGCTGGACGCGGCGCGGCGTTCGGCGATCTCAATAATGACGGCTGGCAGGATGTGGTGATGAGCGTGTTGGGCGGGAGTCCCTATGTGTTCCGCAACCGGGGCGGGCAACGGCACTGGCTGACGGTTGTTCTCGAAGGAACGCGCAGCAATCGTGACGGGTTTGGAGCGCGATTGCGGGCAGGCAGCCGGACGCAGTATGCGAGTTCGTCGGGAAGCTATCTTTCGGCCAGCGACAAGCGCGTTCACTTCGGGCTGGGCGCTG
>CAXTWT010000259.1:1788-7063 GCA_964247955.1 uncultured Bryobacteraceae bacterium
CTGCGCGATGTGCATGCTGATCAAATTCTCCCGGTGCGGGAGCCGGAGAAATGATAGTACCGGCGTTCGCTTTGTGGCTGGGCTTGTTGGGGCAAACTGTATCGCCGGAAGCAGCGCAGCATATACGAGCGGGAATGGAAGCGAAACAACAGGGGCGGCTTCCGGAGGCAATCAAAGAGTTCAAGATCGTGACGCAGCTTGCACCGGATCTGGCGGCAGCGTTTGTCAACCTAGGGGCGGCGAATCTGGAGAATCACGATTATGGCGATGCGATTCCGCCGTTGCGGCGAGCGCTGGAGCTGAACCCTGATTTGATCGGAGCGCACCAGATGCTCGGCTATGCGCTGCTGACGCAAGGGTACGCTGCCGAAGCATTGCCGCATTTGGAAAAAGCCGGGTTGCCCGATGCAATGGGGATTGCCGATCTAAAGTTAGGCAAATTGCCGGAAGCGGTGGCGAACTTGCAGGCAGCGCTCGTGAAAAGACCGAACGATCCTGATTTGCTGTATTATCTCGGCCGGGCCAGCGGCCTGTTGTCGAAGCAGGCGTTCGATACCCTTGAATCGGCTTATCCCGATTCGGCGCGGGCGCATCAGGCGCTGGGAGAGAACCTGGCTGTTTTGAAGCGCGTGCCGGAAGCGGAAAAGGAGTACCGTGAGGCTTTGCGGCAGCGTCCGGAAACGCCGGGAGTTCATCTTGCGCTGGGAGAGTTGTATGCCGCCGCGTCACAGTGGCCGCAAGCGGAAGCGGAATTCAGCGCGGAAGCAACCCTCCAGCCGGGAGATGCGGAAACGGCGTATCGGCTGGGCTCGGCGTATCTGGAAACGGGTAAGACACAAGAGGCAGTTCGGGAGTTACAGCGGGCGGATCGGTTACGGCCGGCGATGCCGGAAACGCTGTATGCGTTAGGAAAGGCTCTTTCATCGAGCGGCGACGCCAGCGGCGCGGAACGGGCGTGGAGAAAACTGTTAGAGATCGAAGATCAAAGCGAACTGGCGGCGCAGGCGCACTTCGGCTTAGCGGGTTTATATCGCAAGCAAGGAAAAACGGCAGAGGCAGCGCGAGAAAGCCGGGACTTTCAGCGATTGTGGAATAGTACCGCCCGTAAATAGATCTTGCAGTACCGTCGTAGTTTTCTGATACAGTGATCGTAGGGGACAGCAGCGCTAACTGCTGTCCCCACGAACTAGGTTTACAGATCAATTTCGATCTTGAGCCGAGTTCGACGCTTGCGCAGCAGTAGTAATACTGCTACTATAGCTACGATCACTAAAGACTCCATAGTTGGAGCCTCCTTTCTGCTCCAGCGATTTGCAAACCCCGTCTGATTCACGGGGTTTTGCATTTTATGCAGGAGCCTAAGATGCTCCCTGCTCCACCCTCGTGCCAGTACGCGGCTGCTTTCGTCGGAAACAGAACCTTCATCTTAAGTGAAAGCGAGCGCTCATCGTAGTTCCGGTAGTCCTGTTCAAAAGCAAAACCCGGATTCAGAAAGTTCTCCGAGTCCGGGTCTGTGTGTCTCTTCAAGTAGTAGGCAGTTAGAATCGTAACTGCAAGGCGAACTGCACGAGTCGCGGCAGGTTTTGCTGGCTGGTGATGGTGCCGAATCCTGTGCTTCCTTGTGTCTGGTTCGGATAACCGAACTGCACGCGGTTAAACAGGTTGAAAAATTCGGCGCGGAAGCCTAAGTTGACCCGACCTTCCGGTGAAAGGGGGAAGCTTTTCACAGCCGCAAAGTTCCACTCGGCAATACCGGGCGAGCGCAACGTGGGGTCCGTGCGCGCCTCGCTGCCGAATGTGTAGTTTGCCGGTTGAGCGAAGCAGGCAATATTGAAGTACTCATTCAGCCGTGCTTGTACGGGACCGTTAATCGACTTCTGGCAGCCCGCAATGACGTTGGGCCGGGAGCCGCCGCCGAAAGAATGCACATTGTTCTGATTAGTGCCGAAGTGCAGCGGGAAGCCGCTCTGGATGGTCGTTGTTCCCTGCACGCCCCATCCTCCCACGACGGATTGAACCAAGCCGTTGGCGTTGGCAAGATACTTTCGGCCCTTGCCGACGGGGATATCAAGCACGTAACTCACGACTAAACGATCGGGAGTATCAAAGGAGGCTAGAGATTTCTCGCCACGTAGATTGTTCCAATCCTGGACGCCGCCGGTTCCACCGCTTTCCAGCCAACCGGTAACTGTGTCGGTGTTCGACAGCAGCTTGGCGTGAGTGTAAGCAGCCAGAATGGTATTGCCGCCCGAGAAGCGTTTTTGCGCCGTTACCTGGAGGGATTCATAAGTGGAATTTCCGATTCCCTGCCCGGAGTAATTGACTCCGTTGTATTGCGGAAATGGGCGCAGCAGTTGGCCTTGCTGCACCGTTGACTGCGTGAGCGGAGATCCGGCCGCCGTCACGGTGCCGAAGTACGGATTAGCAACATTCTGTGTAAGGGTGTTGCCCAAAGCCAGGTACTGGTCAGGAAGCTGGTCGATTTGCGGTGAAGAAATGGGCAGATGCGTTCCCTTGGCTCCGCCGTAAGCGACTTCCAGCAGAAGCCCATTTCCAAATTGTTGCTGAATCTGGGCATTCCATTGCTGCGCATATCCGTAAGGGTTTTGTAGTTCCGGCAGATTGACGCCGCGACCGAGCAGGATTTGCGCGTAACTGGGATCGCGCCCAGGCGGCTGTGCAATTCCGGCCGGAAAGGGATTATTGATGACCGTAGCCGGAACGCCTGGGTATACGGGCGACAAAATCGGCGTGCTCAAGCTGTTGACAGGGTTGTTGTTGGGGCTGTAATCCCAAGCGACGTTATTAGGCAGCCAGAACATTCCATAGCCGGCGTGGAACACAGTTTTAGAAGCTATCTGGTACGCCAAGCCGGTGCGCGGCGCAAACTGATACCACTTTGGATAAATGTTACTCCGATAGCTGTCGCCGAGGGAGTTGACGAGATCCACATTGCCGGGAACCGTAACTCCCTTTGCGAGGAGAATTTGATTCGGCTGGTTGGGATTGAAGTAGGTGAGCCGGTCAAATCGCTCGGTCCATGGGCCGGAATGTTCCCAGCGGACACCCAGGTTCAAAGTGAGCTTCGGCGTGACATGCCAGTCATCGTTTCCAAACACTGCCGGATAGAGCTGCTGCGCGGCCACGAGCGCCGGAGTGCTGGCGCTTCCGCTCGAAGGATAACCGAGCAGGAAGGTGGCAAGGCCGGCGCCCGAGTTAGACGCCGGGCTGCTGCCGTTGTTGCCGGTCAGGTCGGGATTGAAGTTGAAGATGCCAGTCGGGGTATTGGTCTGCGCATAGTTATGCGTCATACGAATCCATTCGGCGCCGAACCGGAGCGTATGTTTGCCCGCGATCCTGGTGATCGTGCCGGCAGCACGGTAATTATCGTTGCGATCAACAATGACACTGCCTGCGCCCTGGCTTCCAAAGGTGTTGGCCGTGTCAAAGCCGTTGATAACCGGAACGGGCAAGTCACGGAAGGAGACTTGCCCGTTCAGCGAGGCAGGCCATCCTAGTTGAGTGAGATCATAGCCCAGGGTGGAAGGCGTGCGGTCATAGCTGAAGCGCTGATAACTTAATCGGACTTCCAGGATGGTGGTCGGCGAAAACGAGTAGGTGTCGCCCAACACAAAGTTATTGGTGTTGAACGTTTCGGTGCAGCGGTCCTGGCAGATTCCGTTGCGGAAGGGATCGTTCGGGAGATTGAGGTTTCCCCAATAGCTATAGCGGGCGGTGATGTGCTGCTTGTCCGAAACGTTCTGGTCAATATGCACGACCGTTTCGTTGTTGTTGCCGCCGCCGCTGCCGTTGCTGACCCAGTTGCCGACGCCTGCCGCGTTGCCGGGAGCGTTCGGCAGCGGATACAGGCTCAACAGCTTGAGCGAGGTCGGGTTGATTCTGCTCGTAGGGATCACGTTGCCTGCAAAGGGCAACCGATCATATTGGCTTTGCCCTGGAGCGCAAGCCGGAAGGCCGGGAGCGCCGCTGCCGCAAGTGGTGAGCGGATCGTAAATTGCCGTTCTGCCGGTACGGGCGATGTAATTGCTCAAGTCCCCGGTGCGATCCTGCAAGGTGGGAACGGTTTGCGTGGAAGATTGGCCTTGGCGGAGACGGAAACCTTCGTAGTTGAGGAAGAAAAACGTCTTGTTGCGGCCATCGTAGAGCTTGGGAATATAGACCGGGCCACCGAGATTCACGCCGAACTGGTTTTGCGTGAAGGCCGGGCGCGGCGTGCCGTTCAGGTTGTTGAAGAAAGTGTTGGCGTTCAGTTCTTTGTTGCGCAGAAACTCATAGGCAGTTCCATGCAATTCATTTGTGCCTGACTTAGTGGTGAAGTTCACCACTCCGCCCGCAAACCGGCCATACTCGGGAGAAAGATTACTGGTCGCGACTTTGAACTCCTGTAGGGAGTCTTGCGACGGTATCAGAGCCGTAATGTTGATGTAAGCGCCGTTCACCGGCGAGCCGTCCAGCCACGTCATGCTCTGGTTTGCCATGCCGCCGCCGATCTGATAATTGCCCCAGGCGAACGGATTCTGACCGTTCGGGTTCGACATCGATCCGCCCTGGGGAACAACCGACGGCACGAGCGCTACCAGGTTCATCGGATTGCGGCCATTGAGCGGCAGCTCGTTGGTTTTACGCTGATCGATGACTTGGCCGAGCGAGGAAGTTTCCGGCTGCAAGAGCGGGGTTTGCGCCGTGACTTCAATGGTCTGCGTAACTTCGCCGACTTGCAAGGCGAGGTCGATTTTCGCGGTGCTTTGGGTTTGCACTTCGAACGGTCCGCGAACAACGCGCTTGAACCCGGATTGCGCGACTTCCACGCTGTATTGGCCGGGCTGTACGTTCACGAATTGATAGAGGCCGTCGGAGTTGGTTGTTTCGGTGCGCTTTTCGTTCGTACCGACATTGGTTAATGTGACTTGCGTATTCGCCACAGCGGCTCCGGAAGCGTCGGTGACATTACCGACGACGGAGCCAAAAGTTGTCTGAGCGGAGCTGATCGACGCGAAAGAAATCAAAACGACCAACAGCGCGGTCCATAGACAACAGAGTCTTGCCATCATAAAGATTCCCCTTTGGAATTTAAGCAACAAACTAACCCATCAACGATATCAACATCCAAAGCTGGCAAACGCTGATTGGGGAATTTTTACCAGAGTTCTTCCGTCTTCAACGAACTTTACCGCCCTGTCGCAGGCGGCCCAAGAGGACTCACCGGACAACCTGAAGTTTCTCGCGTAAACGAGATGCCGGAGATCTTCCAGCC
>CAXTWT010000260.1:0-7061 GCA_964247955.1 uncultured Bryobacteraceae bacterium
ACCGTTCGGGAGCACTCACGCGTAGCGTCCCCCGCGGGAGCGGGTTAGTTCAAACAGCGTTTTCGGTAAAGTGAGGCCCGCTGCTACAGTGCAATACGCATTGCAGAAACGGAGTGATTGTGCGACGAAAGCTGTCTAAACGGCCAGAAAATCCTGGAAAACTTCGTTAGAAACCAGTACGCCTTCGGGAGAAAGCAGAAGAGTATTGCCCTGTTGTTGGAGCATTCCGGCTTCCGTCCATTTTGCTATCGGCTCGGCGAATTTGGTCCATTCTTCCGAGGTCGGAGTAATCCCGCGCAGCAGGCGGAGGCCGACAAAAAAACGCTCTTCCGCATTGTTGACCTCCTCTTTGACAGGTGGGCAGTCAGCATGGAGATACTGCAGGAGGGTATCGGGATTGCTCCAGCGATGCTGGCCGTCGAAGGAATGGGCGTCCAGCCCGAAGCCGACGTACGGTTCGAGTTGCCAGTATTTGAGATTGTGGCGCGATTGCCGGCCAGCTTGCGCAAAATTAGAAATTTCATACCGCTCATAACCGCTGCGTGCAAGGCGAGTCACGGCAATGTCGTACAGTTCGGCGGTAAGCTCTTCGTCAGGCAGCGTACGGGCGCTGTAGCGGAAGCCCCCAAGTAATACTTCTTGCCCCAAGTGACTGTCTTCATCAATTTCAAAGATGTAAATGGACACGTGCGGCGGACGGAGGCGCTCGATCCAATGGAGAGATTCTTCCCAGGACGATTGGGTCTGATGAGGCAGTCCGGCAATCAGATCAAGATTGATGTTGCGGATGCCTGCCGCTCGCAGAAGTTGGAGGTCGTTTTCCACGATCTCCGCAGTGTGGCGGCGGCCGGTAGAGCGAAGTTCAGCAGTATTGAACGATTGCACGCCCAAGCTGACGCGATTGATACCGGCTCGGTCCCAGGCGCTTACTTTTTCGCTGGTCAGGGTTCCCGGCGCGCATTCCAGTGTGACTTCAGTTAAATCCTTTTGCGGAATGGCGCTCATGATCTCAGCCAGGAAGTCCGGCGACATTAAGCTCGGAGTACCGCCGCCAAAGTACACGGTATCCGGCGGCGTGTCCCATCGGTGCGCCTTGATTTCTTTTAAAAGGATCTGCTCGTACTGTGACTGGGATTGCCCTTGATACACATCGGAAGCAAAATTACAGAAGCTGCACTTCTGAGTGCAGAACGGGTAAGAAATGTATGCGCCGGTCACAAAACCCTACAGCGTGACTTGCTCGCCGGTTTGCCGGCTGATAGCCGAGGCAATGAGGTCGTCCAAAGATTGGTTGGTTTCCGGCAGCACAAAAGTCTGGCGGCTGTCATCCCAGGCGAGCTTAAAGCTCTTCGAGTGCGCCGAAACCCAGATTTGACGGACCGGTGCGTTCGGGCTCACCACAAACTTGCCCTTCGGCTCATCAAATTCAATCGCCAGCGCGCCGGCGTTGAAGTCAGGCTCAAATTCGTAGCGATCCGAAGCAGCGGAAAGCTTCCGATAAAGGGATTCGAGCGCGCCGTCGGCACGGGTTTTAAATTGCTGTTCGTCCATGTCCTATCTATATTCTCTCCCGGCGAAGTGAAACTTTCGTAACTTTCATCAATGGGCCGTCATCCCTTTACTGCGCGCTAACCTATGGAGCCTTCGTGTGTTCGTCAAACCCATATTCCCGGCACCAGCAAGCTCTTTGGGGATTATCTCTACGATTTTCAACGAGTAAGCGCCTTTTACCCGCAAGGTTTTTCGCACTGGGACGAACTGGTAAGCGCGGCGCGTACCCTACGGTTTCCTGATGAACGGCGCGCCCAAATTGTAGCGGCGTTGCGTCGGCAGAATCCCCAATCGGCGGCGCTTGACAAACTGGCGCAGCCGGAAACAGTGGCAGTAGTGACAGGCCAGCAGGTTGGATTGCTGTCCGGTCCGGCTTATACGATTTTTAAAGCGCTCACCGCAGTGAGGATTGCGCGGCAACTCGAAAAGGAAGGCGTACCGGCAGTTCCTGTCTTCTGGCTGGCGACGGAAGATCACGATCTGGCTGAAGTGGATCATGCCTGGGTGTTCAATCAGTCCGCCACGCCGTCGAAGATCGCCCTGAAACCAAGCAGCTTACGGGATGTTCCGGTCGGCACGGTCGAGATCGGCAATTTACAATTCGATGAACTGCAAAAAGCGTTGGGTGACCTGCCGTTCGCTTCAGAAGTGCTGCAAAAAGTTGCGGAGCACTACCGAGCCGGAACCACGTATGGGTGCGCTTTTCAAAATTTCTTACAGGATCTGTTGCGGGAGTTTGACCTGATCTATCTAGACCCGCTCGCTCCCGCCGTTCGCGCCATCAGCGCACCGTTCTTGGCCGAGGCAGCGGAGCGCGTGCCTGAGTTGACGGAAGCGCTGCGAAAACGAACAGCGGAACTGGAAGCGGCGGGCTATCACGCGCAGGTGCATCTGGATGCGGGTTCGTCCTTGCTGTTCTATTTAGAGAACGGTAAACGAGTGGCGTTGAAGTATAAGGATGGGAAGTTCAGCTTGAAGGACCGAACGTTCAGCGCGGCTGAACTGCGGCATTCGGCGGAGCAGTTGTCTCCCAATGCGTTGCTGCGGCCTGTGATGCAGGATTACCTGCTGCCGACCGTCAGTTATGTGGGCGGTCCGGCGGAAGTGGCTTACCTGGCGCAGAGCCAGATTTTGTACGAGCGTCTGCTGGGGCGCATGCCGGTTGTGTATCCGCGAAACAGTTTCACCTTGCTCGATGAGCGCGGGAGCAAGCTGCTGGCGCGATATGGCCTGCACGTGGAGGATCTGCTGCACTCGCAGGAACGCGTGAAGAACACGATTGCCGGTAAGCTGGTGCCGCATGATCTGCGGAGTGAGCTATCAACGCTGCGGTCGGAAGTGACGAGCGCTTTAAGCGGTTTGCGGGAAAAGCTGCTTCAGTTCGACCCGACACTGGCGGCGGCGGCGGCGAAAAGCGTCGCGAAAATTGGGTATCAGGTAGACAAGCTGGCGGGCAAAACCACGCGGGAAACGATGCGGCGGGACGGACGAGCCGCTCAAGATGCGGATTATCTGATGAACCTTGTGTATCCGCAAAAGCATTTGCAGGAACGGTTCTATTCGATTGTTCCGTTTTTAGCAAAGCATGGATGGGATCTGCCGCAGCGACTGTATGAGCAAACGCAACTCGCTTGCCCCGACCATATGGTCCGTGTAATCTAAAATACCTGTTTCTTAACGAATGAGTAACGGAAGGACTGGCAGCGCGGTCCCGAGAGCGAGCAGTCCCCAGATCAGCCGACGACTTCTGTTGTATTGAAAAGCCATGTAAATGCCGAGCAGCGAAGTGCTGATCAGCCCAAGAGACATGATGAATACGAACCATTTCACCAGCGTCGTTGAGATTGACTGAAGCGGCGGCGCTGGCGGTCGAGCTTCCGGCTTTGCCGATGGCGGAGGGCCGGGGCGTTTGGCGCGCACTTGCAGATTTTGCTTTTTGTGCAGTTGCGCCAGCTTTTCAATCCACAAGGGCGGCTGGTACGTGCTGCCCCTTTCCGCTTCATGAAAGCTGAAAGTTTGCAGCGCGCCCGTGAACGCGAAGAAGAGGATGGCTGGCGCAAAGAAAACACCCAGCCAGAGATGCAATTGCCGAGCCCATCTCAGAACATCCGTATTTTTTCTTGCGGGCCTCGCAACGCGAGAATCGGCAAGAGTCTGGTTAATAGTCGACACGATTTGATGGTAGGACGCCCTGCGCTTTGCCGTAGTTACCCCTGCATGTGTTTCTCCTTCCTGGATTTTTCCACTAACTCTATTTGAGAAGCAGAGAACTTTCTGGATAGTGAAACAGCTCTTCTAGATGGACAAACAATTGTCTTTTCAAAAAGCTCGTCTTCCCACACAGCATTCATATGCTGCCGCTCCAAAGAGGTCTGCGTAAATGTGATGGCTAAAAACTTGCTTTCCGGTTTAGGCAGGAGATCAACACATCTATCATGCGCGGAATTTGCTTGGGCCATCCTCTTTATTACAAGGTTCAACATAGATATCCAATGAAGTACTACCTGCCGGCAAATCAGGCGATTGAAGCAGCATACCCTTATCGTAATCAGGTGTTTTTCGGATCTCAGATAAACGGCGGCCCAGGCTTGGACACGTTGCTGCCGAAGAAGTTTGGCGGACTGTCTGCCTCGCAAGTGGATGTGCTTAACCAGTTTTTAAGCCGGTTACGTGGTGTTGAAAACCAGCTTGCACCCGATATTATCGATTTTGAGAATCTGGCAATTTACGAAATCAAAACAGAAAAGTATGCGGAAGCAGGACGCATGCAACTTGCCGGATATTACCGGCTCGCTAACGAATTAACAGCGCAACTCGGCATGCCGCCCTTTAATCCCGATTACGCCGGCTGGTATCCCCCAAACGTCATGATGTTGCCCGGCAGCACCAACAAAATTGTTTGCACGGATCTAACTAATTACGACAGAAGTCCAAGCGGAGTCATTCTTTACTCGATTTGGAAAAAACTTAACGACAGTGATGAGGACGAAAATAAGAGCGCGATCAAATCGGCGCTTGTTCTGCGCGATATGACTGGACTGTTGGCTGAAGCGCGAGCGCTCGTTGCCAATGAAATGCGGAAGCCCAAGAATTACATGCCGCCCGGAGAGTATGATTTGTTAGCACCGCCTTCTTTCTGGGAAGCGCTGGCGGCTAAAGCAAAATTTGAAAGCACAATGCGGGCGCTTCAAACTCCGTCGCGGGATTTAATCCATAACCCGGTGTTTATGGCCCGGATCGCAGGCGCGGCGGCAGGGGTGCCATCCACGGCGGCCGGCTTAGCGGTCCTTTTAGCATTGGCGGGATCTGCGGCGGCGGCAGGAACGGCTGTGGAAGCGGGAACCATTGCCGCAGCGGACGCAGCCATTACTGGATCATCCATCGCTAATGTAAGTAATTATTTGAAAATAGCGCAGGCAGCAAACGATAATGCTGTTGCTTTGGCAAAAGCGGCGGGCGTCATTCTTATTACTATGACTCTGGCAAGGACAGCTTCTGCTGCTGAGCCCAAAGTTGTTGATTTCGACCAAGTGTTCTTTGCTCCTGTTGAAGAGGTTTTGCCGGTAGCTCCTTATACAGATGGCCGGGCTGTTACTTATAGAGGGGATGACTACGTAACAATCGGTCGCGCCACTGCCGTTACACATTAGAGCAGCTACTCACGGAATTCGTATAATGGCGGTGTTTGAGGCTTTTCTGTTCCTGTCTTGTTGTTTGCGCCGCGTCTGCTCTTCTTTGGGCGGATCAGGCAGGCGATTTGGCGTCGCGGGCGGAGCAACAGGCCCGCAGCGGGGATGCTCCGGGAGCGTTAGCGACCCTCGATAAAGCTGCCAAAGAGCCGTCGATTTCGGCAGTTTCAGAAGACAGAATCGGGTTTCTCTACGCGGTGCTTGGGAAGCGGGACGAATCGCT
Organism: uncultured Bryobacteraceae bacterium; assembly: GCA_964247955.1. Lineage (GTDB taxonomy): Bacteria > Acidobacteriota > Terriglobia > Bryobacterales > Bryobacteraceae > Bog-105. Next base: position 5,464 of record CAXTWT010000260.1, read on the forward strand.
CCACTGCTTCCGAAATGCTCTCCTTAAAGATGGGAAGTATGCGCCCGCGCATTATCATTTGGGCGTAGCGCTATGGCTGGCGAAAGAGTACGACCAAGCCTTGCCGGAACTGGAGCAGGCGGCAAAGCTGTCGCCGGGGAGCTTCGATTACCGGTATCGCTTAGGGTCGGCTTATCTGCAAACCGGTAACAGCGGCAAAGCAGCGGAGGAGTTGAAACAGGCGGTCCAGTTGGATTCGACGAAGGCGGATGCCTGGAGTTCCCTGGGACGGGCGCTGCAAGAGCAGCAGGACTTGGCGGGCGCGGTGAAAGCGTATGAGCAGGCAGTAAAGCTCGCTCCTGCAAACGACAACATGCGAACAGATTATGCGACGGCCCTGATTGAAACGCGGCAGGCCGACCGGGCCATTGCCGAGCTGCAGGCGATCTTAAAGCGTGATCCGAAAAACGTCAATGTGCAAGTGAACCTGGGGTATGCGTATCTAAAGAAGGGCGATTTCGATGGGGCGGCTGCCGTGTTTCACGACGCGCTGGCAAACGATCCGAACTCACCGGCGGCGCATTATGATTTGGGGATCGCGCTCAAGATGAAAGACCAGATTGAGCCTGCGCAAAAAGAGTTTCAGGAGGCGATCCGTTTAGATCCTTCCCTGCCGGAAGCGCACTACACGCTGGGCATTACGAACTGGCAAATGGGTGATTTTCGCGGCACGACCGAGCAGATGCGCGCGGCCTTGGCGATCCGCCCGGATTATGCGGAGGCTCACTACATGCTGGGCATTGCGCTGAAGCAAAGCGGAGATCTGGACGGCGCGATCCCGGAGCTGAGAGAAGCGATTCATTTGGACCCCAGCACGCCGGGGCCGTATAACACGCTGGGGCAGATCCTGCGAATTAAGGGCGATGCCCAAGGCAGCAAAGAAGCGTTTGCCACAGGCGCGCGGCTGAAGCAGGAGAAAGAGTCGCAACTGGCGAACACGCTGGAACAGGGCATGCGCGGCGGGACCATGCCGACGCCGATGGCCGCTCCCAAATCCGCCACGACGCAACCGCGAAACTAAAGGTATATGGTTTCTCGCCGGGGTTTCGTGAAGTCGCTGTGCGCGACTTTGCCGGTCTTTTCCTTCGATCAGCTTTTGGGGGGCGCACCGCTGCCGGTTCAGTTTGTCAATGTGGCGCGGCAGGCCGGATTAAACGCGAAGACGATTTTCGGCGCGGAATCGCGGAACAAGTATCTGCTGGAGACGACCGGATGCGGCGTGGCGTTTTTTGATTATGACAGCGACGGATGGCTGGACCTCTTCTTTGTCAACGGCACGCGGTTTGAAGCGAAATACGCCAAGGGCGCGGAACCGATCAGCCGTCTTTACAAGAACAATCGGGACGGCACATTTACAGATGTGACGTTAAAGGCGGGACTGGCCCGCACCGGTTGGGGGCAGGGCGTGTGCGTGGGCGATTACGACAACGACGGGCACGAGGATCTGTTTGTTTCCTATTGGGGCGACTGCGCGCTTTATCACAACAACGGCGACGGCACGTTTACGGATGTGGCGGTCAAGGCGGGAGTGACCACGCGCACAACAACAGGCCTGAAGC
>CAXTWT010000261.1:0-6985 GCA_964247955.1 uncultured Bryobacteraceae bacterium
GTCCGGGACAGGTAATCGTCACTGCCTCGCGCGGCACGGAGTCTAGATCAGGGAAATGCCCCTCGCCCGCTTGCTGCCTTCGGCACGCTTCCGCTAACCTTACCTTTTTAACGATGAAAGGATCATCAAAATCGGCCACCGGCGGGTCATTAAAGGCAATATGGCCGTTCTCGCCGAATCCCACAAAGGCCAGATCAATCGGGGCAGCCATCAACAACTCTGCGTAGCGTTTCATCTCACTGCTTAAATCAGGCGCGTCGCCAGCGAGGTAATGAACTGCTTTTGGATGAACTTTCTCCGCCAGCCGGGTTCTGATCCAACGGCGAAAGCTGGCCGGATGTTCGGCGCTCATGTCCGCGTACTCGTCCATATGAAACAGTTCAACAGCATTCCATTGAACGGGCTGTTGAACCAGGGATTCGATCAGCGGAATCTGCGAGTTCCCCGTTGCTGCAATCACGCGCGCCGTTCCGTTCCGCCGGATGGCTTCAGCGATCAGGCTGGCTGCCGTTTCCGCCGCTGCCGTTCCCAGCAGTTGGGGGGAGGAAAACACCTGCACCTTTGCCTCTCCACAGGGGAAAGCGCGAGCAGGCTCACGGGAAGACATGGAAGGATTATATAAATAACCGTTCTTGCGAACGTTTATCCCTCATAACGCGAATATTCAGGCGCGCAGTTTTAAGCTGAAATGATGAGAAAGGATCGATGCTGAAATCTAGAATCTGGTATTGGATGCCTGTAACGGTTGTAATCGCGGTTTGCGCCGTCACGATGATTTTCTGGGCCTTTGTTGTGCCGGTGTATGAGTCGCCTGACGAGCTGCACCATTGGAAATATGCTCAGTACATCCATTCTCACTTTGCTCTTCCACCTTATACGCAAGACTACCTGGAAGCGCCGCAAGCACCTTTGTATTACGTGTTGATTGCCCCCCTGGCTTCCTCCATGCATCCCCCTCCCATACTGCAGCATCCGGAGAACGAGCAATATCTCGGGTTTCGTTTCAATAACATGTTGCGTATCCGTGTTGATTCGCCATGCCTCCCGCATGAGTTCGCGAACTGTCCCGGTGATGCGCGCCGCTATTGGCCCATTCAACGCGCCCGGCTGGCAACCATTTTGCTGGGACTCATAGCGGTGCTGTTCACCGCGCTGGCAACTTTTGAAGTGACAAGAAACAGGTCGGAAGCGGTTATAGCGGCAGCGTTGATCGGGTTCCTGCCTCAGTTTGAGTTCAGGAGCGCATCCGTTAACAACGATCCGGCGCTCGTCTGCTTCTCCGCCATATCTACTTATTTCATCGTGCGGTTGATGACGCGCGGCTTCGAGATGCGTCCCGCCATCTGCGGGTCTGTGGCGATTGCGCTTGCTTTTCTTTCCAAGATCAGTGCTGCCGTGCTGGTTCCCGTCTTCGCTGCGACAATTCTGTTGACAGCCCCAAACTGGCGGACTCGGTTCCAACGCTTATGCTACCTGTTCGCCATATGCGGGCTCATTACGCTTCCCTGGTTCGTTCGGAACAAATGGGTGTATGGTGATATCCTCGCCAGCAGCAAAATAGCCCAAACCGTTCCCATGATGGTTATCAGGCGCTCCATCACGCACCCTTACTTCCGTACTGAGTACGTGCAGCTCCTTTCACGATCATTCTTCGGATACTTCGGATGGATGACTTTAAAGATGCCCGGATTCATTTACAAGGGCTATGCAGCCCTGTATGCCGTCGCCTCCTGCGGGCTGCTGCTTGTGGTTTGGAGACGGCGAGACAAGCTGCTGCAAACCACCCTGCTGATGGCGGCGACTGCCGCCCTGAGTCTCGGCTTTCTCCTTTACGCCAGCTTGACGTATCCGCAGCCGCAAGGCAGGCTTCTTTATCAATCGCTGAGCGCAGTCGCGGTGCTTCTTGCTCTTGGTTTGGGCGCAATCCCGCGAATCAGTAAATATGTGGCCGTGGTTGTCGTGATTGGACTGTTCTCCGCGAATGTATATGCTTTGCGGCTGGTGGATCGGGCTTACAACCGCATTCAACCGATGCAGACAAGCTTCGATGTCCAGACAGGTAACAATGTATCGGAGAGTACGGCGGAGACGCTTCTTAACGGCCACTCTTACATACAATCTTTCGTAGCTGAGCACGATAACCTGACGGCTGTGGAAGTGCAAGTCGCGCTATACAACGCTGTGAAAGCCGGTAAAGCTGGCCAAGGCTCATTCGACTTGTCCCTTTCCTCCACGCCGCAGGGTCCACCCTTGGCCGACGTTCGCATACCGGCTGGCGCGGTCGCAACTTCCGGCGGCACGTACCTTCATTTAGGATTTCCGCCCTTAGCGGATTCGGCAAAAAAGAAGTACTTCGTATCGCTCACGACCAAAGACCTCACACCGGACGAAAACTATCTGGTCCGCCGCAGCAAAACGGATATTTATTCTCATGGCGCTTTCTTCCTCGACGGACGGGATACCGGAGCAGACACCGTATTCCGCACCCTTTATATTCGGCCTTGCTGGGCTTGTCCTTTATCGGATGCTGATCTGGTCGGCCCATTAGAATAGTGTCTTGGAAGAATGCCCGTAGATCTTTCGGAGATTGCCTCCAATATCGAATTACGCCCGGACGGCTTGTGGCGGGCCCGGACGGCCTCAAACATTTCATATCCTGAGGACGGAAATCAGCACTGCTTCGCCGTTGAGGATTCTTCCTTCTGGTTTCGCCATCGCAATGCCTGCTTAGTCGAGCTTCTCAGGCGTTTCCCCCCGGAAGGGACATTTTTTGATATCGGCGGAGGAAACGGCTGTGTAGCTCAGGCTATCCAGGATGCGGGTTGGGAGGTGGTGCTGGTCGAGCCTGGGCATGCTGGCGCACAAAACGCCCGAAAGCGCGGCATCCGGCAAGTCGTACAGGCGACTCTGGAGGACGCTCACTTCCGGCCCGCCACTTTGCTGGCAGCCGGTCTTTTTGACGTGATCGAACACATTGAAGACGACCGTAAATTTCTTCGGCAAATCCGCAGTTTCTTAAAACCAAACGGCCGAATCTACATTACTGTGCCAGCCTTTCAGTCGCTCTGGTCTCACGAAGACGAACACGCTGGGCATTGGCGTCGATATACGCTTCGGAGCTTGTCCGACGCTCTTGCCGCTTCCGGCTTTCAAGTGGAGTTTTCAACTTATATATTCGGATTTCTTCCACTGGGAATCCTTTTGCTTCGCGTCCTGCCTTTCCGGTTCGGGATTGTTCCGAAACGAACGGCGGAGGAGAGAATGCGCGCCGACCATCAGGTGCAAGGTGGACTTTCAGCGAAAACGCTTGCTTATCTCACCCGGCGCGAACTGTCCCGGCTTGCCTCCGGGCGTACCTCTCGTCTGGGCGGAAGCTGCCTGGTTGTCGCTCGCGCGAACAGTTCGGCATAGAGTTCCGACACGGCACTTTCCTCACATCGGCAAATAACCAGTACGGGATACGATTGGGACGTTATCCGACAAAAAATAGTGTTAATCCACATAACTTTATTGCCCCAGTACTCGGAATGATGGCCCCCAAGCTACCTGTCGCGGTATATTCGGGTGAGTAATGGATACCGGCGCTCGATTATAGCTGGTTTAATCTGAGTCCATTACACCTTAGGAATAGCGTTATGTCCAGCATAAACATACCTTTCAATTGCGTCAGCAGAGTCGGCACGGAAATGCAGTATGTTCAGGAAGCCTTTGACCGTTTGCACATTTGCGGCGACGGCCATTTTACGAAAAAGTGCCACCGCCTTCTCGAAGAAGAACTGGGAACGACCAAGGCATTGCTGACGACTTCTTGCACGCACGCCCTCGAAATGGCCGCGCTGCTCCTGGACATTCAGCCTGGCGACGAAGTCATTGTTCCTTCTTTTACATTTGTGTCAACCGTGAACGCTTTTGTCCTGCGCGGGGCCAAGCCGGTGTTTATCGATATTCGTCCTGACACTTTGAACATGGACGAGCGCCTTCTCGAATCGCTCATCACACCGGCTACGAAGGCGATTGTTTGCGTTCATTATGCCGGTGTCGCTTGTGAGATGGATACCATTCTCCAAGTTGCTGCCCGCTATGGGATTCCTGTTGTGGAGGACAACGCGCATGGTTTATTTGGCCGCTATCGCGGGCGGGCGCTGGGAACGCTCGGCTGCCTGGCGACGCAAAGTTTTCACGAGACCAAAAATTTTAGCTGCGGCGAAGGCGGGGCGTTGCTGATCAATGACCGCAATCTGGTGGAGCGCGCCGAGATCTTACGGGAAAAAGGAACGGATCGCAGCCGCTTTTTTCGGGGACAGGTCGATAAGTACACATGGGTCGATCTTGGTTCCAGCTATCTTCCTTCTGATATTCTTGCTGCTATTTTGTATTCTCAGCTCGAAGTACGCGACACAATTCAGGCAAAGCGGAAAGCAATTTGGGAGCGTTATTGTAACGGGCTTAGCCGATGGGCAGCCGATAATGACGTTCGTTTGCCGTTTGTTCCGGCGCATTGCGAGCAAACGTTCCACATTTTTTATCTGCTCCTGCCAACTTTGGAAGTGCGCCAATCGCTCATTGAACACCTGAAGCAACGCGGAATTCTCAGCGTGTTTCATTATGTTCCGCTTCACTTATCGCAAATGGGGCGGCAGTGGAGAAGCGCATCCTGCCCTGTAACCGAGCAGATCAGCGATCAGTTGCTAAGATTACCGTTGTATAGCGGCCTGGCCGAAAGCGACCAGAAAAGAGTGATGGATGCCGTTATGGAATTTGAAACGTCGCGCTTTGCCTTACAGGCAAGCGCCGCAGCGTTTGCGGGTCGGTAAACATGAGAACCGTAGGTCTTAAACCTTTATTGAAGAAAATACAACACCGAACACAGGCGTTTGCCTGCTGCTTATCGGTTGCTTTCCTATTTGTTGCTTTCTCCCCGGCGGGTTTCGCCAAAAGCAAAATTGATGGAGTTTGGGAAGGAACAATTGAGAACCCTAAGCTTCCACTGATTTTTCACATTAAGATGAAAGAACTCTGTACGGTCGATAGTCCCACGCAGGCAATTCAGGGGATGCCTATTTATGTCAGAATGAGCGGCAAGGCTGTTTATATCAACATGATGAACGGCGTGGTGACCTACGAAGGCACTCTCGAAAGCTCCTCGCGCATTGTCGGCACATTTTCACAAGCCGGGTCTAAATACCCACTCGCTTTGACGAAAAGCAAGAAGCACGAATAATTTTGAGGCTGTAGGTCCGGGCCGTTGCTGATTCGTAGCGCCGCTTCGTGTTCCGGCGAATATTCTTCCCTGATAAAACACAAAGGGCGAAGCAGAACGCTTCACCCTTTACATTTACTAAAAGTAAACTATGGGATTTTATCGCTGCGCCGTTTGTTGCTTCGGCTGATTGCCAGATGCTGCTGCCAACTCTTCATCGATGGTTGCCTTCAACTGTTCATAGCTTGCATTCCCGAGAGTGCGGCCATTGACGAAAAAGTGAGGCGTACCTGCGACGCCGAGCTCCTGTTCTTCCGCGAGTTGTGTTTTGAGGATGTTGGCCTGCGATCCTGAATCGAGGCACTTATTGAAAGCAGCCGTGTCCAGGTTCAACTTTTGCGCGTGAGTCTTTAAATCAGGAACTTCGAGCTTTTTGCTGGCAAACAACTCGTCATGATATTCCCAGTATTTGCCTTGCGCACCGGCGCACAGGGCGGCTTCCGAAGCTTTCTCCGCATGGGGATGCATGGGCAAAGGCGTATCTTTGTAGGCAAACGCGACTTTCCCCTTGTATTCGTTGCGAAGCTTCTCAATCTTCGGCTCGGACTGCTGACAATAAGGACACTCGTAATCAGCATATTCGACCACCTTTACGGGGGAGTTCGGATCTCCAAACACCGGCGTACTGGTCAAGGCGATTTCGGCTCGCGGCATCGGCAGGCTCACAACAACATTGGCGTTGCTCCGCAGCGCTTGCAGGTACGCTATTTTGGCTTTGTCAAAACGCGTCTGCCGGATGCGGTCAAGAATCTTTGGGCGCAGCGACTCAAAAGACTCCTTGCTGTCAACGCCTTCGTAGTAAACGTGCAGCGCCTCGTCGCTTGGATCTTTGGGCAGATTGCTTTTTACATGACGGTCGAGCAACTGATCGACCGTCACTCCTTCTTTTTGAGCCTGCTGCTTTAACAGACAATCGTCGATGTAGTTTTCGAGAACGCCCCGTTCCTGATTGTAGTAATTGCTGCGAACCGGAAATAAACTATGAGCGCGCTTTGCTTCCAGTTCGCCGTAAGTGATTTTCGTGCCGTTAACATCAGCGATAACCGTTTCCGGTGTAACCGTTACGGGATTCTCCGCCAAAGCAGAAATCACGAACACACCAAACAAGAGCGGAGCCAGAGACTTGGCCGCGAATGATTGCATTGTTTGAAAAATTCCTTTTACGTTCATGAGAACCATAACCTACTATAAAATTGGGTAAAGACAAGCCCACTATAACGCAAAAACGCGCCGGAGACCAAGAATACGTATCCTCGGTACCAGCGCGTTTAATGTGAGCAGTACTAGCTATCTGTACCCATCAGATTAGAGAACAGTAGACGGAGCTGCTAAGCCGCCCACGATGCAGCCGGGGCACTGAGTGCCGCTGGCAGTTGTCTGCAAGGCCCGGCATTCGCCGGTCAGCTTACCGTATTCACCCGGGCTGAGGGTGGCTGGAGCAAACGGAGTTTCCGTAATGGCAGCCTGCGTCGTGTTGGTCGGGTGCGAATGGGTTCCCCACGCTATCATTCCGCTTGCTAACGCGCCCGGAGTGGCCGGATTTTGGCAAGTAAGTGAGCTTGTTGCGGCTCCCCCGACACCAGCGGGCAGGGTAGCCAGCAGCTTGATAACCATAGAGTTAGTCTGACGGATATTGGCCAACGCTGCGGCGGCAGACAGAGGGGAAGCGGACAGCAAGTTGCCGGTACCGAAGGAATCTGCGAACGCATGCAAGCTGTTCGGGCT
>CAXTWT010000262.1:0-6970 GCA_964247955.1 uncultured Bryobacteraceae bacterium
AGGCGATTTATTAAAGCTTGTGTGAGGATTTCGCGCGAATCGTTCTCAGGGGTGGCATTGAGATGGACGTTCGCCGGCCCCCGACGCCCCGGTTCAACATGCCGCTCGAATGCGGCTTGGCTATCATGTTGAACGCCCCCGGGCATCCTCACACCTGGTGTTTATTTGAGAAGGATTTCAAGCGAGTGCGGAAATCGACCAGCGATTTGGCCGGTAGTGACGTGTATACGCATGGAGGCACCGTAAAGGGAGTCCTGCGCGAGATCGGCAACGCGCTGGTCCATGTCAACCGACGGCCGGATTTTGCGGCGAGCCTCGCTGTGTACCAAAGCCTCCACAACTCGCTTCCCGACATCCTGCAGCGTGCCGGATCCACCACGGTTTATTCGGCCCGGGTGTTTTCGGATCTGGTGACGACGGCGACGATCGCCACCAAACAAATCGTGCGCTAGGCAACGTGGCGTTCACCCATCTCGGTCGTGGTGCGAATGGTTGTGAACAGAGCCAATCATTCGATACTGCCGGAGATGCCATTTATTGGCACCGTTTTGGAGTCGTCAATTTTAGTTTCAAAAGCAGAGGGAAAGGAACCCGCTGTGGATGAAGCGTCGCAAACCAAGATCGAACACTGTACCCAAGCGCGTCCTGCGCTTGCCGGATCTGGACCATGCTAAACTAGCCGTTCTCAACACCTTGGGATCACCAGCGTCCCAATACTCGTACCGCTTCGCGATTGATGATTTTATCGCTTGGTACTGTTCGGAGCCGCGCATCGCCTTCAGCAAAACGGTCGTTCTCCGGTATCGTCTTCAGTTTGAAGCCCGGCACTTGGCGGCAGCGACCATCAATCTGCGTTTGGCCGCCGTGCGCCGACTGGCCTACGAGGCCGCCGACTGCGGTCTACTCAGCCCGGAACTGGCGGCGGGCGTCCAGCGTGTGAAAGGGGCCAAACGGCTGGGCCTACGGATCGGCAACTGATTAAATGCCGAGCAGGCTAAAGCTCTGCTGTAGGCTCCGGACGGAGAAACCATGACCGGCAAGCGGGATCGTGCCATTCTGGCAATCTTGCTGGGTTGTGGGTTGCGCCGCTCCGAAGCGGTCCGTTTGAATGTCGAGCATTTCCAGCGTCGGGATGAGCACTGGGCGATTGTCGATCTGTTCGGCAAGGGCGGGCATGTGCGTTCGGTGCCAGTTCCCGACTGGGTGAAGCGAGCGGTGGATTGTTGGACCGAAGCGGCCCGCGTACAAGCTGGGCGTGTCTTCCGCTGTGTGGCTCACAATGGATTTGTCTGGGGCGACGGGGTTACGGAAAAGGTGATCTGGTGGGTGGTCCGGCGCTATGCCAAACAAACGCGGCTGGGCAAGATCGCTCCCCACGATTTGCGGCGCACATGCGCTCGTTTGTGTCACGTTGCTGGCGGCGAATTGGAACAGATCCAATTTTTACTCGGTCACGTGAGCGTGCAGACCACAGAACAATACCTCGGCTGCAAGCAGCGGTTTCGCTCAGCCGTGAATCATAGGATTGGGCTCGAACCGGAGGAGGGGTAAAGGACAAGGGGACCGTGAGGCACTTTACCCAGATCCCCACTTGAAGGTGAGCGAGCGACTTCCTGTGCGGGACTTCTGGGATTCATGGAAGCAATGCAACCAAGAATCTTGCGGCGCGCATTAACACTGTTGATCTCCCCTCCCGGCCGTTTTATTATTGATGGCGAAGTGCCACCATCGGATCGACTCGCGACGCTCGCCGTGCCGGAATGGACATTGCGAGTACAGCAGTAAAAATCATGGCCAATCCCGCCAGTAGAAATGTGAGCGGATCTGTCGCACTAACTCCATATAGAACAGTTTTGAGAAAACGTGCGAGCCCAAACGTCGTCGCAAGCCCGGACGCAATCCCGATCGTCACGGGACCAATGCTTTGCCGCAACATAAGCCGGAAGATGCGGCCCGGCACACCGCCGAGCGCGATGCGGACACCGATCTCTTGTGTGCGCTGACTCACAGCGAATGCCAGCACGCCGTAGACTCCAATCATCGCCATAACAAACGCAATCGCAGCGAAGCTTCCAACCAGAATGGCGTTGAACCGGGCTCCCCCGCTCATTTCAGCAATGGTCTGGAGAATTGGTTCGAATTGTGCAATAAGGCCGGAATCCAGCGAGCGGAGCTTGCCGGACAGCACGGACTCAAGCGCGTGTTGATCGCCGATGGCGCGTACTAGAAGTTGCAGATTAGTCGCGGCCGGGTAAGCCATGCCATTTAAGAACGCCTGCGGTTCCGGTGGGGAATCGAGGCCACGGTTCTTTGAATCCGACACAACGCCAACCACGGTCTTCCATTGCTGCACCGGTGAATCGGGCGCGCGCCGCATTCCCATAATCTGTTTACCGACCGCGTCCTCGCCTGGGAAGAACCTGCGTGCGGCGGTTTCGTTGATGACGGCCACCGTGTTCGGATGATGAAAGTCTTCTTCCGAAAAGAATCTTCCGCGTAGAACGCCTACGCCAGCCGCAGTCGCGTATTCCGCTCCTGCACCGCACACATGAATGCCATCGGCTGCGTTTATATCGAATGCCTGGGGAAACGGCCGATCCGATCGTGAAAATGTCAGCCCCATCAACCCTCCGGAAAGCGGCGTACACTCGGTTTGAGCTGCAGCCTCAACTCCCGGAATATGATGAAGGAAGTTTAGCAACTCGCCAACCAGCGAATCGCGATTGCCCGTTTCCAATTTCGTACCTTTCAGCGGAATGGAGACGCTAAGTACGTTCTCCGGCTGAAATCCGAGCCGGTCGTTCCGAAGATGCCAGAGCGTCTGCACCAGGAGCGCTGCGCCGGATAGCAGTATCACGCACAGGGCTATCTCACCGGCTACTAACACTCGTTTCACCAGATAGGAACCACCGGCAAAGCCGACCCGTTCGGATCGCTGGAGCGCACGTTGGATATCGAGTCGGCCGGCCTGCAACGAAGGCAGTCCGCCAAAAACAAGGGTGGTGAAGAGCGCACAAAGCAGCCCGATGAGGAACAGGCGACCGTCGATCGCCACCTCATTCAGGCGCGGCAGTTCGTTGCTGCTGTAATGAACGAACGCGCGCAAGAGCCCAATTGCCAGTAGCATCCCCAAGACGCAACCTGCCAAAGTCAGCAGTGCTGCCTCTGTAAGCAATTGCCGTGCAAGGCGTAGGCGGCCTGCCCCGATCGCCGTCCGGATGGCAAACTCACCGGAACGCGCGGACCACCGCGCCAACAGCAAATTCGATACATTCGCGCACGCGATCAACAAGAGGCAAGTAACCGCACCGAGCAAGACCGAAAGCAACAGCCGCGCGTTCCCCACCCGATGTTGCTGCAGCGGTTCGAACGCAAGTTGCGCTGCGAAGCGAAGAGTTCGCGGCAGACCCGCCTTGCTTCTCTCAAGCAGCACCTGGAGATTAGCTCGTGCTTGCGCCAGGCTCACTCCCGGCTTCAGTCTTGCATACACGGCCCATGTCGAAACCGAACGGTCGTCCCAACTGGCTGCCTGTGACACAGGAAGCGTGGTCACGACATCTAGTTTGATGTCCATCGGAAACTGAAAAGAGCGAGGCAAAATGCCAATGACACTATAGGGTTGACCGTCCATCTCGATGCTCTTGCCAATGATCCGCGCATCGCCATGGAAGTGTTCCCGCCAGAATCGGTCCGTGAGCAGAACGGCCTTAGGACCGTCAGGCAGCTCCTCCGATTGCTCGAAGTCACGGCCGATGACCGGATGGACACTGAAGGTCCGCAGAAAGTTCGCCGAAACCCGTGCGTCGCTTACTTCCACTGCATTATCACCGTTCAGCAGCATTGTTTGGCTGCCTGAAACCTGTGTGGCCGCCATGCTTTGAAACGTATTGTGATCGCGTCGCCACGCGACATAGTCGGGCGAACCAAGAAACTCCATTCTCATTTGTGGGAAACGCATCGCTACCCACATCAACTGCTCAGGATTTTTATAGGGGAGAGGACGCAAAAGAACCGTATCCGCGATGCTGTACATCGCAGTCCCGGCCCCGATGCCGAGGGCAATCGAAAGAACTGCAGCCAAGCTGAACGCCGGATTCCTCAGCAGGGTTCTGGTGGCATACCGCAAATCTTGCGACAAACGGTCAAGCCAACCCCACACCCATGCTTCCCGCGCTTCCTCTGCTAGGCGCAATCGATTGCCAAAAGAGCGACGGGCGCGCATGTCCGCCTGCTCACGACTGACGCCTCGCTCCTGTAAGAGATTCGACTCTAGTGCCAAATGAGCTTCGAACTCCTCATCTATTTCCTGGTTCCGGAATCGCTTCCCAAAGATCCGTCGAAACATACGTCAGTCCTCTATCGGTCTGGCCGTCCGCGCGACGGCACGCACTAATTGTTTCCACTTCGATTGCTCGGCGAGAAGTTGCTTCTTTCCTTGCGGAGAGAGCTTATAATACTTGGCGCGCCGGTTCGCCTCGGACAGCTTCCATTCCGATGTTAGCCATCCGCGGCTCTCCAGCCGGTGCAAAGCAGGATAAAGCGAGCCGTGCTCAATCAGCAATGCCTCTTCGGAACTGATTCGAATCGCCTGGCCAATTCCATGCCCATGTTGTGGCCCCCATTGCAGGGTTTGCAAAATCAACAAGTCCAACGTTCCTTGCACGAGTTCGGCTCGCGCGGCATCCTTGCTCGGCTTAGACATACTGCTATCTTATGCTACTTCTGGCAGACGCACTACCCTAGTTATTCTTTTATTTACTAACGAGTCTTGTGGAAACAAAGTTTTGCCGTACGGTGTCTCTCTGTTTCTATGGAACACAGGAATATGGAAGACGCACTACCATACGTGTTCGACCATAAAATTAGGAGGTGATTATGAACTTTATGAGACCGAATGCGCGACATTTGTTATGGGTGGATCTCTCTGGGCTTGCCGTCCTGGCCGTTCTCACTCCTCGAAGGCAGTTCGCTCAAGAGACCGGCGGAAAGATGCGCGAAATGCTTTTGTGGGCACTTGGAAAGCGACCTGTCAGGACGGTAATCCATTTGCCGTCATAACTATTCGGAGAAAGAGGAACGAACTGGCCGGCACAATCAGCATTGGCAACATGAACGGGGCTAACGGCCAGTGCGTGGCCGTTCTCGATCCCCCCAGCTCCGATCACGCGATGATGATCAACGATGTGCGGATAGAAGGCAATACGCTCACCTTTCAGGGGTCGGCCAAAGCACATTTCGAGATGTCACTTAAAGACTCTACTAATGCCTTACTGAAATTCTTCGGTACACCGGCAGAGACTTCTCCTTGGCAGTTGACAAAATCTGCCTAAACGGTACGGTAAAAAGGATCGCTACACGACAGCAGCGTCGTTCTTGCCATTTGCAAAGCAAACTGCCCGCATCTCGGCCCTCTGTTCCCGCGGGGCCGCTCTCTTTTGTCTGCTTCTGGCGCCGGTTCAATCGTCTGGAGAAAAACCGCTGCACATCACAACATCGCAATACAACAACATGCGTCAGGGCGCGGATCTCTATGAGGCGACTCTAACTCCGAAAAACGTGAATCCTCCCGAGTTCGGAAGTTATTCACGCTTTTAATCGATGGCGATGTGTAGGCCCAGCCGTTCTAGGTTCCATTGCGAAGTTTAAAGCTACGATTTGGTAAGGTAAAAAGCCATGCCGATCACGCTGACGAATCCGTTTAAAGGCCGCCAGTACCCCAGCGCCGTGATCGTCACAGCCGTGCGTTGGTATCTACGCTATCCCTGAGCGTATGAGCATGTATCGGAACTACTCACTGAACGAGGAGTAGCCGTCGATGCCAGTTGTGTCTGGCATTGGGTACAAGCCTACGCTCCGGAGATCAACAAACGATGTCGCCCGCATCTGAAATCAACAATGAGAAGTTACCGGGTTGACGAGACTTATAGCAAGGTCAAGGGCCAGGAAAAGTGTTTGTACCGGGCGGTGGATCCTACCGGGCAGACCATCGATTTCCTGCTCACCGCCAAACGCGACGCTGCTGCCGCTGAACGCTTCTTTCGGAAAGTGTTCCGCTCCTCGGCTCACCCGATTCCCCGCGTCATCAATGGCGACCAGAATGCTGCTTAGCCGGTCGCCGTCGCCGCTCTGAAAAAGCAGGGAACCCTGCCCCGCCGCGTGCGGCTGCGGCAATGTAAGCTCTTCAATAACGTCATCGAACAGGACCACCGCGTTTCGAAAAAACGAGTCTGGCTAGCCAAGGGGTACAAATCATTGGCCAGTGCTCGACGCACGCTGGAGGGCATCGAAGCAAGGCATAGGATGGGAAAGGGACGAGTGAGACGAGTCGCCCAGAAAGACGTGAGAGCGGAAGCAAAGTTTGTGACCCAATTTTTCGGCCTCGCTGCCTAGCGATCGCTCTCCTTAGCCCAGTTACTCACTTGCTTTTTATCCTTTTTAAACTTCGCAACAGAACCGGTGGGAGGAGCTATCCGGAAACAAGGAGCCGGTCACTTCCTCACGTTCCAGGCGCCGCTCGCCTGGACGTGGAGGCTGGTGCCGTGCCGGGCGCGCGCCAGCAGTTTGTCGTTGCGGAATACCTCAAAAGCCGACCGGTTCATCGTGACCTCATAACGATTGCCCCGAAAGTGGTAGTTGGTCAGCCGCGCTGCGCCCAGATCCGCCTGGTACTGGGGGGCAATGAGAAGCGAGCCGTCCATCTGCGGCGCGAACCCAAACACGCCCCCGATGATCGCTTGCGCGCCTGCACCGGAGGAGATCTGCAAAGGCCAATCGACCTGATGCGGCTGCAATTCTAATCGTTCACCGTAGATTGTCTGGGGAAAGTAGGGAAAGCGCTCGGCCCAACGAGCGCACCGGGACAGCAGATCCCAAGCGCGGTCGGGCTCCCCGGTGCGGTACAGCCTTTCCACGATCTTGAGAGGTTGACCCACATACTGACCGCCGCCGCCCCAATCGCAATCTTCCAGAT
>CAXTWT010000263.1:0-6929 GCA_964247955.1 uncultured Bryobacteraceae bacterium
AGGCGATGGGCTATTCGGATGACGCGCTCGAACGGCCCATTGTCGGAATCACCAACACCTATAGCGACTACAATCCTTGTCACGGCAATGTTCCCGATCTGATTGAGGCTATCAAGCGCGGTGTTCTGCTCGCGGGTGGACTGCCCATGGTATTTCCCACCATGACGATCCACGAAAGCTTTGCGCATCCGACCGCTATGTATTTGCGCAATTTGATGGCGATGGAAACGGAGGAAATGATCCGTTGTCAGCCGATGGATGCTGTGGTTCTGATCGGCGGCTGCGATAAGACTCTGCCCGCACAGATCATGGCGGCGGCCAGCGCGGATCTTCCTGCGATTGTTCTGCCGGTCGGTCCTATGGTCGTCGGGCATCACCGGGGCGAGGTGCTCGGGGCCTGCACGGATTGCCGACGCTTCTGGGCCAAGTTTCGAGCCGGTGAGATGAATGAAAGGGAGATACAATTGGTGAATGCCCGGCTTGCTCCCTCCGTCGGCACCTGTATGGTGATGGGTACGGCCAGCACCATGGCCTGTGTCGCCGAAGCGCTGGGAATTGCTCTGCCGATGTCTGCCGCTATTCCGGCCACCCACGCGGAACGACGGCGCATGGCGGAGGCAAGCGGCAAACGGGCTGCTGAGATGGCGGTCTCCGGGGGTCCCCGACCTAGCGAAATCCTTACAAGCGCGAGCATTCGGAATGCGCTGGTTGTTCTGCAAGCCATCGGAGGCTCTACCAACGGCCTGATTCACCTTTGCGCTATCGCGGGCCGTATTGGATATCGAATTGATTTGGACGAGTTTGATCAAGCGGGCCGCAACGTGCCGGTGCTGGTGGATTTGAAACCATCCGGTGCGCACTACATGGAACACTTTCATCAAGCGGGTGGTTTGCCGCGAGTCATGAAAGAAATTTCGGACCTTCTCAATGTGGATGTTCGGACGGTAGCGGGAGGCACGCTCGCCGATGCGATTGCTGGGGCTGAAGAGATACCGGGCCAGGAGGTGATTCGTCCGCGCGCAAACCCGTTAAAGGCGCAAGGAGCATTAGCGGTTCTGCGCGGCAATCTTGCGCCGCTGGGCGCGGTGATTAAGCAATCGGCTGCCTCGGATCAGTTGATGCAGCATACCGGAAAGGCCGTTGTCTTCGATTCTGTTGAAGACATGATGGAGCGGCTGGATGCGGCAGACCTGGATGTCACTCCCGAAAGCGTTCTCGTGCTGCGTAATGCCGGCCCGAAGGGTGCGCCCGGCATGCCGGAAGCAGGCTACATTCCCATTCCCAAAAAGCTGGCGCGGCAAGGAGTAAAAGATATGGTGCGAATCTCCGATGCCCGCATGAGCGGAACCGCGTTCGGCACGATTGTTCTGCACATTGCGCCGGAAGCAGCCGTGGGTGGGCCGTTAGCTCTTGTGCGTTCCGGCGACCTGATCCGGCTCGACGTTCCGCAGCGCCGCCTGGATCTGCTGGTGAGCGAAGAAGAACTCCGAGAGCGAGCGGCTGCCGTCGGGTATGCCGCGCCTCGGGACAGCCATGCTTCTCGCGGCTACGCCAAGCTGTTTCTCGATAGTGTCCTGCAAGCGGACGAAGGATGCGACTTTGATTTTCTCCGACCCACTACGGCCGCAGCATGCAGGGACGCTTGCGGTGAAAAGTCCAGCCCGGAATAAGATACTGCATGGCGGCTGCATCATTGCGCCCAATCAAACCGTTCTCGTTGTAAAGCTTGTGCGCGCGCTCGATTTGGTCCATATCCACCGTTATGCCCAGGCCGGGCTGGTCCGGTATTTTTAACTCGCCTTCAATAATTTGCAGAGGCTCCTTCGTCAACCTCTGCCCATCCTGCCAGATCCAGTGGGTGTCGATGGCGGTAATGGTTCCCGGCGCGGCAGCGGCAGTGTGCGCCATCATCGCCAGGGAAATATCAAAGTGATTATTCGAATGTGAACCCCACGTCAACCCCCAATCCCGGCAAAGCTGCGCCACCCGGACAGCACCGTGCATTGTCCAGAAATGCGGATCAGCCAGCGGTATATCGACCGAATGAAGCTGAAGGGCGTGCCCCATCTCGCGCCAGTCGGTCGCAATCATATTCGTAGCGACAGGCACTCCGGTAGCGCGGCGAAATTCAGTCAGGATCTCGCGCCCGGAGTATCCGTTTTCGGCTCCGCACGGATCTTCCGCATACGCCAGGAAGCGGCGGTTATTGGAAAATAAATGGATTGCTTCCTCCAACGACCAAGCGCCATTCGGATCTAGCGTGATGCGGGCGTGCGGGAAACGTTCCGCTAAGGCCGCAACCGCTTCCATCTCCGCTTCCCCGCTGAACACACCGCCTTTCAGCTTGAAATCATGGAAGCCGTAACGCTCGTAGCCGGCTTCCGCCAGCCGTACAATTGCCGCAGGCGTCAGCGCTTCTTCGTCACGCCGGCGCATCCAATCATCCCCGGAGCCGCAGCCGGATCGGTACGGCAGACCGGTCTTCTGCCGGTTGCCTACATAAAACAGATAGCCGAGCGTTGGGACTACAGTACGCTGTTGGCCTTCTCCGAGCAATGCGGCAACTGGCGCTCCAAGATGCTGCCCTAACAAGTCGAGCAATGCCGCTTCCAGGGCTGTCACGGCATGGATCGTCGTTCGCGAATCGAACGTTTGCAAACCGCGCCCACCAGCGTCGCGCTCTGCAAACTGCTGCCGCACTTCCCGAAGAATGTTTTGATACTGCCCTAAACGCCCGCCGAGAAGAAACGGCTTGGCGTCTTCGAGCGTTTGCCGGATGCGCTCGCCTCCAGGCGCTTCGCCTGCGCCGGTGCGTCCTGCGTTGTCTTTCAGCAAGACCAAGTTACGGGTGAAGAACGGGCCATGCGCTCCGCTCAAATTCAGCAGCATGCTGTCATACCCTGCCACGGGAATCACCAGTATCTCCGTGATTTGAGGAGCGCCCGAGTTCAGCATCAATTTCCGTGTTGCGGTTCGCGGGCTTTCTTTCGTTTGGTCTCCAAAGCCCGGTTCGCCCAGCGTTCCGCTTCTTCGAGCAAAGAGCGCGCCTCGTCGGGACTGCTCACTAAGTTTGCCTTTGAACGGTACAGCAGGTTCAAATAGGACATGGCATCCTCATACTCGGGATTCAACTCCAGCGCGTGCCGCAGGCTGTTCAGGCCGTCTTCGATCTTGCTTGCGCACGCTTCCTGAAGCTGTTGTTTCGGTCGTCCATCGGGCAGCGGTCCCGGCTCATCGGGACCCAGATGCGCCTCGGTCCGCTGTGCTTTAACAACCGGATAACACTCCGACCAGCTAATCACGCCGAGATAATAGAACGGTTCCGGGTCAGTGGAACTCGTCTGCGTGCGCCGCACATTCCACCTTCGGGCTTCTTCTAAAGCAGCCTGCTTTTCTTCTGGATTGGCGGCGGTAGCGTTGTTATAAGCTAAGCTCGCCAACGAGGCTAACGCGGTCTGGTTGTCCGGGTCCAGTTCCAGCACCCGCAGAAATTCTGCTTTTGCCTTTTGGTAATGCGCAAGTTCGTCCGGTGAAGAGACGCCCGGCACCCATTGGTTCATGTGAGCCGTCGCGAGATAAAGATGCGCCGTCAGATTTTTCGGCTCCAGAGCAACAGCCTTTTCGAAAGCTGCCTGCGCATCAGCGTACTTTAGGGATTTATAGGCCGCTACGCCGCGATCAATCCAATCCTTCGATGAAAGTGCCTCTTGCGCCTGGGCGTGACAAAGATAAACAAAAGCGGCGAGACAGAAAACCAAGAAGCGTTTCATAGCGATACTCCTGTTTGGACACCTCGAAGGGGCATCCGGTTCCCGAACCGAGCCGTCAGGCACGACGCCGCTTCTTTTCTTCGACTGTCATCATGCGCGCTGCCTGCTGCACTGCCCGAATAATACGGTTGTAAGTTCCGCAGCGGCAGATGTTGCCTTGCAACTGTTGCTTGATCTCTCCTTCCGAAGGAGAAGGCTTCTTGCGAAGCAGCGCCACGCTTTGCAGGATCATCCCCGGCGTGCAATAGCCGCACTGCATGGCGTCGCAGTCGATAAACGATTGCTGTACCGGATGCAGGCGCTCGCCGTCCGCCAAACCTTCAATCGTTGTAATCTCCTTGCCGGACACCGCGCCTACCGGGGTGAGACAGGAGGGATGAGCCACCCCATCAACCAGAACCGTGCAAGCGCCGCATTGGCCTTCCCCGCAGCCGTACTTTGCTCCCGTCAGGTCCAGATCGTTGCGAAGCACCCAAAGCAGGGGGCGCTCCCCATCTGTTTCGACACGCCGGGATGTGCCGTTCACCACGAGATCCATGTGCTTATTCTAGTGCGCGGCAAGCCTGCATGTACAATGCGGACCATGGCAAGGCTTATATGGATGGCGATGGCAGCAACGGTGCTTTTTGGCGCGAACCGGCTGACGGCGGAAACGCTGCCGGTGAAATGGGAAGAACTGACTGCGGGCAATTTTGTGAAGGCGATGGAGCAGGCTAAAGGCGTATGTGTTTTGCCGTTCGGCATTGTGGAAAAGCATGGGCCGCATCTGCCGCTGGGCACGGATCTCCTGAATGTTCGCTACTCGGCTGTACATGGGGCGGAGCAGGAATACGCTGTTGTTTTTCCCGAGTATTACTTCGGCCAAATCTTTGAAGCCAGACACGAACCGGGAACTATCGCCTACAGCCCGCGACTGCAACTGGAGCTTCTACAGGAAACCACGGATGAGATGGCCCGCAACGGATGCAAAAAGATCCTGATCGTAAACGGTCACGGCGGCAATAATAATCTGCTGCCTTATTTTGCGCAGTCGCAACTCGCGTCGCCGCATGATTATGTGGTTTATATCTATTTGCGGGGAGAGTATCCGCCCGGACGACCCGCCTTGAAAAGCAAGGTGGACATGCATGCGGGAGAATCGGAGACTGCGCATACGATGGTTTCGCGTCCCGATCTGGTGCATATGGATCGCGCCGGCAGCGAATCCGGCGGCGACCGGAACCGGCTGGATTTGCCGAACGGCGTCTACACCGGTATCTGGTGGTATGCAAAGTTCCCGGACCACTACGCCGGGGAAGGAGGAGCGGCTACCCGGGAACTGGGCGAGTTCGACATGAAAGCAGCATCAGCGAATATCGCAAATGCCATCCGAGCCATCAAAGCGGATGGGGTCAGTTCACGGCTGCAGGACGAGTTCTTCGGCAAATCGAAACAGCCGCTCGGAACAAAACAGTAACGATAGCTGCCGTTACAACTCAGGAGGCGGGGCCGGCGAGGAAGCCGCCGGAGCGCCGTCTATTGTATGCGGCTCCATCAACTCCGTCCGTGTCCCATCTGGATCGAACAGGTTAATTTGGCGCTTGCGATTAATGCCGGTTCTAATCTCGATTGGGCGGGAATACGCTTTGCGGTAGGGCTTCGCATTCAGTTCCGCTATGCTTGCCGTCACGTCCGGCACTTCGAGACAAAGATGGTGCGCCGTGCCGCGCTTGTCAGAAGCAGGCGGCTCTTTGTAGAGCATAAATTCAACATAATCCTCTCCGTTCGGCGCCTTGAGATTAATCCAGGAAAGCACTTTGCCGGAACTGCTGCCGCGCCAGGTTTCTCGAAAACCGAGCACGTCCTGATAAAACTTCATCTCCGCGTCAAGGTTGGTAACGATGATGCCGACATGCATCATGAGCTTGGAAATCCGGGTATCAGGCATGTGCTTGCCTTTCTCGCGCACTGTCCAGCCGTCAGCCGGATATTCGACAATTTCGATGCTGTGGCCTTCCGGGTCTTGAATCATAAAGTTGAGATTGCCGATCCTTCCCTTGGGTACCTGATCGGGAACTTTGACGCCATGCGAAGCCAGGTAGACGCGCATCGCTTCCGCGTTATTGGTCTGGATGGCGTAATGATTCAGTCGGTCGGAACCGGCTTCCTTCTCCGGCGATAGCTCAATGTATTGGCGGTCATTCACCTTGAAGAAGGTCATGGACGGCGAGCCATCCGGCTTCTTCAAAGAGTAAGGCTCGTCAAATCCGAGAAAATCACGATAAAACGTTCGAGACGCTTCGTAATCATGAGCGAACAGCGAAATGTGCGCAATGCCCAGAATTTGAGGGCGCTGCACGTCGGCGGGAGCAGCGAACCCTGCCGAGATGAGCAGGGCCAATAGGATACTTTTCATTGCTCGTACCGCACAAACGCAAATCTGCTCGAATCGGGTGACCAGGAGTTGACGTTAATGGTTCCCTGGCCGCCGAAGAAATGCGTCAACTCACGAATGTTCCCGTGCTTTAGATGGGCGCCCGGAAGGGGTATCATCCGCAGCTTTACCTCGGTGTGGTCATTATGCCCCGCCGTGCCCTTCGGGAATGTGAGAAACAGAAGCCATTTGCCGTTGGGCGAGCAATGCGGAAACCAGTCTTCCATTTCGTCGTTCGTCACCTGCTCGGCTTTGGCGTCGCTTGGTCCCGCGCCGTCGGCGGGCATGCGCCAGATATCCCAACTGCCTGAGCGGTTCGAATTAAAGTAGATCCACCTTCCGTCCGGCGAGTAATCGGGGCCATCATCGTAACCGGCGTGGGAAGTCAAACGCTCCTGTGCGCCGCCCTCGGCAGGCACCCGAAAAAGATCAAAGTTTCCGTTGCGCTGGGCCACGATTGCCATCCAGTGTCCGTCCGGCGAGAACCCGTGAAAGTAGCTGGGCGTTTCGGGAACAATCAGCTTGGGCGAACCGCCCTCCGCAGGGACAGTGTAGACCTGAGAACCGGGCGTAGCGGCCCGCGCCGAGAACGCCAGAGTCTTTCCATCCGGCGAAAATCCTTTGTCGTTGTTGCAGCGGAACGCTGAGCCGAGGGTTATTTTTTGCAGTTGAGCCAAAGCGCCTCCGTCAACGGGCAAAGTATACAGATCGCCGCCGGTATTCACCAACAGCTTCTTGCCGTCCGG
>CAXTWT010000264.1:0-2533 GCA_964247955.1 uncultured Bryobacteraceae bacterium
CCGCGCTTCCGTTTACACAGGCCGATCTGGATGCGCTCGGGCGCTGGTCACAGGAGTTGGACCGTTATCATGCGGAGGAGATCAACACTCTGCGTTCAATTGGTCCTGCTGTAGTGGTTCCTGTTGCCGTGAAAAGCGGCATCTCCGGAATTCTGTTCGTTCGGCTTGACAGCAGCAAATCCCCGGACGGCCAAACCATGCGTCTGCTCCGAAGCGTCGCCTCGCAGTTGGCGCTCATGGTCGAGAACTCAAGTTTGACCGATCGCATTGTGGAGCAGGAGCGGCTGCGCCGGGAACTGGCGCTCGCTTCCGAAGTGCAGAAGCGCCTGTTTCCAGAAAAAGCTTTGGACGTGCGCAGCGCCCAACTGGTCGGCTACTGTTTGCCCGCTCGGGGCGTAGGCGGCGACTACTATGATTTCCTGCGTGTTGGTCCCGACCAGTTGGGCGTTGCCTTGGCGGACGTCGCCGGAAAAGGGATCGCCGCCGCGTTGTTGATGTCTGTTGTGCAAGCCTCCCTGCGCAGTTTGGCGGACGATCCCGCGCTCTCGCTTTCGCAAATGACGGGCAAGATTAATCGGCTGTTATGCGCCTCCACCGGACCGAACAGCTATGCGACTTTTTTCTATGCCCGGCTGGATGAGACGACACTCAGCTTGAAATATGTAAACGGCGGGCACAATCCGCCGTTTCTGCTCCGCAATCATCGAAGCGGCGCGATTGAAGAGTTGACCACCGGCGGCATGATTGTCGGCATGTTTCCGTTCTCGCAATACGAAGAAGGAACCGTGCAGCTTGAGCCGGGAGATGTCCTAATGCTCTTCACGGACGGCGTATCGGAAGCACACAACCCGCAGGAAGAAGAGTTCGGAGAGGATCGTTTGAAAGAAGCGTTGAGGCGTTATGGACATCTTGCAGTTGGCGAGATGTCAACGGCGATTTTAGGCGAGCTTCGACAGTGGATGCTTGATGCTCCTCAGCACGATGATCTTACTTTTGTGTTAATGAAGCTGCAACGATAAGCTGCTAGGTCCTGGTAAATAAATATGTTTACCAGGACCTAGCAGCCGACCTCGAACATTCCCTTGCACGATCAAACTACTTCCTGTATATTAGCCAGAGACTCGCATATTGTGTAGTGAGAAAGGTTTCAGGGTTCCAGGTTGAATAAGCTTAGTAAGCTGTTTTTTGCTCTTGCATTATGTTTTTTACCAAGTGCCGCGCTGTGGGCACAGGCGATTTTCGCGACACTGACCGGCATTGTCAATGACTCGTCCGGCGCTGTGATTGCGAATGGAAGCGTCACGTTGCGTAACGCCGAATCCGGCGACGAACGGACGACAACGACCGACAATCAGGGTTATTACACCTTTGCTTCCGTTCCCGTCGGCAATTATAATCTGACGATCACTGCTCCCGGCTTCCAGTCGTACAAGGTGAATGGAATCGCCATGGGCGGTGGTGAAAAGCGCAACGTGAACGCCTCGTTGCAGGTGGGCAGCACCAATCAGACGGTCGAAGTCACGGGCGCGGCAGACATTGTTACCCCAGTCGATTCGGGGGAAAAATCAAATATTTTGACGGCCAAGCAGCTTGAAAATTATGTGCAAGTCGGCAGTAATGCCGCCGAGTACATCAAGATCATGCCCGGCTTCGGTATTCAAAATGGGGCTTCCAATAAGTCGAGCTACAGCGGCCAGACCATCGGCATCAACGCCAACGGTGATTCCGGCAGTCAAAGTCCTCTGAACAATAACTTCTCTTATAACGGCTTGCCCGGCAATACCCTGGACATCGTGGCTGACGGCGCGCATGTCTCCGACCCCGGCTGTAATTGCGACACACCAGTTAACCCGAACTCGGATTTTCTCCAGGAGTTCCGAGTTCTGGCGTCAAACTTCAGCGCAGAAAACCAGAAAGGGCCGATGGTCATTACCTCGGTCACGAAGGCGGGCGGCTCGCAGTTTCACGGCAACGCTTTCTTCATTGCCAGAAACTACGTTCTCAATTCAAATGACGCTTACGCAAATGCGATTGGATTAAAGCAGCCGCAAGATAAATACTACTATCCAGGCGGCAGCTTGGGCGGTCCCGTACTGATTCCCTGGACACGCTTCAATCACGACCGCAACAAACTGTTCTTCTTTACCGGGTATGAGTATTTTTATCAGGTGATCGACACGGGCACTCTCACCGCGACAGTACCTACGCCGGGAATGCTTACCGGCAACTTTTCGCCATCTGAACTGGCAAAGTTGGGAAAGACAATTAGCGGCAAGGGAGCGGGACCGCTTAATGCGACGACTGCTCCTTGGCCCGGCGGTCAAATGCCCGCCAGTTTGATTGATCCCAACATGCAGGCACTGATGAAGTTGTACCCTGCGCCGAATGCCGATCCGAATGCGACGGGCGGTCCTAACTACGTGCAATCCCAGATTTTCAACCAGAATAATTTTCAATGGACTGTGCGCGGGGACTACAGCGTCAGCGACAACACCAAAGTGTTTGTCCGTTACAACATGCAGCGGGAAACGCA
>CAXTWT010000264.1:2633-6928 GCA_964247955.1 uncultured Bryobacteraceae bacterium
CAGATCCCGGCATTCGGCTCATACGGCAA
Source organism: uncultured Bryobacteraceae bacterium (assembly GCA_964247955.1). GTDB lineage: Bacteria > Acidobacteriota > Terriglobia > Bryobacterales > Bryobacteraceae > Bog-105. The sequence goes on from CAXTWT010000264.1 coordinate 2,663, forward strand.
TGAGGCTGCGCTTATTTTGAACCCCGGCGGCTTTGAAGCGGGCGGACCTTCTGCCGGTCTATATGCCAATAAATACATGCCCAGTGTCAGTGACACGCTGACAAAGGTATGGGGCACGCATACTTTCAAAGCAGGTTTTTTCTACGAGTGGATTCGAAACGCGCAACCAGCGAACAATTTCACAAACGGATATATGGAGTTTGTGCCTTCCAACAATGCTACTTTCAGCTACGGCGATGCGTATGCGGACATGCTGGCCGGCAATCTGTCGGGTTATACCGAGCAGAACTTTAACCGCATCAATGATATTTCGTACCACACCTATGAAGGCTTTGTTCAGGATTCCTGGAAGGTCAACACGAAATTGACGCTGGAACTCGGCCTTCGCATGACCCACTTCACGCCTTGGTCTGATGATGAGGGATACGGCTACTCCATCTTTGATCCCTCGCAATACAATTCCGCCAACAACGGCGCGTGCGCCGCCGGTCCTACCTTTTGCGGATTTTTGTGGCATAGCCGTAGCGCGTCGGTTCCCCTCGGCGGCTTTCCAACACGCTCTTTATTCTGGCAACCCCGTTTTGGCCTTGCTTACGATGTATTCGGCAAAGGCAAAACGGTTCTGCGCGGCGGATGGGGGCGTTTCTACTACCACTCCGGCCAGTTCACGAGCGGACTGGATACTTCCGCCGGATCAGAAGGGATCACGCTGAATCCCAGCAATATCGGGAACAAGGCATTGCTGGCAAGTCAGTTAAACACCGTTGCATTTCAAGCGGTGCCGGCTACTCCCTCCGCTGTGGACCGCAAGGATGACACGCAGCCGCATACTGACAGCTATAGCTTCACGATCTCGCAGCGGTTGCCTTGGTCCAGCCTGCTCGAAGTCGCTTATGTCGGTAATCAAAGCAACGATTTGCAGAGCACGGGAGGATACGGCAGCAACCTGAACTTGGTTCGTCCCGGAGCCTTGTTCACAGCTGCTAACCCCGGCGATGCGAATGCAAACAACTATCGCCCGTTCCCCGGTTATGGCGATCTGAACCAGGCGACAAACAATTTGTACTCGAATTACAACGGCCTTCAGGTTTCCTGGGCGCACCAGGCAAGCCGGGCTACTATTCAGTTGAACTACACGCTCGGCAAAGCTCTGGGCATTGTTGGTTCCGGTGGACCGCAAACCCTGGGTGGTCTGAGCGCTACGCTTGATCCGTTCAATCTACAGAATAATTACGGCGTCCAGCCTACTGACCGTAGGCACATCTTCAACGCTGTTTACTCCATTACTCTTCCCAACTTTGTGCGTAACAGGATTGCCGCTGGGTTCGTTAACGGCTGGCAGGTGTCAGGCATTACGCAATTGGAAAGCGGGGCTAACCTCACCGGCACCAGCGGCGGCTACAACTTCAGCACGGCATATAACGCCGCAATCCTGCCGGGTACGCAGAATGTTGCCAATCCGAACGGCGGCACTGCCGGTATTCCGATTAACAACCAATCAATCTTCGGCACAAATGCCATTCAGTTGAACCCGGTCCTAACCTGCAATCCCACGCAAAACCTCGGGCCGCATCAGTACGTGAACGGAAGTTGCTTCGCGGCGCCGACCCAAGTCGGTCAGGGCGGCCCAACGCTGCTTCCGGCCATCTACGGACCTGCTTACTTTAACTCCGATCTGGGACTCTTCAAGAATTTCCAGATCAGTGAAACCAGAAGGCTTCAGTTCCGTGTTCAGGCACAGAACTTCCTCAATCATCCGCTTTGGTCGTTCCCGGGAGGCACCAACAATTTAAACCTGCAGTTCACCCAGGCAACACCCGGCGGCGCAATCACGCAAACGAACTCGACCTTCGGCATTACCCAGTTCAAACAAGGTCAGCGCATCGTTGAATTAGCGGTCCGTTTCTACTTCTAAAACACAGTCACACCAATACGGGCGTTCGGGACCAAGATCTCTGAACGTCCGTATTTTTCTATATAATCGAATTTACCGGATGTATCGCGTTGCCGCAGCGTTGTTGTGCATAAGCCGTCTTTACGCGCAAGCTCCTTTCAATCCGCAGGAGCTTCTCAAAGAAGCCATGGAGGCGCAGCAAGCGGGAAGTTTTGACAGGGCGGTTCGTAACTACCGACTGATAGTAGAGAAATACCCCAAAATTCCCGAGATCCGCTCCAACCTGGGAGCAGCGCTGGCCGCTGAAGGCAATTATTCCGAAGCTATCGCTGAATACAAACAAGCGTTAGCCCTGAGGCCCAACCCGCAGGTGCAACTGAATCTGGCAATCGCTTATTACAAGAGCGGTGATCTTCTTTCGGCTGTCGCTACGCTCAAGCAGGTCCACGAAAAAACGCCGGATAACCGGCAGGTGGTTACCTTGTTGGCTGATTGCTATCTCCGGCTTGGGGAAAACAAAGAAGTAATTAATCTCCTGACGCCCGTTCAGCGCGCCGATCCCGAAAATACGTCTTTTATTTATCTGTTAGGTACTGCTCTCGTCCGTGACGGCCAAGCGGCGCAAGGCCAGTTAATTATTGATAAGATCCTGAAGAACGGAGATTCCGCCGAAGCCCGCCTGCTGATGGGCACAACCAAGTTCATGGTCAAGGATTTTTCGGGTGCGCTGGAAGATCTGCAAAAGGCGGTAGATTTGAATCCGAACCTGCCCGATTTGTATGCCTATTACGGCCAAGCTCTTCTGATTACGGGCGATCAGGCCGGAGCGCGACAGGCGTTCGAGCGCCAGTTGAAGATTGACCCGAACAACTTTGATTCGAACTTGCGGATGGGAGTGCTGCTTCACCAGGATGAACAGGATGATCAGGCTCTCCAGTATTTGCACCATGCGCTGCAGATCCGCCCCGGAGATTTCGGTGTCCGGTATCAAATCGCTACTATCGAGATTGCCAAAGGCGAGATCGAACAGGCGCAGCGGGACTTGGAATCGCTGGTGAAAGAAGCTCCTCAGTTTTTGGAAGCGCACGTATCGCTCGCAACCGTGTACTTTCGTGAAAAGCGAAAAGCGGACGGCGAACGTGAACGGGCGCTGGTTGCGAAGTTAAACACGGAGCGGCAGGCAGCCAACGAGATTGCGGTCAAACCAACGAAATGAATCGGTTTGTTCGTTTTCTGCCTTTGCTGTTTCTGGCCGTACCTGGACGGATACCGGCGCAAACCATCGACCATACGCCATTCCGTGCGGTTCGCCAATGCGCGACGTGTCATCCCGCGCAGAGCAAACCACATCCCGAAACCTCCATGGCGCATGCGCTTGAGCTGGCGGATGAGTGCGCGGTGCTGAAAAGCCATCCCGTTCTTACATTCCAGAATGGCCCTTATTCGTATCGCATTGAACGCCAGGGCGACAAGAGCATATATTCCGTTTCAGACGGGCAGCAAACAGTGACAGTGCCGATCCGTTGGGCTTTCGGCATGGGTTCAGCCGGACAAACCTACGTGTACGAAAAAGATGGTGAACTTTACCAAAGCCGTGTCAGCTATTACAGCAGTACGGCAAAACTGGAATTCACGCTGGGAGTGCAGAACGCTAAGCCGGCAAACCTCACGCAAGCAGCCGGGCAATTAATGGATCACGACGAAAAGACGCAATGCTTCGGCTGCCACGCGACGAACGCCGTCGAGAAAAGGCAACTCACTTTTGACAAGCTGATTCCCGGCGTGCAGTGCGAGCGCTGCCACGGCTCAACAGATAATCATTTAGCGGGTCTCCAACGTGGAGATTCGAAACTGGCCCACATGAACAGCTTGAGCTCCCTCAGCACGGAGCAAACCTCCAACTTTTGCGGAGGATGCCATCGCACCTGGGAAGAGATTGCCGCCTCGGGACGGCTCGGCATTGTGGATGTGCGCTTCCAGCCCTACCGCCTGACCAACAGCAAATGCTATGACACGGAAGACAAACGCATCAGTTGCACGGCTTGCCATGACCCGCACCAGGAAATTAACCGCGCCGACGCCAGTTACGACGGCAAATGCCAAGCCTGTCATGGCGGCGGAAAGCCGTCGGCCCGCGCCTGCAAAATGGCAACCAGCAATTGCGTTTCCTGTCATATGCCGAAGATTGAGATTCCCGGATCGCACCACCAATTCACTGACCACCAGATTCGGATTGTGAGGGCCAATGCGCCATACCCGGATTAAACTCTTCGTGCTCGCAACAGCTTTGGGAGTATCTGCCGCTGGAGCGCAAACGGACACGTCCGCTGATCCGGTTGCTCTCGCCCAGCGCGCGGTTCAACTGCAGCAAT
>CAXTWT010000265.1:0-6903 GCA_964247955.1 uncultured Bryobacteraceae bacterium
CCGTCGATTTCACAACGGTCGCCGTTTGTGCGCCCCTGGCGGGAACCGTCACGAACTCCGTCTCACCGACCGGCTCTAACAGCAGATCTATGCACCAATCGGCTAGGACCCGCAGTCTTTGCTTCATCGACGGCATTTTGGCTAAGTACACCGCGCGCCACATGGCCCAGGCAATCAGCCCGGAAAACTTGAATCCGTATACGAGAGCGACTCCGCGATATCTGCCCACCAGCGCTAACTGTCCAATGGGAGTGTAAGTGAAGGGTTGAAGCGCCTCGCCTTTTAACTGCCGGACCACATTACGGGCCACCAGCTTGCCCTCGCGCGTCGCATTCTGCGCGGTTGCGCCATAACTCCCCTTACCATCCGGTTTTGGAACGTCGGCATTATCTCCCACGGCCCACACCCCAGCGTAGTTCTCCAGGGCAAAGCAGTTATTCACTTTCAGCCCCTTGGAATGTCCCTTGGGAGCGTCAAGCTGCATGGCAAGAGTATTTGGTTCGACCCCGGCGGTCCAGATGAATGTCCGGGTCTTGATCTGTTCTCCATTCGTCAATTCAACGACGCCCTCATGGGCGCTTTTCACGCCGGTTTTCAGCAGTACCCGAACGCCGGAGCGCTCTAATTGTTCCTGCGAGTAGGACGCCAGATCGGGAGTAACTTCGCCCATTAAGCGTTCAGTCGGCTCGGCCAGCACCATCTGAACCTCCGCTTCATCCAGTTGGGTATAGGTCGAGATGGTTTCACGCACAAGCTCGTTGAGAGCCGCGATGGTTTCCACTCCGGTATAACCGCCGCCCGCGACCACAAAGGTCAGCATGGCTTTCCTTTGTTCTTGATCCGGTTCTCCGGCAGCCGCTTTGACGAGGGCCAAAGCCGACAGGCGAACGCCATTCGCGTCCTCAAGCGTTTTCATCGTAACTGCGTTTTCCTGCGCTCCCGGCACGTGATGATAATTCGAGCTCGAACCGAGACAGATGATTAACTGGTCCGCGGTAATCGTATCCGTGTCAGCGCCTTCCAGTGAGACGGTGCGGGTACGCAGATCAATGCCCTTGACCTCGCCCATGGTTCGCTTGATTCGCTTTGAGTACGACTGAAGCGGAACGATAATATGATGCGGTTGAATTCCGCCTCCTACCGCCTCTGTCAGCATCGGTGTAAAGAGAAGATAATCGTTTTTGCTGACCAGCACGATCTCGCCGTTTTTCTCATCGGGCAGCAGCCGCGCTAGTTCCCTGCCCGCCTCCACCCCTGCAAAGCCTCCTCCCAAGATGACAATGCGCTTTCCTTTGGCGAGACCGGCATTTCGCTTGTTGTTGAGTCTTACGTAGATATCCCGACCCAGACAGGTAAGCAGGGATACACCCAGAGCAATTACTTTACGGTCCATCATTAACGTATATGCCTATTCTTCCCAAAGGATTGCAGAAATCTTTCCGCTTCTCATGATATGTTCGTGAGCCTTTCCCATCTATAACCTGATGCGGTATGTCACGCTCGCTTCTGATTACGACGGAACTATTGCAGAACACGGCGCGGTCAGCCCTGCCACTCTCGACGCCTTGAAACGGCTTCGTGCTTCAGGACGTACCCTTCTGCTCGTTACCGGGCGCGAAGTGGACGACCTCAAAACCTTGTTCCCGGACTGGAAAGTGTTTAGCTGGATCATCGGTGAGAACGGCGCAGTTTTGTACGAAACAGCAACCGAAAGGGAAACCCTGCTGGCTGATCCGCCGCCGCCGCCATTTGTGGAAACCCTGCGCCGCAAGGAAATCGGGCCGCATTATGCGGGTCGTGTCCTGCTGGCAACTCGGGTGCAGCAAAGGGACCAAGTGCTGGACACAATCCAGGAACTCGGCCTTCCGTTGCAAATCATCCTTAACAAAAGTTCTCTCATGATTCTCCCGGCAGGAGTGGATAAAGCAACCGGCCTTGAAGCCTGCCTGGACCGGATCGGGGTTTCATTGCGCGAAACGATCGCAGTAGGCGACGCCGAAAACGATGAAGCCTTTCTGGATATTTGCGGAATGGCCGTCGCTGTTGCCAACGCCCTGCCTGCAGTAAAGGAAAAAGCGGATCTAGTTACCGCAGGCAGTTGCGGAGAAGGCGTAGTTGAATTAGTCGAGCGGATTCTCGCCAATGACTTGGCAGACGTTCCCGTCCGGCGCAACTCTTAGCTGCCGAACGTGTGGCGGAAGACCCAGTACAAACCCGCCGCTAAAGCAATCGACGCCGGAAGCGTCAGCACCCAAGCCGCGACCAGAGCGCGAATTGTTTGCCATTGCAGGCCCGACCCATTCGCCGCCATGGTTCCCGCTACGCCGGAGGTCAGCACATGCGTTGTGCTGACGGGCAGCCCGTACCGGTCAGCCGCTAAAATCGTAGACATGGCCACCAATTCCGCTGCCGCTCCTTGCGCATAAGTCAAATGATTCTTGCCGATCTTTTCGCCGACCGTCACGACAATACGCTTCCAGCCCACCATCGTACCCAAGCCGAGAGCGAGCGCTACTGCAACTTTCACCCAATCTGGAATGAACTTTGTCGCCGTGTCCAATTGCTTTTTGTAGTTCGCAATTGCCGCATTATCCGAACCGCTGAACACCGGCTTTTTGAATTTTTCCATGATGCGGATCGTTTCACTGGCGAGATACATATCGTTACGCACGTTGCGGCTCGCCGGCGCCGGAATGTCGGACAGTGTGTCATACTGCGAAACCTGCCCCTTGATGTTTTCAACCAGATTACGCAGATAGCCCAGCGCGGCCCCATCCACATTTTTCTCGTTAATGGCCCGCTCCAGCGCCGCTCTCTGCTGGTTGGGGTCAAGGCTCTGCCCCGTCTGCTTACGTGAATCCAGCACGCTTTCCGTTTTATCCGAAACGGCAATAAACGTTTGCACCTGATCGTGGTGGACGGCATGGTTTAGCGCGTAAGCGGTAGGCACGGTGCCGATCAGGATCAGCATAATCAGGCCCATGCCCTTTTGCCCGTCGTTTGATCCATGCGCGAAGCTGACGCCGGTGCATGTCAAGAACAGCAGGCCGCGAATCCAGAACGGCGGGGGCTCCGTGCCTTTCGGCTCCTGATAGAGTTCTTTGTTTTTGATGAACGCTTTCATCACCAGCAGCAGTAAAGCGGAGCAGATGAAGCCGATAATCGGAGAAAACAGAAGGCTCTTGCCTACCTGTAAAGCCTGGCTCCAATCCACGCCGGAGGTACCCGATGCGCCGCCGTGCGCCATAAACTGGTTCATCAGGCCCACGCCCATAATCGAACCGATTAGGGTATGTGAACTGGAATTCGGAATGCCGAAATACCAAGTCAACAGATTCCAGATGATCGCAGCGACCAGCAAGGCGAAGATCATGGAAAATCCAGCGCCGCTTCCCACTTTTAGGATCAGTTCCACCGGCAGCAACGAGACAATACCGAACGCAACTGCGCCGCTTGAAGTCAGAACGCCGATAAAATTCCATGCGCCCGACCATACAACCGCGATATGCGGCTCCAGGGTATGCGTGTAAATAACCGTCGCTACCGCATTGGCCGTATCGTGAAACCCATTCACAAATTCAAATCCGAGCGCGATCAATAAAGCGACTCCAAGCAGCACATAGGCCAGCGTCGATGCCGCTTCCGCATGCCGGAGATCGGATAACAGATGACTTCCCGCATAGATCGCGCCGATGACGAGCGCTGATCCAAACAAGAGAACGCCGACCTTGCCGGGCGTTCGGGTAATCTTCGCATCCAATGCGTTTTGAGTCTTTGGTGGAACTGGGGCTGAAGCTGCAGCAGTGGCGGCTGACATGTAAAGGAGTCCTCCCGAGGATTCGGAAACTGAAACAAAAGATAACAAGAGAAAATTACAACTGTATGAATAAACGCAATGCCAGGGTTCCCCACAGCGACGTTTCGTACAGTAGTTCCAAACCGTTGCTGCTATGACATCTTTTCGAAACAAAGTCATTGTATCGTTGTAAGCAAGCCCCACACCCTCGCTAATCACATCTATGCATACATCTCGTATTATTAAAACGCTTGTCGTGTGTCTGTGCCTTTTGTGGCAGGTAACGCTTTTAAAAGCGCAATTTGAATCCGGCACGGTATTAGGAACCGTACGCGACCCGAGCGGCGGTACGGTGCCGAATGCTTCCGTGACTCTCCAAAATGTCAAAACGGGCGTCAGCTTGCAAACCCAAACGGACGCCAACGGCAACTATCAATTTGTGAACCAGCGTCTGGGCACATACTCCGCGCGCGTCGAGACGACAGGCTTCCAGACCGCCACGGCTGAGAACTTCGACCTGACGGTAAACGCCCGGCAGCGCGTTGACCTGACTCTTCAGATTGGCGCGACCACGCAAAACGTCACCGTATCAGATGCCGCCTCCTTGCTCGAAACCGATAACAGTTCTCGCGGCCAGGTAATTAATCCGAAGCAGATTGTTGACCTGCCGCTGAATGGCCGCGCCTATGCGGATTTAACGCTGCTGGTTCCAGGCGTGGCGAGGTCGCCGCTTGAAAACCAGTCGGACAGCAGCCGCGATGCTTCCTATAACGTGAACGGATTGCGCAGCGAGTTGAATAGCTTCCTGCTGGACGGCGTGGACAACAACGCGTATGGAACCAGCAATCAAGGGTTTTCCAATCAGGTGATTCAAGCCAACCCGGACGCCTTAACGGAGTTCCGAGTGGAAACCAACAACTACAGTGCTGAGTTCGGGCGAGCAGCAGGTGCAGTCATTAACGCCGGAATCAAAAGCGGCACCAATCAATTCCATGGCGAAGCGTGGGAGTTCAACCGCAACACGATCTTTAATGCCGCCGGATTCTTCAAGCCGGTGACGGGCCAGAAGCCCGCGTTTAATCAGAATCAGTTCGGCGCGGCGCTGGGCGGTCCTGTTGTTAAGGAGAAAGCGTTCTTCTTTATCGATTACGAAGGGTTCCGCCGGGTAGCGCATCCGACGCTGTTCGCCACCATTCCCACAGCGGCGCAAAAAGCGGGTAATCTGGGACTTGCTGTTGTGAATCCGCTGACCGGCGCTCGTTACAACAATGGCATTGTTCCCGCTTCGGCTATTACACCGTTCGCACAAGCCGTTTTTCGGCGGTGCCGGACTCGAATCTGCCCACCCCCGCAGGCCGGGCCGCTTCCAACAACTATGTATCCGCGCCCGCTGATACGATCTACAACGATAAGGGCGATGTGCGATATGACGAATACTTCGGTCAAAAAGTCAGTTCTTTTGCGCGTTACAGTCAGGCGAATACGCGCATCTTCAGCCCCCCGGCCATCCCCGGTCCAGCAGGCGGCAACGCTAATGGCAATGTGTACGCCCGCAACTACCAGGCCGTAGCCGGCGCAACCTGGACGATCAATCTGACTTCCGTTCTCGAAGGGCGCGTCGGCTTTACGTACACTGAAGGCGGAAAGAGTCCTATCGGCTTGGGCGCTCCTGTTAGCGGGTTTGCCGTGCCGAATCTGCCGACCGATCCGACATTCGCAGGCGGCTTGTATTCGTTAAACCTGGGAGGCGGACTGGCCCAGTTAGGGCGGCAGAGCAGCAACCCGCAATATCAATATCCGATTGTGCTCGATCCGAAAATCAACTACACCAGAATTCTCAGTCGGCACAGTCTGAAGTTCGGCTTCGAGTACCAGATGATCGACACCGCCGTCAGCGATTTTCATCCGAAGTACGGCGTGGATAATTACACAGGCTTTTACAGCAACCCGACCTATCCTACCGTCAACGGCGGCTCCTACGCGCAGCAAGTGTACAGTATGGCGGATTTGATGTTCGGACTGCGAAACCACTATGAGCAGAACAACAACCCGGTGGCGCATCTGCGGCAGCGCATGTACTTCGGCTATGTGCAGGATGATTTTAAAGTTAGTCAAAAGCTGACGCTCAATCTCGGCGTGCGCTACGAGTTCGCCACGCCGCAATGGGAGCGTGATAATCATCTAGCAAACTTCAATCCGCAAACCGACAGTTTGATCTTTGCTTCGAATGGAAGCATTTACAATCGGGCGTTGGTTCACCCGGACCCGAATAACTGGGCGCCGCGCGTCGGGCTTGCTTACAACGTCACGCCGAAAACGGTGATCCGCAGTGCGTACGGCATCAGTTATGTCCAGTTCAATCGTTTGGGCGGTGAGAATCTGCTGGCCTACAACGGGCCGTACGTGGTCGATGCTGTTGTTGACGGACAATCCCCGTATACCCAGAGCATCTGCACTTCCGTCAATGATGCTCCCGGCGCGTGCTTTCGTCCCACGTACCTGGGCTTTCCCAACAACTTCGCCACTCCTGCGGCTTTCAACACGGCAACCACGCAGGTTCGTTATATTCCAGCCGATAATCGCACCGGCTACGTGCAAAGCTGGCACTTTACGATTCAACAGGAGCTTGCCAGAAACCTGCTGTTCGACGTTGGTTACGTCGGTAATCATGGCGTCGGCTTGATGATTTTAGGAGACGCCAACCAAGCACAGCCGAACGCTCTTGGGCAGAATTTGTCTGTAAATGCACGACGGCCTTACAAAAACTTTACGACGATTGAAGAGGCGTTCGACGGCGGCTTTAACTCTTACAATGCTTTGCAGGTGAAGTTGGAAAAACGATACAGCGCGGGACTGTATTTCATCAACAGCTTCACTTGGTCCAAGGCCATTGATAACGCGCCGGGGCACCTCGAAAACTACGACGGCGACAACTCGCGCATCAACCTGCTCAATCCGAAGTCCGAGCGCGGCGTGTCGAGCTACGATCAGCCGTTCAATGACACGCTTTCGATTTTGTACGACATCCCCGTCGGCAAAGGACGCTTAGTTAACATCAGCAACAAGGCGCTGGACCTGATTGCAGGCGGCTGGTCGGTCAACCTGAT
>CAXTWT010000266.1:0-6825 GCA_964247955.1 uncultured Bryobacteraceae bacterium
GCCGGTTTCGGCTCCTGCATACCCAAAATCTCACTCACTTTGCTGACAGCGGTTTCAGTAAGCTGAATCATCCTTTGTATTCCTTCCAAACAAAAACTTAAACCCCCAGTTTACAACGAAGGCATGTCGGTTAGATGACCAAGGGGCCCCGGAAGTTCCGGGTTAGCCGCCTGCATCCCCCTCCAACCCGCAATAATCATTTAAGTGCTGGCTTTTGGCCTTGTACGTCAAATTGTTGTAACGCGCCTCCGGAGCGAAACGTCGGTCGGCATATATGAGCGGACTCGGCGCAATTCTTCCCTTCCCGGTTGTCTCCGGCGAGGCGACTCGAGCGAAAAGTAAATTGGATCACCGGATTACTGAAGAAGCCGCGCTGGTTCGGCGCGTGCAAGCGCGGGACGAAATGGCGTTCCGCGAAATTGTCGAGCGCTACCAGGCCAAGGTCTTCTCCATTATCTACGGTATTTTGCGCAACCGGAACGATGCGGAGGACATTGCGCAGCAGGTTTTCGCCAAAATCTATTTTTCTATCAAGAACTTCGACTTCCGTTCCTCGCTTCTGACCTGGATCTATAAGATCACGGTGAACGAGTGCTACGACTATTTGCGCAAGAAGCGGGTGCGTAAATTGGTCTATGAAAGTGATTTCTCGGCGGATGATTCCCTGCGGATGGAAAATTCAGAACCGGCCACCGATCATGCAGCGCCGGTGGATCAACGGCTGGCGCAGCACGATTTGGTTTTCAAGCTGCTGTCGAAGATTTCCGAAGAAGATCGTTCGCTGATTCTCTTAAAGGAAGTAGAAGGGCATTCTGTCGAGGAATTGTCTGAAATGACAGGGCTGAACGAGAATACTATCAAAGTGAAGTTGTTTCGCGCACGTCAGAAATTGGTAAAGGCAGCTCAAAGGTTGGAAAAAGCGCCGATAGCGTAACTTCAGTCTTTTAAAACTAGTATTTTTTTAGTAAGGTTGAATTAAGCGAACAAAAGATTCGCGTTTGGGTCAGGGCTTTTGAGGGAAATATGCACGAGCCAGTAAGAAGTCAATTAGAGAACCTGCTTGCAGGGCAGAAGGGGGCGGAAGAAGGTGAGTCAGAAGTTCATCTCCGGTCCTGTTCTGAGTGTTTGTCGGAACTCGTATCTATGAAGGCTCAAGCGGAGCTTTTTCAATCCTTGCGCGCGCCGGAAGAGACTGAGCCGGTAGTAGGCTTTTACGCTCGCGTGCTGCAAACTATTGAGGAGCGCGCTAGGCACTCCATCTGGGCAGGATTTATCTATTCTCCGGTTCGTACGCGCCTGGCTTACATGTCTCTCTCTTTGGCAGTAGCTTTGGGTGCTTATGTAGTAGCCCAGGAGACGAATGAGAGCGGCTTCGAACAAGGGAAAGTAGTCACTCAGTCGTCTTACAGTGATGCTCCTGTGTTTGGCAGCCTGGCTCAGCAAAGGGACGCAGTGCTGGTAAACTTTGCTTCGCGTTAGGGGTCCTGAAATCGCTAGTTCTGTTACATCACGGCGTTCGATGCTGCAAAGCGATGAGGCGAGTTGGTCAAACCCTAAGGTTTTACTCACTCTCGCTATTATCTTCCTATGCGGAGCTGCCTTCGGCTCGGTTCTGACTCGCACCTACATTCACAAGAGAATAGACGAGAAGCGTTCTATTGCGATGAGCCTTCAAAACTTGAAGACCGAGCTAAAGCTTACGCCCGCTCAGGAAAAGATTGTCACCCGTGAACTGGACGACTATGTCAAGTATTACCAGAACATTGAAGAAGAGCGGGAAGACGTGGCGGCAGTAGGAAAGAAGCGGATCATTGGCGTCCTTACGCCCGAGCAGAGGAAGCGCTTCAACGAACTATTCGACCAGCTGCCGCATTAGGTGATCGGGATGATGTGCGCAGCATCAACAGCGACTCGACGGCCTTACTGACAGAATGAGGCGCTTCCGCCGGAACACAATGCCCGACACCGGACAGAATTTCTCGGTTGTACGGTCCTATAAAGTGTCGTTCTTGGCCCTCGGTTGTCGAGGAAGGTTCTACTTGGTCCTCCGCTCCATGCAGCGCAACTGTTGGGGCTGCGATAACGGGCTGTTGGGCCAACCTGACTTCTAATTCCTCCAGGGCCGGATCACCGGGAGCGTTGGCATAACGATGGCGATAGGATTGGATGACCGTGTCCACAAAATCTGGGTTCTGGAAAGATACCGCCGTTCGAGCATATTCCTCGTCTGTGAACCGCCACGTCGGCGACCATAGTCGCCAAAGAAACTTGCAAAACTCGTCCCGGTTCGCTTCCAGTCCTAGCCGCCCCCGTTTGGTGTTGAAGTAGCTCTGATACCAAAGCGCATATTCCTCTTTGGCAGACCCTGGAGTCGAAGCTGCCTTCGCAATATTTTGGATGGCGTATCCGCTCGCGGAGAGCAGCCCGGAAACCCGGTCTGGCCACAGTGCCGCCGCCACACAAGCGGCACGGCCTCCCCAGTCATAGCCGACTAGAACGGCTTGCCGGATTCCGAGTGCATCGAGCAAATCAATCACGTCCTTGCCTAACGCTGCCTGCTGACCGGAGCGAAATACTTCCTTCGTTTTATAGCGCGTTGGGCCGTAGCCTCGGAGGTAAGGCACAAGGATGCGGCGGTTCGGCCCAGCAAGCTGGTCGCGCACAGCGTCGTACTGCCGGACATCGTAGGGAAAGCCATGCAGCAAAAGAATAGGATCGCCGGAGTCGGGTCCGGTCTGCTCGTAAGAAACTTCGAGCGAGGCTGTGATAACGGTGTGTTCAGTGGTTTTCATGAACGGTTCTCGCCTCTTCGGAACGACGGAATTTATCGAAGAACGCCCCCCCTGGCCAAGCAGAAAGTGTGCGGAACACAGGACTGTAAGCACGATGTATTGGTGTCGAGCGGCCCAATGTGTTCCCCGCTTATTCCAGCCCAAATTAACGCAGTCCGCCAGTGGTGTAAATAGTCTGGCCGGTTATCCAGCTAGACTCGCTTGAGGCCAAGAAAGCAACGGTATTTGCAATGTCCTCAGGCTGCCCAATTCTGCCTAGAGGTATTTGAGTCAGCAACTGACTGAAGAATTCCTTCGAACCGGGCATAGCATCTGTACCCTCCGTTTCAACCGGCCCCGGAAGTACAGAGTTGACTCGAATGTTCCGTGAACCAAGTTCCGCCGCCAAGCTCCGTGTAATCGCGTCCACTGCCGCCTTGGTCGAAGCATAAATTGCGCCGTTCGGAGTGGGCGCAGTCGACACGACAGAACTTACGTTGATAACATTCCCGCCCCGGTCTCCAAACCTGTTCACGGCTTCCTGTGTCGCAAACACCAAGCCCTTGACGTTTAAATCGTATTGCCGGTCAAAGTGCTCTTCTGTAATGCCGCCGAGTGGCGAGAATTCGTACACGCCTGCATTATTAACAACAATGTCAATGTTTCCAAATTCCTGTTGAGCCTTCTCGAAAAGCGGCTTAACTTCGCTCACTTTGCTGATGTCAGCCTGCACGGCAACGGCTTTTCCGCCCTTTTGCTTGATTCGTTCAACAACTTGCTCCGCTTCTTTTGCGCCCCGCGCATAGTTAACGACCACCGCCGCGCCTTCCTCAGCAAATTTCTCCGCGATCGCAGCTCCTATGCCCTTCGATGCGCCGGTCACTACCGCCACTTTGCCTTTTAGTCTTGCCATCATCTCTCCTTAAGGACCGTTTCAGTTAGACAGTCATCAATGTGATGAGCGGCAAAAAGGGAAGATTCAGCGCGTTTCTGAATGATGAGGCAGAAGAGCAGCTAGAGTGTCGACGTACTCGTTCCAAACTGCGCGATTCAGTTTCATGTGCATGTACTTTGCCTGCCTGCGGATCTTAATTAGGCCCGCCTCGTGCAGTTCACGCAAATGATGAGAGATCGTCGCCTGCGTGACGGGAAATGACTCACTGAGCGTCAAGCAGGCAACTTCCTCAGTAGCGGCAATACGCTTCAAAATTTCAAATCGAGTGGGATCTGCAAGCACCTTAGAAATAGCGTGGAGCCGGTCTGTCTCCATGTACTCAGTCTCGTGGCGCTAAACTTCCGTGATGTCGTCCTTGCCTTTGCACTTGCAGTGCTTGGACAAGTGCGCCCACAATCGGGAGTGTACGCTGGAAGAAAGCGGCTGCGGCTGCATGCCTTTGAAAACTTTGATTGTTTTCAGCGTTGTGTCGCACACGACCCAACAGTTCGGGCACGCATTCACATGCCGCTCCAGTTCAGCTCGCAGCGCCGGGTCCAGCTTCTCATCAAGAAACTCGTTCAGTTCCTGCAGAAACTGCTTACAGGTAAGCAAACGCGTCATCCCCCTTTTTCTTGAACTGCCGTGTCAGCTTCTCTCGAAGCTGCAGCCTCGCTCGTAGAAGGCGGCTCTTCACCGCTGAAATTGATAAATTCAAAGCTTCAGCCGTCTCCTCGATAGACAGTTCTTCGATGTCTCGCAAGATGAAAACGGTGCGATAAGCTGCTTTCAAACTTTGAATTGCTTCATTCAAAATAGAGCCTAGTTCCTCACGAGAGTAGCTTTCCTCCGGATTTTCATCCCAGACAGCAATTTCCCGCGCTACTTCATCTTCTCCGGTATTGATTGGTTCATCCAGCGGAACCGTTCGATCAGATCGCCGCTTGCGCAGCTTCATCAAAGCTTCATTGACCGCGATGCGGACCAGCCAGGTATAAAACTTGGAATTGCCCTGAAAGTTATCGAGGTGAGTATAAGCTTTTAAGAAGGTTTCCTGCAGCACGTCTTCCGCGTCGTCGTCATTCTGGGTGATCTGCTTGGCCATGCGGAAGATCCGCCGCTCATAGTGCGTAACCAGTTCGGAAAACGCATCCATGTCCCCACTCTTAGCCCGTGTAACCAGAGCCGATTCATCAAAACCAGGTGTGATGGAAGAGGTGCTCACGAAGTATCTTTCAGTCTAGCAATCAGCTTTTCCGCGAAAGGAATGCCGCCTTTGCTACGCTCGAATTTACCCCCGAAATATGGACAGTTTGACGATAACTCTGCCCGACGGCAGCCAAAAGCAAGTTCCGCAAGGCGCACGCCCGCTCGACGTGGCGCAATCCATCAGTGGACGGCTTGCCGCTGATGCCGTTGTAGCTCGCGTGAATGGAGATCTGTTTGATCTCACTCGCCCGCTCGAAGGGGACAGTACGCTCGAAATTCTCACGCCGAAAAGCCCGGACGCCCTTCACGTGTATCGCCACTCGACCGCCCACCTGCTGGCGGCTGCCGTGCTGGAGCTTTTCCCGGAGACACAGCTTGGCATCGGTCCTCCCACGGATTCAGGCTTCTACTACGACTTTCAACGGGACACGAAGTTTACCCCCGAAGATCTCGAAAAGATCGAAGCGCGCATGTATGAGATCCAGGCCCGCAATCTTCCGTTTGAGCGGGTGCTGACGCGCAAGGAAGAAGGTTTGGAGAAGTATCGCGACGATTGGATGAAGCGTGAATTAATCGAGGAACGCGCGGGCGAAGTTTTTTCCGAGTACACGCTGGGTCCGAACTTTATTGATTTCTGCCGTGGTCCGCATGTGCCATCAACCGAAAAGCTGAAAGCCTTCAAGCTGCTCTCAATTGCCGGGGCTTACTGGAAAGGCAGTGAAAAAAATCCGCAACTGCAACGGATTTACGGCACAGCGTTCTTCACTAAAAAGGAACTGGATGAGTATCTCGCCCGTTTGGAGGAAGCAAAGAAGCGCGATCATCGCCGCATCGGCAAGGAACTAGAGCTATTCACGGTCAACGAACTGGTCGGGGCCGGATTGCCGCTCTGGCTGCCCCACGGCGCAACTGTACGGCGATTGCTCGAAGAATACATTCTAGACAAGGAACGCCGGACCGGCTATCAACATGTGTATACGCCCGCGCTCGCCAAAATAGACCTGTATAAAACTTCCGGCCACTGGGAACATTACCATGAGGACATGTTTCCGCCCATGGACCTGGAAACAGAAGAGATGGTGCTGCGCCCTATGAACTGCCCGCACCACATTCTGATCTACAAGTCAAAGATGCGGAGCTATCGCGACCTGCCGGTCCGGATTGCGGAACTTGCCGACATGTACCGTTATGAGCGCTCTGGCGTTTTGAGCGGCTTAAGCCGGGTCCGGTGCATGACGTTGAACGACGCTCATATTTTCTGTACTCCCGATCAGATCAAATCTGAGTTCACAAAAGTCATGCAGTTGGTTGAGGAAGCTTATCGTGATCTCGGGATTAAGCAATACAGCTATCGCTTATCCCTGCGCGATAAGGCGAACAAGGAAAAGTACGTCGATAACGACGAGATGTGGGCGCTCGGCGAACGGGTTCTGCGCGAAGCGATGGATTCGCTGAACTTACCGTATCTCGAAGCTCCGGGAGAAGCCGCCTTTTACGGGCCCAAGCTCGATATCCAGTTAGCCGATGTGATGGGCCATGAAGAAACTTATTCCACCATCCAGATTGATTTTCACCTTCCGAACCAGTTCGATCTGGGCTACATCGGCGCGGACGGCCAGCAGCATCGCCCGGTTATTATCCATCGCGCCATCATCAGCACCATGGAACGCATGATGTCGTACCTGATCGAGCTGTACAGCGGCGCGTTTCCGCTTTGGCTGGCCCCGGTCCAGGCGATTATTTTGCCGATTTCCGACCGTCAGGCAGAATACGCTGCGCAAGTTTACGAAAAATTAATCTCGGCAGGCGTCCGAACAGAGCTTGATTCTCGTAGCGATAAGGTGAATTTCAAGATTCGGGAAGCGCAACTACATAAAATACCTTATATGCTGGTTGTGGGGGATCGCGAGG
>CAXTWT010000267.1:0-6736 GCA_964247955.1 uncultured Bryobacteraceae bacterium
TCTCGTAATTGAAGGTTTAAATCCGCTCCTATGTTCAGGCTAATGATCGAGTGAGCTTTTGTCCCTCCCGCCATCGCGGTAACATGACCATTCAAATACTCATGACGGTCCACCGACTTCCTTTCGAGTTCGAAGTACTCCTCGAGCGTCATCAAGAGCTGTGCTTGGGTCGCCATACTTTTACCTTAAGGCACTTCCTGATGGTTTGATTGCAGCAAGCGCCTGTAACAAACCGGCCGCAAGGAGCAGCCGTAACGGTACACGCCGCTCACCCACTGTCAATGACAAGATGGCGCGGCGGAAAGGTTTAGGCCTTGTACAATTTGGCGCGGCATTATTGCCAAATCACTTTCAGCTCCTTGTAATGCGAAAACTTTCGATCTCCGTCGATAATAGGCACATCGAGCGCTAAAGCGGTTGCAACTAACATTCTAAGACTCCGCCATTTCAATACGATCCCGTTTCGATCAGGCTTCTCATCTGTTGCCGTGTCAAAGGCTTGGCCCAGTTCGGATCGACGACTTTAACAGAACTCGGTGCAGTGCCTAATTTGGGTTGCGTGCCCTGCGGCGTCGTGTATGGAACAAGGCTTGCCACAGGCTTGTTGTAACGGGTGATTTGAACCGTCTCACCCTTTTCAACTGTTTTCAACAACTCGGGAAAATTCGCTTTGGCGTATGCAGAGGTGACCTGCATTTTTAGAGTGTATCAAAGTTGTACAACATTGTTGTACTAAATTCGCTTGTAGGTAAAAGGCTGGCCCGGGCCAATCGCGGCGTTTCATTTTAAGATCAATACAATAAGCTTTGAATGGCGGTTCCCGACTTTCAATCCTTCATGCGGCCACTACTGACAAGGTGTGCGGATGGCCGCGAACACCCGCTCGTTTACTTTCGATCTCACCTTTCCGAAGATCTACAGATCTCTGAAGATGACACGAAAGAAAAGCTGCCGAGTGGAAAACAGACGAAGTATGAGAACCGGATATATTGGGCAGCGATTTATCTTCATCGAGCTGGATGCCTTGAGCGGGTTCGCCGTGGTGTTTTCAAGATAACTGCACGAGGGCGGCAACTGCTATCAGAAAACCCAGGCAAGATAACTGTCCAAATTTTGAATCAGTTCCCTGAATTTAAGATTTTCCATTCGGGCAAAACCGACAAGCCTGCAACGCCACTTTCACTCGAAGAGACAAGCACAGCCACTGACATTGATGCAGTTCAGACCCCAGAAGAAGTGCTGGAGAACAGCTACTTGGCTATTCAAAATTCATTGGTAAATGAACTCTTGGACACCGTAAAGAAGATGTCCTCTGAAGAATTTGAACAACTCGTCGTCCAACTGCTTGTCGAAATGGGCTACGGCGGATCACTGCAAGATGCAGGCGAAGCCGTGGGAAAATCTGGCGACGAGGGCATTGACGGGATCATCAAAGAGGACAAGCTTGGACTTGATAATATCTACATTCAAGCGAAGAAATGGGTGGACACGATTGTGGGTCGACCTATCGTTCAGGCGTTTGCAGGCAGCCTTGAGGGGCACCGCGCACGAAAGGGAGTGATGATTACCACGTCGAGCTTCTCTAACGACGCGAGGAACTATGTACAGAAGATCGAGAAGAAAATAGTCCTCATTGATGGGAAGAGATTGGCTCAGTTAATGATTGAACACAACGTGGGCGTTATAGTCACCAAAACCTACACTCTTAAAAAGGTGGATCAGGATTTCTTCGGAGCTGAGTAGCAAACTGTCGCACTGCAAGTTCAGACCATTACAGCTTTACCGTTTTATCGCACATCACTGCGAGCATCATACAGTTTTGAAATTACTTATTCTTCCTGCTATCCTAGTATTTTCAGCGGTTTCCCGCCAACTCTTTTCCCACGGAATTTTGAACTCTTGAAAATCGGATTTGTAAGTCTCGGCTGCCCCAAAAATCTGGTCGATACCGAAGTGATGATGGGTCAGCTTGTGGCCGACGGCCATGAGTTGACGCCGCAACCTGCCGAAGCGGACGTTATCGTTGTCAACACTTGCAGCTTTATTGATCCGGCCAAGCAGGAGTCGGTTGACACCATTCTCGAAATGGCCGAGTACAAGAAGACCGGGCAGGCGCAGCGTCTGGTCGTGGCGGGCTGCCTAGTCGAGCGGTACCGGGCCGATATCCAGAAGAACATTCCAGAAGTGGATGCGGTGCTGGGGACGAATGAACTCGATAAAATTACTGCTCTTTGCGAGGGATTGAAGCCGAAGCCGATTGCTCCTGAACCGTACCTTTATCACGATTTAACGGCCCGCGTTTTCACGACTCCCAAGTATTCGGCGTATATCAAGATCGCGGAAGGCTGCGATCATCCCTGCTCGTTCTGCATCATTCCGCAGTTCCGGGGCCAGTTCCGAAGCCGCCGTCCCGAGAGCGTCGTCAATGAAGCTGCCCGCATGTTGAGCACCGGCGTGCGCGAGATTAATCTGATCGGCCAGGACACTACCTGCTACGGCGAAGACTTTGGCTTAAAGGACGGCTTGGCTGACTTGCTGGCGCGTTTGGCGTCGATTCCGACGGAGCTGCCGAAATGGGTGCGCTTTCTGTATGCGTATCCCAACAAAGTGACGCAAAAGTTGCTTGACACGATTGCGGCGCATGAGTCGTTGGTGAAGTACATCGATATGCCCTTGCAGCATGCCAGCGGGCCGGTGCTGAAGCGCATGAAGCGCGGGGCGAATGCGGATATTTTCTTGAAGCTGCTCGGGCGCATTCGGGCGACGATTCCCGGTGTAGCGGTGCGCACCAGCATGATTGTCGGATTTCCGGGCGAAACGGAACAAGATTTCGAAGAGTTGTGCCAGTTTGTTGAAGCGGCGCAGTTTGACCGTTTAGGAGTGTTTTCCTACAGCGATGAGGAGACAAGCGGCAGTTATCTGCTCGACGGCAAAGTGGACAAGCGCACGATCTATGCGCGCAAGCGCAAGCTGATGGCTACCCAGCGTCGCATCTCCCTGCGGCGTAATCAGCAACTAATTGGGCAGGAGTTTCCGGTGCTGGTGGAAGGGCCGTCGCCCGAAACGGATCTGTTGTGGCAAGCGCGGCTAACGACGCAAGCGCCCGAGATCGACGGTGTTTGCTATATCAATGACTTCGGAGCGGGCGAGCCGCAACCGGGTGAAATGCGCACCCTGCGCGTTACGGAAGCTCACGACTACGATCTGATCGGCGAGTTGGTCGACGCGCCGGAAAGCCGTTATCGCGCTCCGCAAGGGATCAATCCTTTTCCCATCCTGAATTCCCATCCCGCTCAAACTTACAGCATCCGATAATGGAGATATGGGTGCATCGGTAAAATGTCCTATTTGCAGTAAGGCAGTACCTCTCGACGATCCCAACATGCCTTTTTGCAGCGACCGCTGCCGGTTGCTGGATCTTGGCAACTGGGCCTCGGAAAAGTATGTGATTTCCAGCCCAAGCGCGAACGAGCTGGAAGAAACAGACGAGCCGCCCCCATTGCAAGGCCGCAGCCATTGAAGCGTGTCGCTCTAGTTTTAGCCACATGGTTTGGCTGCGGATACTTCCCCTGGGGTCCGGGCACGGCAGGATCGCTGGCGGGATTGCTCCTTGCCGTCCTTGTCGAGTTGTACTTGGGAGACACCCGCCGGTTTCTGTTTGGGGTAACCACCATTCTGTTCATGCCTGCGGTATGGGCGGCTACAAAAACGGCGCAGATTACCGGAAAAAAAGATCCCGGCCTGGTGGTGGTCGATGAGGTGCTGGGACAATGGGTCACGCTGCTGGGAGCAACCCGGTTTACGAAAGGCAGCTTTGCGGCGGCGTTTATTCTTTTTCGCCTGTTCGATATTTGGAAGCCATGGCCGGTGCGGCAACTGGAGCAACTGCCGCGTGGTTACGGCATTGTTGCCGATGATATTGCAGCCGGAATTTATGGAGCGCTTATCTTGTATATAGGCGGAATGTTGAAGGCATATTGATATGGCAAGGAAAAACATAGCAGCGGAGCAGTCGGGACCACGACCCATGGTCGTGAGTTTGGAGCCTTCCGCAGCAATCACAGGCGGCGAGTTGCATATTCGAGGGCAGCACCTGGCTTCAAAAGGTCAGCCGGTAGTTCGCCTAGGTAATCAAAAAGCGCATTTGGTAGTCGCGGGAGATTCGTATATTATTGCGCGCGTGCCGGATTCGGCGATTGTCGGCGAACTGGTAGTGGGTGACGGAGAGCTTAAAAGCGCTCTGCACGAAACGCACCTGGGTATTCGGATCGCGGACAGTCTGCATCCGGTAGCCAATCCCGCTGTTGACCGCGAAGGGAATGTGTACAGCACGTTCAGCGGTTCACGCGGGCAGAAAAGTCCGGTTTCCATCTACAAAATTCAGACGGACTACAATTCCAAGCCGTTCGTCACGGACCTGATGAATCCGACCGGGCTGGCCTTTGATAAGGAAGGGCTGCTCTATGTTTCCAGCCGCTATGACGGGGTCATTTACCAGATCACGCCGAGCGGCAACATGTCCGTGTATGTGGAAGGCATGGGCGTGGCGACCGGGATCGCTTTTGACTCTGAAGAGAACTTGTATGTGGGCGACCGCAGCGGCACGGTTTTTAAGATCAGCAAATCGCGGCAGATTTATGTGTTCGCCACGCTGGAGCCTTCGATTGCGGCTTATCATTTGGCGTTTGGGCCGGAAGATTATCTATATATAACCGGGCCGACCACGTCCAGTTTTGACGCCGTACACCGCATCTCCAAGGCGGGTGAAGTGGAAACTTTTTACCGCGGACTCGGGCGGCCGCAAGGGCTGGCTTTTGATGCAGCGGGTAATCTGTATGCGGCGGCGTCGCTCAAGGGACGGCGCGGTATTATTCGAATCAATCCGGCGCGACAGGCAGAGCTGTTTCTTTCCGGTCCCGGCATTGTCGGCTTGGCGTTTACGCCGTCAAAGGCTATGATTCTGACCACGCAAAGCGCGCTGTTTCGCGTGGATGTCGGCATCGCCGGACGGCTGACGTTCTAGGCAGCGCCCCGGCAATTTCATGAAGAATGCGGAAATCATAGCGATCGGCAGTGAACTGCTGACGCCGCAGCGCGTGGATACCAACTCCCTGCTGGTCACAGAGCAATTAAATTTGCTGGGCGTAGAACTGGTCAGAAAACAAGTGATCGGAGACGACCGCGAACGGCTGACGGAAGCGATCAGCACAGCGGTGGCCCGTTCACATATTGTGGTGCTGATGGGCGGCCTTGGTCCTACGGAGGATGACGTCACGAGGGATGCGGCAGCGGCGGCGCTCGGCAGAAAACTGATTCTCTCCCTGGAGCAGGAGTCGGTGTTGATTAATCGTTTCCGGCAGCTTAACCGGCCCATGGCCAAAAACAATCTGCGGCAGGCTTATCTGCTGGAAGGCGCGGAAGTGATGCCCAATCCGCACGGCACCGCGCCGGGACAGTTCCTGACAACAGAACGCGGCGCGTTGGCATTGCTGCCGGGTCCGCCCCGCGAATTGAAACCGATGCTGGTCGATCAACTGATTCCGCGTTTACGGCATATTGTGCCGCCGCAGGTAATTCGGGTCCGCTCTTTTCGCATTACCGGCATGGGCGAATCGGACCTGGATACGCTGATTGCGCCGGTATACACGAAGTACACGAATCCGGCAACGACGATTCTGTTTTCGCTCGGCGATCTGTTCGTTCATTTGCGGGCGACAGCGGAAACCGGAGAACAGGCAGATGCGTTGCTGCGCGAGGTCGGCAACCCGATTGCGGAACTGTTGGGAGATCGCCTGTATTCGGAACATGCGGATGAATCGTTGGATATGGTGGTAGGACGGCTGCTGCGGAAAAAGCATGCGACGGTAGCGGCAGCGGAAAGCTGCACGGGCGGAATGGTGGCGGCAAGATTAACGGAGCAGGGCGGCAGTTCTGACTTTTTCCTGGCCGGATACGTCACCTACAGCGAGGCGCAGAAAAGCGAAATTCTGGGTGTCGGGCGTGAGGTCATGCAAAAGCATTCGGCTGTCAGCGAGCCGGTGGCGGCGGCGATGGCGGAAGGCGCGAAAAAGCGCAGCGGCGCTACGTATGCTCTATCGACCACCGGATATGCGGGACCATCGGGCGGCACTGACTATGATCCGGTCGGAACCGTATACTTGGGCATTGCCGGACCGGAGGGGACACATGTGGTTCGCGTCCGGTATGGCGGGGATCGTGGACGAGTTCGGGCTTTGGCAACACAGGGCGCATTGGACCTGCTGCGAAAAACCTTGCTGGCAAAGCAGTAATGCTATTGCGCGGAACCGATTTGCGGAAACTCGCCGCCGTTCGCTTCGGTTGCTTTGGCCGAAGCCGCAAGGTCAATGTTAGCAACCGGAATCTTTTGAAGAGGACGTTTGGAGAAATTCCAAAAGGTCCCGTTCATAATGGCATAACTTTCCACTGTTAACTGCTGACCGTCGCGCAGAATGAGAGTAACAGGCGGAGCCGGAGGCCGACGTTCCGGGGCGGCGTTTGCAACCGACGCGGAAGTGGGCGGTTGTTGTTGCTGCCCTACGCTGCTTTTCATCTGCTGAACCTCATCGGTCAACTGCTGAATTTGTTGCGCCAACGCTTCCTGGGACTCTGCCATGGCTTGAGCATTCGGATCGGGGGGCGGCGGGGCAGTGTCATTATAGCCGGGAAAGGTCGAGATGCTTGGATCTCCGTAAAACGGCAGATACCAGGGAGCCCC
>CAXTWT010000268.1:0-6685 GCA_964247955.1 uncultured Bryobacteraceae bacterium
ATTACTTCAACCCGCAGCCGGTTACGCCCACTTACGCGCAGCATAACTATATCGGGACAGTGGCCGACCACTTCGGGATTTGGGGCGGAACGCTCGACAGTTCGCTATCGATTCAGCGGTTTGATGCGTATGTTGGGGCGCAGGGCAGCCGGGATATGTTGTTGACGCCGAGCGGCAACCAGGGCAATTACTTTGCGACGCAGGACCGCAGCGCGCAACGCAAGGAGTGGCTGGAGATCTGGTCGCCGTCGCCTGTGCGAGTTTTGGGGACGCACCAGTTTAAGATCGGCAGTTCGCTGACAACTTCGAGCGACGATGTTTTATTCACGCTCCGGCCCGTCGATATTTTGAACTCCTCAGGTTTACTGCTGCAGCGCATTAGCTTTACCACCCGAGCGCCTTTCAGCCGGTCAGACCTGGAAGTGGCGGCTTACGTACAGGACCACTGGTCGCTCAACCCGAAACTTTCTTTCGATTACGGCGGACGCATCGAACATCAGCAACTCGCTACCAGCCTTCGCATCGCGCCGCGCGTGGGCGTGGCGTGGACTCCGTTTTCGAACGAGCGGACGGTGTTTCGCGCCGGTTATGGGCAATACTACGACCATATTCCCCTGGACGTTTACACATTTAACCGATATCCCGAAAGGACCATCACCAATTACGCTCCGGACGGAAGCGTCGTTGGGACTCCGGTTCAATACTTAAACGCCATCGGCAGCGTGACGGGGCCGCGCTCATTTTTTGTTAGGGGGCAGCAGGTAGCGGGAGCATTTTCACCACGGGGCTCGACCTGGAATTTCCAGGTGGAGCATCAGTTTTCACCCCTTCTCACAATGCGCGGAGTGTACACGGATAATCGCTCGGTCGGGTTGATTGTGCTGGAGCCGGAACTGCTGACAACCGGCGCTTCGAGGCTGGTGCTGAATGGAGATGGAAGCTCCCGATATCGGCAGGCAGAAGTGACGGGCAAAGTGACATGGAAGAGCGGGCAGCAGCTTATTTTTTCTTACACGCGTAGCCGCGCGGAAGGAAGCCTGAACGGGTTTGATTCATTTCTGGGCAACTTCGCCACGCCGCTTGTGCGGCCTGACGTGTATTCCAATTTGCCGGGAGATCTGCCGAACCGATTTCTCGCTTATGGGCGGGTGAACCTTCCCATGAGTTTCGCGATGCTGCCGATTGTGGAGTACCGCAACGGGTTTCCGTATGCGCAACTGGACGCGAGTCAGAATTATTTCGGAACGCCGTACAGCGATAATTCGCGGTTTCCGAATTTCTTCTCCGCCGACGCGCGGTTCATGCGAGATTTCCGCATCAATCCGAAGTATGCGGTGCGCTTGTCAGTGACAGGTTTCAATCTCACCAATCACTGGAATGCTTCGGCCGTGCATGCCAATACGGCGGACTCGCAGTATGGGACATTTTTCGGCAACTATCACCGGCGCTACCGGTTTGACTTTGAGGTTTTATTTTAGTTAATTGCAGATAGTGATTGCAGCGCGCGTGTAGTAGCATAATAAACCTTACACGCAAGGAGACGTTCGGAGCCGCTGCATGAATCAATTATTGTTAAAATGTTTTTTCTTATGGAGCGCCTTTTTGCCCTTGAGTTTCAGACAGGCTGCGCCTCCTGCAGACTCGGAAAAACCGGTTGTTCGGTTTCAGGAAGTCATGATTCCGATGCGGGATGGAGTACGGCTGCAAACCGTCATTCTGACGCCGTTTGAGCAGACCGATGCGCTTCCCATTCTTCTGCAGCGAACTCCGTACGGAGTTCCCTCGCAGGCTCCAACCACGGTTCCTCACAATTTGAGGGAGTTCCAACGGGACGGTTATATTTTTGTATTTCAAAACCTGCGCGGCCGCTTCAAGTCCGAAGGCACGTTTCAGCTTTCATCGTTTGTCAATTTGAAAGACCCGAAAGCGACTAATGAAACAACCGATGCTTATGACACCATTGAATGGCTCCTTAAAAACGTGCCGAAGAACAATGGCCGGGTTGGAATCTTCGGCGTTTCCTACGAGGGCCTGACTGCCGGTATGACTCTCCTGCAGCCGCATCCGGCTTTGAAAGCTGTTTCCGAACAAGCAGCGCCAGCCGATCAGTGGATGAATGATGACATGCACCGGTTCGGCGCTTTACGCCTGAGCTATGCTTTTGAGTATTCCGTGATGGAGCAGGCGGACAAGAATGCCAACACGCATTTTCAATTCGACACTTACGATACTTACCAGTGGTATTTAAATCTAGGGCCCGTTTCCAATATCAATACAAAGTATCTGCACGGGTCGATTCCGTTCTGGAATCAAACGGTCGAGCATCCCAATTACGACGAGTTCTGGCGGCGGGAAGCGTGGGTGAATCGGCTGCATGGTAGTCCGGTGCCGAATCTGAATGTGGCGGGGTTCTGGGACCAAGAAGATCCGTGGGGGCCGTGGAAGATTTTTCGCAACTCGGAGGAGAGCGATTCGCATGGGCAGAATCTTATCGTGGCAGGTCCGTGGTTTCATGGTGAGTGGCAAACGCCCAAAGGGGATAGCATCGGCGAGATCACTTTCGGCGGTCATGAAACCGCGCGCGAGTTCCGCGAAACGATTGAGGCTCCTTTCTTCCGCTACTACCTGCACGGTAGCGGTGAGAAGTTCTCCTGGAAAGCAAGCACTTTTCAATCGGGATCGAATACTTGGCACACCTATAAAGCATGGCCTCCGAAAGAAGCGAAAGCGACCCAGTTATATCTGCATGCCGACGGCACACTCTCGTTTGCTGTGCCAAAGCTTGCTGAGCTGGCGTTTGCACAGTATGTTTCCGACCCGGCGAACCCGGTGCCGTACCGACAGCGTCCCATTTCGCCCACTTATCCCGGCGGTGACTGGAGGACTTGGGAGGTAGCGGACCAGCGCTTTGTCGACCATCGGCCGGATGTGTTGAGCTTTGTCAGCGCGCCACTCGACCGTGACTTGAAAGTGACCGGTGAGTTAAGCGCCGATCTGTTCGCTTCGACTTCCGGAACGGACAGTGATTTCATTGTCAAGTTAATTGATGTGTATCCAGAGAATGCCGTGCCGAACCGTTGGAAGCCGGATATAGGACCGGAGCCGGGCCAATACGCGAAGTCGCTGGACGGGTATCAGTTGCCGGTTGCAATGGAGGTGCGGCGCGGACGGTTCAACAAAAGCTACGAGCATCCGCAGGCGCTCGTTCCCAATCAGCCCACAGAATTTGTTATTCCGCTACGTGATCACGATCATGTGTTCCTGAAAGGACATCGATTACTGGTACAAGTGCAATCCACTTGGTTTCCCCTGATTGACCGTAATCCGCAGACGTTTGTGCCGAGCATCTACACAGCAAAAGCCAGCGATTTCACTCCTGCCACACAGCGGGTGTACTGCACGAGGGAACAGCCGTCGCACTTAGTTCTACCCATCATGCCGTAGCATAGGCAGTTATGCTCGGTTCCGCGACAAAAGGGTATACTGCTGGTCGCAGCGCCATGCCACGAGAAAAAGAGACCAAAGCGGTTCCGCTCCAAATCCGTACCGCCACTCCGTCGAGTATTCGCGCTGTCAAGCGGTCGATTTTTCTTGAGTTAATCCGGCGGCATCAACCGATTTCACGGGCCGAATTAGCGAGGCTCACGGGCATCTTCCGCAGCAGTGTTTCCGATATTGTGGATGAACTGGTGACGGATGAACTGATTACCGAGGAGCGCGGCGTTCCGTCCCAAAGAGGGCGCGTGCCGGTGAGCCTTCGCCTGCATGATTTGAGTTACCCCGTCCTCGGGCTGAACATCCGGCCCGCCTATTGCCAGGCGGCGTGGGCAGGGCTGAATGGGCGCATCCACAGTAGTTTTATTTTCAGCACGCCTACCTCACCCCAGGAACTGGTGCAAGCCGTGGGGGAAGCCGTTAAAAAGCTGCGCGCTGACGCCGCAGGGAGAGGCTGCTGCGAGTTCCGCCGTATTGGGGTTGCCATTCCCGGCCATGTCAACGCTCCCACAGGCCGCATCTTATGGGTGCCGACGCACCAGGAGCTGAACGATTTTCCCTTGGCCGAGGAAGTGGAAGCGCGCACTGGCATTGAAAATCTGGCTGATAATGATTGCAACGTCGGGGCGCTGTCGGAACTCTGGTTTGCTTCGGAAGGCCCGGAGCATCACACGGATTTCATATTTCTCAACGTCAGCGATTTTGGAACAGGCGCGGGCGTGGTTATCAACCGGGAAGTTTACGGCGGCCATGACGCGCATTTTGCAGCGGAGTTCGGGCATATGATTGTCGAGCCTTCCGGTCCCGCTTGCCGCTGCGGGCGATCTGGGTGCTGGGAGATGTTTGTCAGCAATGAGGCAACGTGGCGGCGGGTCTACCCTCATTCGCCTTTCAGCATCGACAGG
Source organism: uncultured Bryobacteraceae bacterium (assembly GCA_964247955.1). GTDB lineage: Bacteria > Acidobacteriota > Terriglobia > Bryobacterales > Bryobacteraceae > Bog-105. The sequence goes on from CAXTWT010000268.1 coordinate 4,401, forward strand.
TTTGAAGGGATGCTCCTCGATGCCGGGAATGGCGATGTGCGGGCGCTCCAAAGCTTTCGGGAAACAGCCAGATATCTGTCGTTGGGAATTTCCAATATGGGCTTCGTGTTCAATCCGGCGGAAGTGATTGTCGCGGGACGCATCACGGCAATTTGGGACGCCATTGCCCAGGAGATAACGACACGCTACGGGTCTTCGCACCTTTCTTATTCCATTCGGCCAGCACGGTTGTCCGCCGACGATTCCTTGCTGCATGGCGCGGTTTGCCTGGCGCTGCGCGATGCCTTTGCGCGTCCGCAATTTGGGGAATTGCCTGCTTCGGGGAGGCGAAGCGCATGAGCCATCACGACGAGGATGACGTTTCGCGCCGCCGGTTTCTGCAAGGCACTGGAGCCGGTATGGCGGCGGGTTCGCTCGCGCCGGGGGAAACGGTGCCGCAGGCGGCGGAATTTCAACCGAATGCCCGGCCCGAAAAGCTTTCCGAAAATCTTTTTCTGCTCGAAGACACCTGTAATGTGTATCTGCTCCGTAGAGGGGATCGCGGGATCTGCATCGACTTCGGCTCGGGCAAGATTCTCGATTTTCTTCCGGAGTTGGGCGTGTCCGGCATCGATTGGATTTTGCACACGCATCACCATCGCGATCAGGCGCAAGGCGATGGGCGAGCGGTCGCGCGGCGAATCCCGATTGCTGTGCCGGAGCATGAAAGGCAGTTCTTCGAAGCCGCTGAAAACTTCTGGCGCAATCGGCGGATATTTGAACTGTATGACATGAAGAACGATTTTTTCTCCTTGACAAAGAACGTTCCGGTAGCCGCTGTCTTGCGCGACTATGAGACGTTCCGTTGGCAAGGCGCCGAAATCTTTGTGCAGCCGACTCCCGGACATACTCCCGGCTCCATAACACTTCTCACCACCATCGACGGGAAGAAAGTGGCTTTTTCCGGCGACCTGATGCACTCGCCCGGCAAGGTGCAAACGCTTTACGATTTGCAGTATTACTATCAGGAGCACGAAGGCGTTGACCTGTCCATCTATTCGCTCACGGAGTTGAGCAAATGGAAACCAGAGTTATTGTGCCCGTCGCATGGTCGCCCGGTTCCTGATCCCCTGCCCGGCATGGCGGAACTGACCGGCAAGCTGAGAGACTGGCATCATTTCTGGTACAACCACCCGCCGACCTCGGATTTGGAGCCTCTTGCAGTTACGCCGCACCTCATGGCGAACACCGAAACAACGTCGTCTTTTTACGCCGTTATCAGCGATAGCGGCAAAGCATTATTTGTAGATTACGGCTCGGCAAGCTGGACGTTTTTTCAAGTTTTCACGCGATACGTGGACACGTTTGATCGCATGCGGTTCGTGGAGCACGGCATTGAGAAGCTGCGGGCGCGGCATGGATTGAGGTCCATTGATGTTGCCATGCCGAGCCATACGCATGACGATCATCTGAATGGTTTTCCCTATCTGGCGCGTCGGTACGGAACCAAGATCTGGTGCTACGAAAACATGGTTGATATCCTTCAGAACCCTCGCGGCATGAATATCGGGTGCATTCTGGGCGAGCCGATCAAAGTGGACCGGTCTTTTCAGAACAAGGAGAGTTTCAAGTGGGAAGAGTTTGAGTTTACCGTTGTGCATTCGCCAGGTCACACAAATTATCAGATGGCGATGTTCGCAACGGTTGACGGAGCGCGTATTGCTTTTACGGGTGACGCTTTTTTCAATGATCCTGGAAACCCCAACGCGCTGCGGCACAATCTGATTTACCGCAACCAGGTCAAGAGCGGGGATCACGCGCAGTCGATCCGCAACATTCTGGATTTTGAGCCGAACATCATTGCTCCCGGCCACGGCAGGCCGTTTCTCCTGGACCATGAAACGGCTCTCAACTTTCAAGAACGCGCCCGGAAGCAAGATGCTTTCTTCCGCGAATTAATTGCTGATCCCGATCCCGATATGGGCGTTGATCCGTCATGGATCAGCATCTATCCTTACCAAATGATCGCGTTGCCGGGACAAACGAAACGCATCCAGATTCGCGCGCGCAATCATCGCCTGCGAAGAGTGCGGATACAGGCCGCGCTGGTCTTGCCGGATGGCTGGACAGGCGCGCCTTCGCGGATTGCATTAACAGTTGAGGCGAAATCCGAGGCAAAAACAGAGGCGACGATCACGATTCCGGCCCGGTGGTCCGATCCGCTGTCAAGAATAGCGTTGGCATTGGATGTAATAGCTGACGGCAAGTATCTCGGTCAGATTGCCGAAGCGGTGGTGGACATCCGC
>CAXTWT010000269.1:0-6669 GCA_964247955.1 uncultured Bryobacteraceae bacterium
CCCACTCGCCATCGATCCAACCATTGAGTTCCAGGCGCTGCAGCGCCGGATAGAGCGAGCCTTCTTCGATCAGGATCTGGTCGTCGGAGTCCTGCCGAATTTTCTGAACCAGGGCATACCCGTGCAGGTTCGCCCGTGTCAGGGTCTTAAGGATCAGCATGTCCAGCGACCCCGGAAGCGATTCGTTCTTCTTTGCCTTACGTCCCATACTAAGAATTCTTAGCTTCGAGGCCAGTATACTACGTCGGTGCGCCAAGTCAAGTTTTAATGAAAGCCGTGAAAGGGGCCTGGTTGCGCGAATGTCGGATCAAAACCTTACTACGGAGGGTTTCAACTTATTAGCCCTCTGAGGCACGATAATATGTGGACAGTAAGGTGAGAATTCTTGATGTTGGTTGCGGATTAAACAAGCTGCCCAACTCTATTGGCATAGATCGAAATCCGGCTAGCCGGGCCGACGTTCTCGTTGATATCGATTGTTTGCCCTATCCGTTTGCGGACAACTCATTTGATCGCATATACGCGGCTCACGTGATCGAACATGTGGCGGATGTGATGCGCACCATGGAGGAATTCTATCGTTTGGTAAAATCTGGCGGAACCGTGTTTTTAGCGACGCCGCACTACACCGATTTTTCGTCCTTTTGCGACCCAACTCACCGCTGGCATCTGAACTCGTATTCTTTTCGTTATTTCGGAGCCAATCACGGAGGCTTTGCTTACTACTCGACGATCAATCTTCGCGAGATCAAAGTTTACGTAAAGCTTTTGAGCCTGTGGAGATATCTTGGCTTGGAAGTCCTTGTGAACCATTGGCCGCGCTTTAGATTGTTCTGGGAACACTACTTGTGCTACGTGGTACGCGGAAAACTGATCGAATTTGAATTTCAAGTGATTAAACCCACCGTGGAAGGAGTCACCCTCTAGTGACTGATGAACTTAGCCCAAAGTTCGTTCGACTTGCGAAGAAGTTGCTCCCTGACAGCCCCATCATTTGTGATATCGGTAGCAGAGACGCGCTGGAGGGCATCTCGCTCTATAAACAACTCGGGGGGGGGGAACTCCATGTCTTCGAGCCAAATCCCAGCGCAGCGGAAATCTGTCGCAGGAACCTTGCTCCACTTTGGGGTGAGAAAGCCTCAAGTTGTTTCTTCAACGAACTTGCTGTTACCGACACCGTTGGTCAAGTGAAGTTCTATCCGGTGAACCCCGTTCTTTCTCAGAACAAAGATATTGGATTTTCTTCCCTGCTTCCAATCAATCCCGATTATACGCAGCGACGCGGCAGCGTCGTTCAAGATGAAGTTATTGTAAACGCGACTACCCTCGACGAGTATTTTGCGGGCAAATTGTATCCAGACATTCTTTGGATTGACGTTGAGGGGGCCGAACTACAGGTTTTGCGCGGCGCCGCCAGCGTTCTTCCCCACATAAAGCTCATCCATGTCGAGGTTTCTTTTCGACCGATGCAAATTGGAAAGCCGCTTTTTTGGGAGATCCAGAGATATCTCACCGGCTGGAACTTTGTCTTTTACAGATTTATAGAAGTGTCGGCGTTTAGGGGATTCCTATATCGTCATCGCTTACTCCCGAACCTTCCGTGGCGTCTGAATGCTGTGTTTTACAGGAAGGTGGGTTAATCCTTACAGCGCCCTAACCCAACGCTCCTGCTATCAGGGGGCAACGAAGGCGGGAAGCGGTTGCTTCCCGGAGAGCGTCCGTCTTCTCTCGGCTGGCCGAGACAGAGTCAAGGGAACCGAAGGCCAGCGGCTGACCAGCAAAGGCTGATCCGCTCCATGGCCCCTGGTTGCGCGAACGTTGGGCCAAGTTCTTGTACAACGGAAACTTTACCCGTTTCTCACTGAACAACAACGAACGAATAATGTGTGCAGATGAGCAATAATGTGATTGGAATGGCAGAAACCGTAAAGACTCGTGCAGTCTCCATGCGCGCCAGCGAAGAGGAGTTTGAATTTCTTCAGCGGGCGGCCGTCGCTGAGAGATGCAAAGTTTCTGATTATTGCCGTTTTGCAGCACTTGGAATGCGCTGAGCGGGAATCCAGTTAACGAGCGGGAAAAGCTGGAGCAGGAACGCAACCATCTGCCCAGCAGGGCTACTCCAAGGCTGGCAGAGTTAAAGATAATGGACCAATGACGGACGAAGAGCGGGATAAAGTGATCGATTTTATGATCGATCAGCAGGTCAAGATTCAAAGCGGTCTCATTGACTTAAACATGGCCGGCCTGAGTACCGACCGGCGCATCCGGCGCTTAGAACGCGCAGTACGCAAGCACCAAGAATGGCTGGCGAACAACACGTTCGAGATTCAGTCGCTCGAAAACAAGCTGTACGAGATTACGGAAAAAATCAACTTCATCATTGACCGCGAAATCGGCCAAAAAGGATTACCCGGATGAAGGCATGTAGCGGTAGGAGAAATGTAACGCTATAGAAACGAAAAGCGCTGTAGGAACCTCGCCTCCCAGCAGCACTCATAGCAAATCTTAAATTCCGTTATACACTCGCATATTGCTTTTGTATATCTGCTTTTCATTCGTGCCTACACAGCTCATGTGCGTTCATGAGCGCCGCCACTGTGGTTGCGATGCCCATTCGCCGGGCGCAAGCAAGAGAAGTGAAAAATGCCAGTTTGAGCCGCCGGGAAGCGGTTGATTGTTACTACTTTCTGGAGTTTCCCAAAGGCCGCAAGCGTTCGCGCACTCGTTCAAAGTAAGCCGCTCCTCTCGTACTTCCCCGTGCAGGCGGGTGGGAGGTGAAACAATCTTCATAAACGGGTACTCTCATGGAAGAATGGCCCGCATCCCTACAGCCACATACCGGCTGCAACTTCATGCCAAGTTTGGTTTTGAGGACGCTGCGAAAATTGCTGATTACCTTCATCAGTTAGGCGTCTCGCATGTTTATTGTTCGCCTTATCTGCAAGCCGCGCCCGGCAGCAATCACGGCTATGATGTTGTCGATCATCACAAAGTAAATGAAGAACTGGGCGGCAGCGAAGCCCACGGCAAATTCTGCAAACGCTTGGGCGAGTGTCATCTGGGACAAGTTCTGGATATTGTTCCCAATCATATGGCCATCAGTGGACGCCGGAACCGCCTATGGTGGGACGTCCTGGAGAACGGGCCGTCCAGTCGTTATGCTCCCTACTTTGATATTGACTGGAACGTGCCCGACGAAACGATCCGCAACAAGACCCTGGTTCCCACTCTCGGTGACCATTACGGCCGCGTCTTGTCCCGTGGAGAAATCAAAGTGGAGCGCAAGGGCGGGGAGTTTGTCGTCAAGTACTTCGAAAATGAGTATCCCGCCGCGCCGAAGTCGCTGCCCATTATCCTGTCGGAAGCCGCCGTCAAAACCGGCTCCGATTATCTGGCTTTCCTTTCGCATTCATTAGACGTTCTGCCGAGGCCGACCGCTACTGATCCGGTAAGCCTGGCGCAGCGTCATCGTGATAAGGAACTGATTCGGGTGTTGCTGGGACGCCTTTTCAGCGAAGTTCCTTTTATTGCCGAAGCTGTAGACGCCGTATTGAAAGAGTTGAATGGAAATATTGACAAACTGGATCAGTTCCTGGAACGCCAGAATTTCCGGCTGGCGTTCTGGCGAGCAGCGGAACAAGATCTGGTGTACCGCCGTTTCTTCGATGTGAACACTCTGGTGGGCCTGCGCATGGAGAACCCGCAAGTATTCGCCGACACGCATGCTGTGATTCTCAATTGGCTGCGCGAAGGCGTGCTGGACGGCATTCGCGTGGATCACCCGGACGGCCTTCTCGATCCGCGCGAGTACTTTGAACGGCTGCGAAAAGAGGCCCCCGATGTTTGGATTTTGGGTGAAAAAATTTTGGAACCGGGCGAAAAGCTTCGCCGCGAGTGGCCGATTGACGGCACCACCGGCTATGACTACCTGAACGAAGTCAGCGGATTATTCGTCGATGCCGCGCAGGAAGCGGAAATCAGCAGGATCTATCACGAATTTACGGGCGCGCCGACGGACTATCCCGCTATATGCCGCGACAAGAAACATCGCGTGCTGCGTGATCTGCTGGGCAGCGACGTGAATCGCCTGACCACTCTTCTTCTTGATATCTGTAAACTGCATCGTGACCAGCGCGACTACACGCGCCACGACGTGATTCGCGCCATTCGCGAAGCCGTCGCCTGCTTTCCTGTTTACCGCACTTATGTGTTGCCGGAACGGAATGAAATTACTTCTGATGATGAACATTACGTGACAGAAGCGATTGAGTCCGCCAAGCGCCACCGTCGGGAGATTGAAGCCGACCTGTTTGACTTCATGCGCGACATCCTGCTCTTAAAAGTTCGTGGCCCACTGGAAAGCGAGTTCGTCATGCGCTTCCAGCAGTTCACCGGACCCGCGATGGCGAAGGGCGTCGAAGACACCGCTTTTTACAACTACAATCGCCTGGTCTCGCTTAATGAAGTCGGCGGCGATCCGGGCCGCTTCGGGATTGCGCCGGAAGAATTTCATAAGTACTGCACGGAAACGCAAGGCTCCTTTCCCAATACCATGCTCGGCTCTTCCACGCACGACACCAAGCGAAGCGAAGACGTGCGCGCCCGCATCAACCTGCTGTCTGAAATTCCTGAGCAATGGGAAGCGGCGCTGAAGCGGTGGAGCGAAATGAATGCGGGTCTGAAGGCGCATGGCGCGCCCGACCCCAATACGGAGTATTTCCTGTATCAGACGTTGATCGGCGCTTGGCCCATTGACGCCCGGCGGCTGCTTCCTTACATAGAAAAGGCCGCCCGCGAAGCCAAGTCGCAAACTACCTGGCTTTCTCCTGACAAAGCGTTTGAAGAGGGCGTGAAGCACTTCGTGGAAGGGCTTTACGGAAGCCAAAGTTTTCAGCAGGAGCTGCAAGATTTCGTACGGCCGCTGATCGAGCCGGGTCGCATCAATTCATTGGCGCAACTACTCCTGAAATTAACTTCGCCCGGAATACCTGATACGTATCAAGGCTGCGAGCTGTGGGATCTCAGCCTGGTCGATCCTGATAACCGGCGTCCTGTGGATTACGAAAAACGCCGCCAGCTTCTTGCTGAACTTCCTACTCTCGGCGCCAAGCAAATTTGGGATCGCTGCGACGAAGGTTTGCCCAAGCTCTGGACCACTTACCGCACCCTTCATCTGCGCCGCAACCGTCCTGAATGCTTCGGCCCGGAAGCAGCTTACACTCCAATTTTTGCGGAAGGAACCAAAGCGGAGCATCTGGTCGGCTATGCACGGGGAAAGGACGTAATGGTATTAGTGCCCCGGCTGGTGATGAAACTGGCCGGCAACTGGGAAGACACAACCGTAATGGTCCCAGTAGGAACCTGGCGAAACCAGTTGACAGACTTAATAGTAAGCGGCGGCAAGCAGCGCCTTGAAAACATCTTTGCCGGTTTCCCCATTGCCCTGCTGACGCGAGAATAAATCGACATGCATACTTTTGAAGTTTGGGCGCCGTTTGCCCGCACGGTTTCCGTACAGGTCGACGGCAAATCCTATCCGATGCACCAAGCCGAAAGAGGATGGTGGAAGGAAGCGGTAGCGGAGGCACATGGCGGCAGCCGGTACGGATTTTGCCTGGACGGGGGCAATCCCCTGCCGGACCCGCGCTCCCCTTACCAGCCTGACGGCGTTCATGGTCTTTCGCAAATCTTTGACCACAGCACGTTTCGCTGGACCGACGAGAACTGGCAACCGAGACCGCTGGGAAGCGCCATTATCTATGAACTGCACACCGGCACGTTTACTCCCGAAGGCGCCTTCCTGAGCGCTATTGAAAAGCTGGATTACCTCCTCGATCTCGGTGTTACCCATATCGAGATCATGCCCATTAATGAATTCTCAGGGCCGTGGGGCTGGGGTTACGACGGCGTGGACATTTATGCGCCGCATCACCGATACGGCGCGCCGGATGATCTGAAAACTCTCGTTAACGCCTGCCATGCGAAGGGTTTGGCGGTTCTGCTGGATGTCGTCTACAACCATTTCGGTCCTGCCGGAAATTACCTCGGCAAATATGGCCCTTACTTAACGAATAAGCACAAAACCCCCTGGGGCGACGCCGTCAACTTCGACGGGAAGGGAAGCGACGAGGTGCGCAAGTTCTTCTATGGGAACGCGCTGATGTGGCTTCGCGACTACCACTTTGACGGATTGCGCCTGGATGCTGTGCATGCTTTCGTGGACTTTTCTGCTGTTCACTTTCTGGAAGGACTGTCGAGCGAGGTCGATTTCCTTTCCGCTCAGTTGGGAAAACACTTTGTTCTGATTGCGGAAAGCGAGCTGAGCGATCCCCGCCTGATTACTTCGCGGGAAGCTCACGGCTATGGTCTCGACGCGCAATGGGCCGACGATTTGCACCATGCCCTCCATACGGTTCTCACCGGCGAGTTGAAGGGCTACTACGAGGATTACGGCAAACTGGCGCACCTGGCGAAAGGGCTGAAAACTCCCTTTATCTATGACGGCATCTATTCCCATCACCGCGAACGCCATCATGGACGCCCGCCCATTGGATTGAACGGCCATCATTTCGTAGTTTGTACTCAGAACCACGATCAAGTCGGGAATCGCGCCACAGGTGAACGGCTTTCGCATCTCGTCAGCACCGGCAAGCAAAAGATAGCGGCGGC
>CAXTWT010000270.1:0-2478 GCA_964247955.1 uncultured Bryobacteraceae bacterium
CGGAACTGGTGAGGCGCGTTAGCCGGAATGTTGATCACTTGCCCGGCGCGAACGGTCGATCTTACGCCACGGAACGTTGCCTCAATCGCGCCTTCGAGCACCGTGAATGACTCCTCGAAGTCATGCCGATGGGGAGGCGGACCCCCGCCGGGCGGAACATACATATCGATCAGGCAGTAGCGGCCCGTCGTGTCTTTTCCTGTCAGAAGAATTGTATAGGTGTCCCCCACCAACCCGATATGCGGCTGTTGTGGCGCGTCAGATTCCGCCACGCTGAGATTACGCTGAAGATCATCCGGTGGAATGCTGCTCATAAACTGCCCTCCTGCCAGGCTTGAGCCGTTTCACGCGCGAAGTCTTCGTAACGGCGCGGCGGGTGCCCCAGCAGTTTCGTCAGAACTTCAAGATCGTTTCCGCCAGCGATAAAACCTCGTTGGAGGTATCCCTGAAACATCATACGTATGTCGAACGCTGACCATGAGGGAGCCCTTTGCCGCATCTGCTGCTCGAACGCGTCCATGTCATCTCCGGCGTAATGGATCTCCCTTCCGAGAACGCCGCCCCAGATAGAAGCTATTTTGGGTCCGCTCAGCACGTCCGGCCCATTCAAATTGTAGGTCTGCCCCTGATGGCCGTCGCTTGTCAGCGCGATCGCTGCTGCTTCGGCGATATCCCGCACGTCCACAGCCGAGATGCCCTGCGCTCCCAAAGGCATCGGGTACACGCCAGCGTTTGTCAGCGGATCTTTCAATGTCTCATCATTCTGGAAAAAGTAGTTCGGACGAATGACCGTAAACGGCAGATCAAACTCCCGCAATGCGTTCTCAATGGCGAGCTTCGAGGCAAAATGAGGTACGTCCTTGAAGTGGTCCACCTTGAAGACTGAGTGGTACACGATGTGTTTGAGCTTCAACTTCTTCGCTAGGTCGTAGGCAATCAGACCTTGCGTGAGTTCATCAGGAACAACCGCGTTCAGAAGGTACAGCTTATCCATCCCACTGAGCGCCTTTTCTACCGAAACCGGGTCCAGCAAATCACCTTCAACGACCTCAACCCCTTCCGGTGCGGGAGCTGATCTCTCTTTTTTGCGCACAAGAGCGCGCACCGCAGCATGGCGCTTACGAAGCTCCTTTACTACTGCTGAGCCGACTTTGCCGGTGCTGCCTGTCACTAGAATTTTCATTTTTTAAATCTCCTCCATTGAGTTTCATCCCATGAAGACGTCTTCTTGATCACTCTCTAATCTGACTGTAGTCCGATCAGGCTAGCGAAACAATAACTTTTGAGAAACTATTTGTTTCTACAATGAAACAATGAATGACCTGAACGAACTGCAAATCTTCACGCTGGTCGTCCAGGAAATGAGCTTTACGCGGGCAGCTTTGGCTCTGGAGATCTCGAAAGCTGCCGCCAGCCGGGCCATCGCCAGTTTAGAAAGTCGATTGGCGACACGGCTCTTCGAGCGCACCACCCGACGCTTACGACTTACTGAAGCGGGCGAAATGTATCTCACCTATGCCAGGCGCGCCATGGAGGAGGCCGAAGGCGCGGAAGCCGCCGTGTCCAAATTGGCTGATCAGCCTCGGGGAACGCTGCGCGTTGCCATGCCTGTGACTCTGGCGCAATCCTCTGTTGCGTCTAAGCTTAGCCGCTTTCTCCAGACTTATCCCGAACTCAGGCTCGACATCACCTTGAAGGGCGGACAAATCGATCCAATTGCTCAACGAGTCGATGTTGTTTTCCAAACGACTCGGCCCGAAGCCGACTCACAACTCATCCAGAAACGAATGACCGTCGTGCCGCTCGGCATTTACGCGAGTCGGCAGTATTTGGCCGCTGCTCCTCCGCTTCATGGGGTGCAAGATTTGGTTCAGCACTCCTGTCTCACTCTGACAACAGCCCGCGAAGGAACAATTTGGAAACTTCACAAAGACGGTAAAGTCCAGGAGGTGCGCCTGCGCGGAAGGGTGTCGGTTGGCGATCCGGTAATCCATCACCGGCTCTGCCTGGATGGAGTCGGCATTGCGATTCTGCCCAACTGGTTAGCGCAGGACGGGGTCACAAAAAGACAGCTTGTGCGTGTGCTTCCCGAATGGCTGCCAAGTCCCATCGAACTCTACGTCATCTATCCCACCCGGCTCAGCATGACGCCGAAACTCAACGCGTTTCTAAAGTTCATGAAAGAGGTAGTTCCTTAGGTGTAAACCAGGGGGCCGCGATTTTGTTGGGCGCACAACAAATTGCGAGTTGCCTAAACTTTCACTTTCGCAGCATGCCATGACAAGCGCCGGTTTGCTCCGAGCCTGCACTGAATGTGACCTCTGTACGCACAGTATAGGAAGGTTAGTGAGTTTATGCTTTTAGGCTAAACCATACTAATATCCTTATACTTCCTCGACTGTTTGGCTACGGACCTTATAACTGGCCCTGGTACGCCGACAAGCATCACGAGAGTTCATCACCAGGAACAGGCGCTTT
>CAXTWT010000270.1:2578-6644 GCA_964247955.1 uncultured Bryobacteraceae bacterium
TCATTGCGGTTAATCTCGCCGCCTGAGTCCGAATGGCGTCCGGTCTGCTGCGAGTACTCGGTTTTCAACTGCTGTTTGCCTGAAGGTGTTTCCACCGTCATGTCCCCGGTCAGGTTCGCGGAACGCTTGCCGATAATCTCCGCCAGCTTGCCCATCGCCTGCATCTGCTCGGCATCTTTGATCGACTTATCGCCATCCTGCCGCCCGACGCCGGACTGCGCATCCGAGCCTTTCTGCGCTGATTGTCCGCTGCTGCGCGCCTGAGCGTTTTGCGGACGCTCCGCAGTCTGGCCTTGCGCCTGTCCCTCGGCATTCTGGGTTTCGCTCGACTGGTCATTGCGCGCCTGCTCCCCCTTGCCTCCCTGTTCCGACTTGGATGCGGCGTTAATTTGACCTTTCTTGGCCTCGTCCTGCCCGCTTTCGCTGCGCTGCTGCTGTCCCGGCTGCTGCGGCGCTCCGTTTGCCCGCATCTTCGCCATCATGTTGGAAAGCGCATCCTTCATGCGGTTCATTAGTCCGGGCGAACTGCTCCCATTGCTCTCCCGCTGTTCCTTGCCGTTGGCCGAGGCGTTCTGTTTTTCCCCTTGCGGATCGTTGCGCTCTTCTGTTTTCTCGCTGCTCTCCCCTTGCGAAGACGACTGATTTCCGGCGCGAGGGTCCCCTTTGCCATCCTGCCCCTGCTTATCGCCTTTACCGGCATCTTGCGTCTGCTGCCCCTTGGTAAGATCGCCGTTACGATCCCCATTCCCTGCCGGTTCAGCGGCTTCCGTGGGCAGGCTCCGGTTGTCCGCCGCTTCGTTGTGATCCGCCGCTATCGGATTAGCGGCGTAACGGCGTGGAGACGGCGGTGTTTGGAGGTCATCACGCTTCCGAAGCGGCGACTGCTCGGAACGCTCGAAGACAGCCGGTATTTGAAAGGCAACGAGAGAGGGACGCAAACTCAAGCTTTGCGTGACGAGGTAGCGAACCGCGAAAAGCCCAAAACTGACTGCTGCCAGCGCGCCGCAAACCGCCCAGGCGCGTTTGGCTTTGAATGGAAAAGCCTCTTCGATCCTGGTCATTGCGGCCAAGCGGCTGGTCTGCTCCAATTGAAACCGGGCTATCGGGTTGCCGTCCGCCGCCGGACTTGATAACAAAAAGTGCGCCGTCGAAAGCGCGTCATGGAGCGACAGCCTTTGATCCAGCATCTGCGCCACCCGATAAGGAGACACAAGTCGAGTCCGCAAGCGAAACGCAAAGACAAGGAGACCGGCAGCCGTGAGCAGCACGATCCATTTCCAGCCCAACAAAGCCGTTCCCAGCAGCAAGATCAGGGTAAAGCCGCTCAAAACAATGCCGAGCGTCCAGGCGAACTGCTCCGCTGCCTCCACCAGCAGCCTTCGTCGGCTCGCCAGCCGGAGCACTTCTTCCACCCGATCACCATAAGGTACAAGAGAACTGGACAAACTGCCTCCGCACCTCAAATTATCCCATCCGGGCAGTTCGGCCTGTGCTAACCGAGGAAGCTCATCTTTTTGGAGCCGAAGTTGGCGAAATTGGGAAACACAGCTGGCAATTGGGAATCGTCGATGCCAAACCAGGAACACAGCGTTGCGCCGTATTGATCAATGGAGGTAGTCGGAATCCACCGTCCGCGCGTATCGGCGTCATCCGGTCCGGCGAGTTGGAAGGTAGGAAACTTGCCGTAAACGTCGCCGCCGCGAACCGCTCCGCCCATTACCAGATGATGGCTGCCCCAGGCATGGTCGCTTCCGTCGCCCGAAGTCGCCTGGAATGTGCGGCTGAAATCGGACTCGGTAAATGTGGTGACTTGCTGCTGCGTGCCGAGTTCCGTCATCGCGTTATTGAAAGCGGCGAGAGCTTGGCTCACCTGCGGATAAAGCGTCTTGTGGGCCGCAATTTCTCCGGTGTGCGTGTCGAAGCCGCCGAGCGCGCAGAAGAAAATCTGCCGCCGCATGCCCAGACCGTCTCGCACCTTGATGACCTGAGCCACCTGCTGTAGCTGCTGCCCTAGGCTGGTATTGGGAAACTTTGTGACAAGCGCGGATGATTTGCTTAGCGCGTTATCTAAGGTCTGGGCATCCGCTATGCTGTCAGCCACCACGCCGTTAGCCGACTGCGCCAGCTTCACGCCTGTATTGGTGGTTAACAGATTTTGGAACGCGGCCCGGCGGATCTGTGAAGCGGAGGAAGTGTTGAATCCTGCCAAATCCAGGGTCTGGCCGGGACCCAGCGCCACCGGCTGCGTGGATCTTCCCGTACCCATCAAACTATTTCCTGCTACCGAGAAAAAGGTCGGAAACTGCGAAAGGTTCTGCGAGGAAACGAGATCAGCAACGCGGCCTGCCCATCCGGTAGGACTATTGCCTTCGGGAACCGATGTTTGCCACTGTACCTGCTGATCGGAATGCGAGAACAGATTCACCGGCAACGGCGCTGCCTGGCTCAAATATTGGGCGCGGGTAGTCGGCTGAACTAAGGTGCCCACATTCGCCACAACCGCAAGTTCCTTGTTGGCAAACATGGAGGCTAATTCCTGAAGGTCGGAGTTAAAGGCATAAGGAGCGCCTCCGGAAGCGGCGTAAACCGGATTTGTCAGAGCAGAGCCTGACAGCACCAAGTTCCCGCGCAAGGAGGAGTAAGCCTTGTATTGAGCATCATCGGCGGGAATCACCATATTGTTCGAGTCGTTTCCTCCGAACAGAAAGACGCAAACGAGGGCGCGATAATCGGTTGATCCCGATTGCGCCAGGGCAGGCAAAAGGCCAAACGGCCGAAGCGCGAGCGAGCCAACCGAAGCGGCCCCAATCTTAATAAATCCGCGACGTGAAAACATGCAGTGGTAAACCTTTCTAATCTCTTTAAAACCGGGTGGTGGACTCAGAGCTTAATGGATGATTTGATACTCGTTGGAAGCGAGCGCTATATACAAAGCCGCTTTCGCCTTATCGGAAGGAGCGGTGACGGCATTAGCAGATTGCGTGATCGCAGCCTTAACGCTGTCCGACATATCACCATGAAAAAACGCTGTATTGATCAACGAAATGAGCGCTGCCTGATTGGAAGCTGCCGATACATAGGGCGACAGATCAAAAGTAGTGCCGACGTCCAAACGCCCGGTGTAAATAGCAGTGTTGACTTGGTTAACGCGGTTTACCGCCGATTGCGTGGAATAGATTTGAAATTCAGGAGCAGGCAAGCCCTGCGGTGTCCGGTATTCCGGGGAAAAGTAGCTGAACACGCTTGGCGCGTACAACAAGGACTGCCCTAGTTGACCGGCATAGCTTGCGACCGCGCTGGTGCTGGAAACGGAGCCGCCCAGCCCGCGCAACAAATTGAGAATGAAAAGGATCGGCTCGCGCATATGGCCGTATCCGGGCACATCGGCAAGGGTCGGATCATCACCGGCGCGGGCTTCGGGATCAGATAGAATCGCATAAATCACGCTCGGCATATCGCCGCGAACACCCCAACCGCTGTTAGCAAAAACCGAGGCTACGCGTTGAATGTAAGCGGGACTGGGATCACTGGTGGTCAAATGTTGAATTAGTTGGCGCGAGATAAAGGGAGGCAGGGAAGGCTGCATGAACAGGGCATGGATGGCGTCATCCAGATCCTTTTGCGCCGTTTGTCCGGCGGGCAAGGTGTAGCCGGGAAACAGGTCCTTTTCTCCCGTATCATGGTTACCCTGTACCGGAACCATTTGCCCGATGTAGTAGAGAGGATTATGTCCTGTAGTGACGCCGCTCGCCTTGGGATAGGTCCAGCCGGTGAACGCCCTCGCCACGGCAGTAACTGTAGCAGGCGTATAAGTCGGTACCGGAACTCCGTTTTTATCCAGCACCGGCGAGCCGTCCATATTCAGTTGCGTCAGCCCTAGCGTGAACAACTGCATGATTTCACGCCCGTAGTTCTCATTGGCGGATGTGCCTTTGGCCGGGTTCGCCTTGTCGTTATTCACCATGTTGAGAAAGCGACCCATGGCGGGATTCAAGGTCACATCTTTCATGATCGTTTCGTAATTGGTGAAAGCATCATTTTGGAACAGGTTATACAGCGGCGGCCA
>CAXTWT010000271.1:0-6583 GCA_964247955.1 uncultured Bryobacteraceae bacterium
CTCGCCGTCGCGCCAGACCTTTTCTGGCGCCTCGAACCTGGTCTCCAGCTCGATCCAGACATTACATCCACGATGAATCGTTCCGTGAATTTAGTGCTTCGATTTGATACGGACAAAGGCGTTTATGATGTCCAGACAACCATCAACAAAGCGCGTGATCTAGCTGGCCGCACGGCAAAGGTAGGCTTGGTCGGCTATTGCTTGGGAGGTCGCATGGCCTGTTTCGCAGCGGCGCGGACTGATATTGATGCGTCGGTCTCCTATTACGGCGTCCAAATCGAAAAAATGCTGAACGAGAAGGACACAATCGTCAACCCCCTGCTGCTCCATATTCCCGAGTTCGATCCCTATGTCGGCCAGGAGATCCAAGCCGAGATTCACCGTGCATTTGACGACCATCCCCAAGTTACGCTGTATGACTATCCCGGCCAGCACCATGGTTTTGCGTGCGAGTTCGGAAAGCGCCGGTCCGAGGATGGGGCTCAGCTGGCCGATCAGCGCACCATGGCATTTCTCGAGTCCAACTTAGCCTAACTAACGCAAGATTCAGTCATTCATTTGAACAACGGTTGCAGTTGGTGGGCCGCGAAAGCGGATTGAAAAAAGATCGGAGAACATATGAAAATCATTGCCTTAGAGGAACACACGGTTCCCGGCCAAATCAGCGATGCCTGGACGGCCTCTGCCGCGAGGCAGGACATTACCGTTTCTTTCAATAGTCATGGATACACGGAGCGGCTCGAGGACTTAGGCGAGCTACGGCTAACTGCAATGGAGGACAGCGGTGTCGATGTGCAGGTGCTCTCCCTGCCGGCACCGGGAGTCCAAAACTTCCAAGCGGCCGAGGCGATACCGCTTGCAGCGGACTTCAATGACCTGATGGCGGCGACCGTCTCCCGCCACCCGAGCAAATTTGAAGGCTTTGCTACCCTACCCTCACCCGATCCGCACGCCTCTGCCCGCGAGTTGGATAGGGCCGTGACAAAACTGGGCTTGAAAGGAGCCCTAATTTCCGGTCGGGTCCATGATCGGAACCTGGATCATCGGGACTTCGATCCCATCTATGAGGCTGCAGCACACTTGCGCGTACCTCTCTACATCCATCCGCAGTTGCCACAGCAAGAAGTCATGGATGCGTACTATAGCGGCTTTAACCAAGCTGCTGACCTTATGTTCGCCATGAGCGCAATCGGGTGGCACTACGAAACTGGAATCCAGCTGCTGCGAATGATTATGGCAGGAGTCTTTGATCGATATCCCGATCTACAAATGATCGTTGGGCATTGGGGAGAGGTAGTTCTCTTTTATCTTGATCGCATCGCAATCCTCGATAAGGCTGACCTTAAGCTCAAACGGCCTATTGGTGACTACTTTCGAGAAAATGTTTATTACACGCCAAGTGGAATAAACAGCCACGCCTACCTGAATAGAACCATCGACATTGTTGGCCTTGAACGCATCATGTTCTCGCAGGATTACCCGTACCAATTTGCCAGCAGCGGCGGAGCACGTGCCTTCCTCGACAATGCTTCCATTTCTGCAGCCGCCAAAGAGAAGATTGCTCATGGAAACTGGGAGGCGCTCTTCGGTGGAAAGGCAGCATCATAAAGATGTGTTTGCCGCGCATCCGGCCTGAGACGACGAGGCTCCTCCAGAAACGGATAATAGAGTGAGCTAGGAGTGGCGAGGTGGTTCGAGGCAGCGTGAGCACCTACGGTTTGCGCAATGAAAAGGTTAAAAACTAAGAACGAGTATAGTTTTGGCCGGAGTTGTTCTCATGGCTGAGCCTGAGATATTGAGCGAAAAACTAGTTGAACCGTTTAATCAATATAAACTGTTTTAACCGTATTCGTATAAGCGAAGCCTACGGGCCAACAGGCTCAAGGACCGGTGACTTAGAAGAGTCCCGGACTCCCCATTGAAACGGGTCGCGCTCGTCGAAAAGCAAGTAAGCCTCCGCATTCACGAATGCAGACCCTTTGATATGCGGGCGAACCACCCCGTCCTGCACCGTAACGTACCCTTCAAACATGCTGCCGATCAGGCTTTCTTGACGCCAGATCTGACCTTCCAGCAGCTTTTTATCAGCATAAAGACAAGCCAGCTTCGCGCTGGTTCCCGTTCCGCAAGGAGATCGGTCATAACTCTTACCGGGACATAGAACAAAATTCTTGCTGTTGTTCTGTGGAACCGAAGGCGGCCCAAACAGTTCAATATGATCGATCTCTCCGCCATCATTTCCGGTAATGCCGCTCGATACGAGCGCCTGACGAATCTTCCACGCGTAATCCGTCAGTCCGTCCAGGTTTGCCGGCGATAGCTCCATGGGGCAGTTGTCCGTAAGAAAAAACCAGTTGCCTCCCCAAGCTACGTCACCAGTGACTTTGCCGAACCCATCCACCGCAACCGGCACATTGGTTTTCGCACGATAGCTCGCCACATTGTCTACTGTCACCTGGCCCGAATCGTGAAGCTCCGCCTGCACAATGCCCACAGGAGTCTCGATCCTGTGGACCCCGGCGCTGATTTTGCCCAAGTGCGCCAGTGTGACCATCAGTCCAATGGTTCCGTGCCCGCACATTCCGAGATAACCGACGTTATTGAAAAAAATGACGCCTGTCGTACAAGACGGATCTATCGGCTCACAGAGCAAAGCCCCCACAATGGCGTCATGTCCCCTTGGTTCATTGACAATCGCGGACCGGAACCGATCATACTCGGTCCGAAAAACGAGCAACCGTTCACTCACCGAACCACCGCCGAGCGGCAGGTTGTGATCGAGCACCACACGGGTCGGTTCGCCCCCGGTATGGGAATCAACTACATGGATTTTACGGCTTATCATGCCCCTGGTATACATGATTGTATGCATCTGCGCCAAATACAGTGAAGGCTCAAATGACAGAAATGCAATGGAGCGGCGTTATACCCGCGATTACGACCCCATTCCAAGAGGATCTTTCCCTCGACCACGAGTTCCTCGCTCGTCATTGCCGTTGGCTGGTGGATAGCGGTTGTCAAGGCGTAGTGGCGTTGGGCTCGTTGGGCGAAGGCGCCACGTTGAGCACCGCCGAAAAACAGCAGGTTCTCCAAACCTGCATGAAAGCTATAGGAGACCGGGCTTATGTCGTTGCCGGAATTTCTTCCTTAAGCACCGCTGAAGCAGTCGCCCTTGCTAAGTCTGCGGAGTCCGCCGGTTGTCACGGTCTGATGGTCTTGCCGCCTTACGTCTACCTGGGTGATTGGAGAGAAATCAAGGCGCATGTGGGCGCAATCTTCTCCGCCACGGGGCTGTCGTCAATGCTCTACAACAATCCGATCTCTTATACAGTCGATTTTCTTCCTGCGCATGTTCATGAACTTTTACAGGAGTATCCGACCCTCCATGCCGTCAAGGAATCGAGTGCGGACGTTCGTCGAGTCACCGCCCTGCGCGCGCTTACAGGTGACCGGCTCGAAATTTTCTGCGGTGTCGATGATGCTATTGTGGAGGCCATTGCGGCAGGGGCGGTCGGTTGGATTGCAGGATTGGCCAACGCCTTCTCCAAAGAATCGGTTGAGCTGTTTGAGCTTGCTTCCACCGAACAAACGCAAAAGGCTTTCGATCTGTACAAATGGTTTCTACCGCTTCTGCGCATGGATACAGTGCCTAAATTCGTACAGCTCATCAAATTGGCGCAGGAGGAAGTCGGCATGGGCAGTCAGCGGGTTCGGCCCCCGCGCTTGGTATTGACCGGCAAAGAGCTGGCTGACGCCAAACAAATTGTGGCGGAAAGCCTGGCCTCCCATCCCCACCGCCAACTAGTTGAGCACTAACCTGGGCACTCGCCCAAGCGCAAGTTCATCTTCAGGAGCGCGCTATGCTGAGGCATCAGTGTTCGCTCCGATCCCCAAGCTATGAATCAATCGCCCACTACCGGCAGTCACCCCGCTACTTTCGTTCGTGAGTTGGGCATGTTCGATTCGGTCATGATTGTTGTAGGCACGATGATCGGATCGGGCATTTTTATTGTTCCAGCCGACATGGCCCGAGTTACCGGAAGCAGCGCCGGGCTGTTGCTGGCATGGCTTGTAACCGGAGTACTGACGATTGCGGCAGCCATGTCCTACGGTGAACTGGCATCCATGATGCCGGAAGCCGGTGGAATGTATGTCTATTTGCGGGAAGCTTTCTCGCCGCTATGGGGTTTTTTATATGGGTGGACTTTGTTCACTGTGATTCAGACAGGTACGATTGCGGCAGTTTCGGTGGCATTTGCGCGCTTTGCCGGAATCTTGTTTCCTGCAATCTCGGAAGAACGTTATCTGATACCGCCCATTCACATCACGAGCGGCTATGCTGTCTCGCTTTCCACCACTCAGTTAGTCGCCATTGGGGTCATTGCGCTGCTGACCTGGACCAATACTCTGGGTATTCGCTACGGGAAGATCATCCAAAATCTGTTTACAGTCAGCAAAACCGGAGCGCTGGTCGGCTTGATTATCTTAGGAACGTTGGTGGGGCGAAATTCTGCCGCAATCGAGCGGAATTTCTCTCATTTCCGGCAGCAAACGAGCTTAACGCCGATCTCGCCGGGCTTCACGGCGGCCACCGGCTTCGGTCTGTTTATCGCGATCTGTATAGCCCAGTCCGGATCACTGTTCTCTGCGGATTCGTGGCATGACATTACGTTTGCTGCCGGGGAAGTGAAAGACCCTCGCCGCATCTTGCCGAAATCACTGATTATCGGTACAGTTCTCGTGATCGTGCTTTACCTGTTTGCGAATGTCAGTTACCTGCTCGATTTGCCCTTGTCTGCCGTTCAGCAAGCGCCTTCTGATCGCGTGGCGACTGCCATGGTGAACGTCATTGTGCCTGGTTTGGGAGGGCTGGTAATGGCGGCAGCGATCATGATTTCTACGTTTGGCTGTGCTAACAGCTTGGTGCTGTCCGGTCCCCGCGTGTATTATGCAATGGCCAACGACGGCTTGTTTCTGCGAAGCGCCGCTGTTCTGAATAAGGCTAGAGTTCCAGGCCGTTCGCTTCTGGTGCAAGGGTTTTGGGCCTCCGCTTTGGTCCTGCCGCGCACCGTCAACCCGCAAACGGGACAATACGGGAATTTGTATAGCAATCTGCTTGACTATGTGATCTCGTCCGCGCTGATTTTTTATATTTTGACCATCGCAGGCGTGATCCGCCTTCGGCAGACTCGTCCCCAGGCGGAACGGCTGTACCGAACGTTCGGCTATCCTATTGTTCCCCTGATTTATATCGTGGGTGCCGCCATCATTTTGATAGCGCTGTTCGCCTACCGAGCTTCCACGACGTGGCCCGGACTTTTGATCGTGCTTTGCGGGATGCCGATCTACGTAGCGCTGAAAAGTCGTGTAAAGTCTTCTGAATCTCGCTCATCCTCAGCGAACTGATAAGCGTAGATTCCTGGGATCTATAGGAAACAGCCAACGATGCCGGAGCGTATCAGGATTTACTTGAATGGACGTTCGCTTGAGGTTTGTGCGGGAACAACCCTGGCTGCGGCCCTTTACGCAGCCGAACAATTCACCTTTCGAAAATCAGAAGGCGGCCAGCCGCGCGGAGCGCTTTGCGGTATGGGGGTCTGCTTCGAATGCCGAGTAACGGTTGACGGGCAGCCGAACTGCCGCAGTTGCCAGATGGTTGTTCGCGAAGGAATGGTGGTCGAAACGGCGTGAGCCATACTTACTTGCTTGAACCGTTAAATTCGGAGATCGTTGTTGTGGGAGCCGGACCGGCCGGAATGGCAGCCGCGCTGCGTGCTTCCGAGAGCGGAGTTGCAGTTACACTCCTTGACGACAATCCCGGTCTCGGCGGCCAAATCTGGCGCGGCAGGAACACCGCTCCTCTCGGTTCGCAAGCGTCGCGCTGGTTTGGAAGGTTTGCGGAGGCAAAGATCCGGACCATTACAAGTGCTCAGGTGATCTCCGCCAACCACCCTTCCCGGATGCTGCTTGTGGAGACGCCTGACCGGTTAATTGAGCTTCGATACGGAAGATTGATCCTGGCGACAGGTGCGCGTGAACTGTTTATACCGTTTCCCGGCTGGACCCTGCCGGGTGTTATCGGCGTTGGGGGACTGCAGGCGCTCGCGAAATCGGGCTTGCCGGTTGCAGGAAAAAGGATTGCGGTCGCAGGGAGCGGCCCATTACTGCTCGCCGTTGCCGCTTATTTAGCCGAGCATGGCGCACGAGTCGTTCTCATTGCCGAGCAGGCTTCCAGGCGTGTTCTCCTGAAGTTTGCCGCTCAATTGATCCGGCATCCGGCCAAGATCGTACAGGCTGCCGCCTTGGGGAAAAGCTTGTTCGGAATCGCTTACCGGCAAAACTGCTGGGTGGAAGCTGCCGAAGGCGACGGTCAATTGCGGTGTCTGCGCTTCCGTCAAGGAAGCAGAACCTGGAGCGTCCCTTGTAACTTCGCCGCTGTGGCGTACGGCCTGATACCAAATACAGAGATCGCATCGCTTCTGGACTGCAAGCTTACCGCAGGAGCGGTTGCCGTGGACCCCTATCAAATGACTTCAACGGCAGATGTCTTCTGCGCAGGCGAGGGCACAGGAATCGGCGGCGT
>CAXTWT010000272.1:0-2267 GCA_964247955.1 uncultured Bryobacteraceae bacterium
CAGAACGAGACCGGTAATGAATAGCAGAACCACAAAGAAGATGCCGACCGGCATCAGGCTGCTTTCCGATTGGAACCGAGCATAACCGGTTATCGGCAGCACGCTGATGTTTTGCGCATATTTTCCATGGGTGCTTGGAATTGCTACGTCCATTCGTTTTGCTACCGTATCGAGACCGGCCCGCGCCTCTCCAAGCGACATGCCCGGCTTTAGGCGAGCATAGATTTGCAAGGTCGTTGCAGGAAGCCATCTAGGCAAGTACATATCGGGAGAAAATCCAAAACCGATGAGAGTGCGGTGGTGCTCGGGAAGCACCCCGGTGATTACGCAAAGGCGGCCGTCGAGATTTACGGCATGACCAATAATCGATAAATCACCGCCGAGATATTTTCGCCAGAACCGATACGAGAGAACTACCGCGTCCTCCGAATCAGAGGGAATGATGCCCCGTCCTGCCAGCATAGGTACGCCAAGGGCGGTGAAGTAGTTCTTCGCGGTGTAAACCGCAAACAGGCGGCGAGTCTCGTTTCCGTCGTTATAGTTCACGAAAGCTTCCATGTTGTCGCCGGTGACATCCTCAAACAACCCGCTTTTGCCAAGAAAATTGATGGCTTTTTCCGGTGAGTTGCTGTTCCCGCCTAAACGGATCGAAACGAGTGATCCTGGGTCCCGAACCGAAGCCTCGCTAAACAGAAATTCGATCCCCAGCGAAAACATGGCCGCATTCACGCCGATGCCGAGACCGAGCGAGAGCAGAGCGCTGAGAACCAGGGCAGGCGCACGCCGCAGTCCCCGCACGGCATAGCGCAGGTCGCGCCAAAGATTCTCGATAAAACTGAAGCGCCAAAGATCGAGAGCCTCTTCTTTAATCACGGCTGCGTTGCCGAGAGGAATGTGATTTGGCCCTTGTCCCGACATTTCGCGATGAAAGGCGAGTTCGGTTTCGAGATCCTGTTGCAAGCGGCGACGACGCCAGAGTTTTAGGAAAAAGCGGCGCATGATTCCTCACTTGGCGAGAACGCGTCCTACAGCGGCAGACAAGCGATTCCAGGTCGCCTCTTGTTCAGCGACCAGTTTCTGCCCTCGTTTCGTGATCCGGTAGTACTTTGCCTTACGGTTGTTTTCTGATAAACCCCATTCCGCAGAGATCGCTCCATCGAGTTCCAAGCGGTACAGCGCCGGGTAAAGGGAGCCTTCCTCCACTTTCAATACTTCGTCCGATAGCAAGTGAATCGTTTGCGCGATGGCGTAACCGTGCAGAGCGCCGCGCTGGAGCGCGTGCAAGATGAGGAGGTCCAGCGTGCCTTGCAGCAGGGCGGGTTGGGCCGATTTTCCCATGAGTTTCTCCTATGAGGATCTATGGGAAGCATCGCACTTCCTCCCTAGATTGTCAAGGGAAGCTTCATCTCCGGGCGCTACGAAGCTTACGGTCTGTTCAGCCAGACGGTCTGCGCATTCAGAAATTCATGCGGGCCGAAATAGGAAAGTTCGCGCCCATACCCGCTGTTTTTCACTCCTCCAATGGGAACACGCGGATCGGAGGCGGAAAACCCGTTGATAAACACGCCTCCAGTTTCGAGCCTTCGCGCTAATTCGCGCGCTCGCGCTTCGTCCCTGCTCCATAGGCTTCCGCTGAGGCCGTAAATGCTGTTGTTGGCAAGCTCCAATGCACCTTCAGCGTCACGCGCTACCGTTATGGCGGCTACCGGTCCGAATGTTTCTTCGTCAAAAGCGCTCATTCCGGGCTGCACATTCGTGATTACTGTCGGCGTATAAAAGAAGCCTTTTCCCGGAAGTTTCTGCCCGCCTGTCAGCAGGCTTCCACCGGCAGTAATTGTGTTCTGCACTTGTCCATGGAGGGTTTCGCGCAAATCATCACGCGCAATCGGCCCCAGTCTCGTCTTCTCCTCCATGGGGTCGCCTACAGTCAATTCGCGAACTGCCTCGGCAAAGCGCTCCGTGAACTCGTTGGCAATTGGCTGTTCCAGAATAAAGCGTTTCGCGCTGATGCATACCTGACCGGCATTGCTAAAGCGGGCGCGGATTCCCGCTTCCACCGCACGACCGATGTCCGCATCGGCCAACACAATAAACGGATCAGACCCGCCTAACTCAAGCACTGATTTCTTCAACGCTCTGCCTGCCGCCGCCGCCACTGCCGCACCAGCACGAGGGCTGCCCGTTACGGTTGCCGCCGCGATTCGCCGGTCCTCAATGACCTGCTCCGTGCGCTCGTTGGCGGCATGGAGAACCTTAAAAGCGCCGTC
>CAXTWT010000272.1:2367-6569 GCA_964247955.1 uncultured Bryobacteraceae bacterium
TGGGTCCGTGCTCGGCATACCATTCGCATTCCTTGGCGCATTTTTCCACTTCGTCTTTCGCTTCTTTGAGAACCTTGCCCATCTCGCGGGTGATGGTTTCCGCAAAAGGTCCAGCATTCGCCCGCAGCATTTGGGCCATGCGGCGAAAGACGGCAACCCGCTCATCCATTTCAGTTTTGCGCCAGCGCTGAAATCCGTTGAATGAGGAGGCAAGCACATTTTCGATCTCAGCCTCGTTCTGGAACTCGAAACGCTCGATCAATTCACCCGTTGCGGGATTGATGGATTCTGCCGTTTGTTGAGTTATTTGTGGGTAGTTCGGCATAACCGGGAACTTTTCCTTCCTCTTCCGCCTTCTAAATCATCAGAACCTGTTCCAAGAAACTCATGAAACTTATCTTGTTCTCTCTCCTGTTCGCGCCGTTGGCGTTTCCTCAGAGCGCGAACATTCCAATCAAACACGTTATTCTCTACAAGCATGGCATCGGCTTTTTTGAGCGGGAAGGCGCGACGGGAACAGGAAGCGAGACCCGTCTTGATTTTAAAGCGATGGATATGAATGACGTTCTGAAATCCCTTACCGTTCATGACGCTTCCGGCCATCGCATTAACAGCATTCGTTACGACTCGAACGAATCGCTGCAGCAGCGCCTTGCCAAGTTTCCGTTCAGCCTTGGCAATGACCAGCTTCTGAGCAGCTTTCTCGACAGCTTCAAAGGGGCGCGCCTTGAGATTAAGTCGGCTGATCGCGCCATGGCCGGGGTCATCGTCGGGGCGCGCGTCATTCAAGTAAGAGGCGACAACAATCCCGGCGTTGTTCGCGAACAGCTTACGCTTTTGCTCGATTCCGGCGAACTCACCACCATTGATTTGGGCGCAATTGCTTCCATACGCTTTGCCGACGCGCGCCTGCAGACTCAGTTGAAGCAGTATCTCCAAACCGTAAACGATGTCCGGTCCAGCGACCGCCGGAGCATTTACATTGACGCGCCCGGAAGCAGCGCGCGCAATCTGCACATTGCCTATGTGACGCCTGCCGCCATCTGGAAATCGTCTTACCGCCTCACTCTCGGGAACGCGAACCCAATGCTCGAAGGGTGGGCGATTGTTGACAACACGACAGATGAAGATTGGAACGACGTGCAACTTTCCGTTGTTTCCGGTCGCCCGATTTCGTTTATCAGCCAGCTTGACACGCCGCGTTACGGCCGCCGCCAAGTCGCCGAGCTGCCGGAAGACCGCGCCGCCGGTCCGGTTGTTTACGGCGGCAGTGTGGATGGAGCTGCGGTGAGTGACAGGGCCGGAGTAGTTGGCGGCACGGGGGACGCAAACGGAGTAATTGGCGGCGTTCTCGGCGGCTTGCCTATCGCAGCGCCTCCGCCTCCTCGGCCCGCACCTAAGCAATCTGTAGCCAACCAACTCATGGCTCCAAAAATGCTTCCAAACGCCGGAATGGTGCAAACAGAAGTTGCTGAACCCAGTACCGTCGAAGGAGCAACTGGAGCCACCCTGGGCGAACTATTTGAATACAGCTTTGCCGGTCCGATCACGATCAAGCGCAGCCAATCCGCCATGCTGCCCTTTCTTCAGGACCGCATTGCCGCCCGCAAGCTTTTGATCTATACCGAATCGGGCGGCGAGCATCCGGTGAACGCCGCTGAAATCACGAACAATACCGGCAAAACGCTCGACGGCGGGCCATTAACGGTTTATGACAGTGGCGCATACGCGGGTGAAGCCCTGGTCGAAACGTTAAAGGCCGATGACAAACGCTTGATCGGCTATGCCGTGGATTATGGCGCCCGTATCACCACCGCTTTCGACAGCCCGCGTCAAACCGTTCGTGAGATCCACGCTCAAGACGGCATCTTTCAATTCCGTTACGCCGACCGCCAGACGCGCACCTACACCATCAAGAATGTCGACCCAAAGCCCAAGACTTTAGTGATTCAACAGGAAGGAGCCGATCAATACACGATTCTTTCGCCGAAACCGACGGAGCGCACGGCGACGGCCTACCGCTTCGAAGTGGCGCTTCCCTCGAACGGCTCGCAAGCCTTAAAAGTGGAACAGGAGCACGTTTATACGAACACAACTGAAATCCTGAGTTCCACGCCGGATTTCCTGCTAAGCATTGTTTCGAACAAACAATTGAGCGACACTGGCCGCAGACAACTGGAAAGCCTGCTGGCGCTGAAGCGTCAAATCGTGCAAGCGGAAGCAGACCTGAAATCAGCAGCGGGGGAGATGCGGGATCTCGACAACGACAGCAGCCGCCTTCGCCAAAACATTAACAGCCTCAATCGCGTGAACGGCCAAGAGGAGCAGGTCCGGCAGTATTCATCGCAGCTTTCGAGCAACGAAGTACAGATTGTGAAGCTCCGTGACCGTCAACGCAGCCTGACACAGCGCCAAATGTCGCTCGAAACCGAGGTCCGTAACGCCGTTGCTACGCTTGCATTTTAGTTACCTGGGAATCGATCCAGTTTCCTTGCACGCTTAAGAAGCGTACCCTAACAATGGGAAGGCAAGCGCGAGCCTGTACCCGAAAGGATCTACTTATGAAACTTCAATCCGTGGAAGACCTCTTTTTAGAAGGTCTCCAATACTCTTACGATGCGGAACAGCAACTTACCCAAGCTTTGCCGAAGATGGCGCAAGCATCTTCGACTCCGCAGTTGCGCGAAGCCTTTGAACAGCACTTACTGGAAACGAAGCAACAAGTTGGCCGGGCAGAACAAATCTTTCAAATCTTCGGAAAACAGCCGCAAGGAAAACCGAATTCGGTTTTGCAGGCAATGAACAAGGAAGTGGAGAATATGATCCAAAACACGGATCAAAATCCCATCCGCGACGCCGCCCTGATCGTTGCCGGTAACCAGGTGGAACACTTTGAAATGGCGTCTTGGGGATCTTTGCGCACCTATGCTGAACTGTTAGGCCAGCAGGAAGCCGTTAACCTCATTCAAAAGACATTGGATGAAGAGAAACAGGCCGACGCAAAGCTGACTGCCTTAGGCGAAAATCAAGTCAATCAACAAGCCCTGCAACAAGGTTCTAAGTCTGCATCGGCCTAATTAAGAAACAAATCTCTCCTTGGGCGCTGCTTTCGGGCAGCGCTTTTTTTACGCCACTGAAATCCGGCGCTCATCTTTTTGCGTCAAAGCAAATTCCGTCGTCGCTTTTCCTTCCGCACCGTTCAAGCCGAGCTTGTTCCGCAAATCCTTCTCAATTGCTTGGCGCAGTTCAGGCCGGTCCACTAAGGT
This sequence comes from uncultured Bryobacteraceae bacterium, assembly GCA_964247955.1. Classification (GTDB taxonomy): domain Bacteria; phylum Acidobacteriota; class Terriglobia; order Bryobacterales; family Bryobacteraceae; genus Bog-105. Next base: position 5,634 of record CAXTWT010000272.1, read on the forward strand.
TTGCCGCGCATTTTCCCGCCCTTGCCCGATTCGTTCGCCTTTAAAGCTGTACCACGATCCGCTCTTTTCCAGAACTCCCTGCAACGCGCCCAGATCGAGAGCATCGCCTTCCCGTGAAATGCCGTGGCCGTAAAGGATATCTACTTCCACTTCGCGGAACGGCGCTGCCACTTTGTTTTTGACAACCTTGATCTTCGTCCGGTTTCCGGTTACCGTTTCGCCATCCTTGATCGCGGTAGCGCGACGCACTTCCACGCGCACGGATGCAAAAAACTTCAATGCCCTGCCGCCCGTCGTCGTTTCCGGGTTGCCGAACATGACGCCGATCTTTTCACGCAGTTGGTTAATGAAGATCAGGCACGTGTTCGCGCGGGAAACGGAAGCGGTCAGCTTGCGCAGGGCTTGTGACATCATGCGCGCCTGTAAACCCATGTGGCTGTCGCCCATCTCGCCTTCCACCTCTGCCTTGGGCGTTAGGGCGGCCACGGAATCCACCACAATCACGTCAACCGCCTGCGAGTTGACCAGCGCTTGCGCAATCTCCAAAGCCTGTTCGCCATAGTCAGGCTGCGAAACAATTAAGTTTTCAGTATCAACACCTAATTTGGCCGCATAGATAGGGTCCAGCGCATGCTCCGCGTCAATAAAGGCTGCCGTGCCGCCATTGCGTTGCGCTTCGGCAATTACATGCAGAGCCAGCGTTGTCTTCCCCGAAGATTCCGGCCCGAACACTTCGATCACGCGGCCTCGCGGAAACCCACCCGCACCGAGCGCGTTGTCAATGGAAATCGATCCGGTTGTGATCGTTTCCACCGGCAGCGCCGCGCGCGACCCTAAGGTCATCACGGAACCCTTGCCGAACTGCTTGTCCATCTGCGTCAACGTCGCCAGTATCTGTTTGCGCCGATCATCCATCCCTAAACGCACCTCCGTGCA
>CAXTWT010000273.1:0-6565 GCA_964247955.1 uncultured Bryobacteraceae bacterium
ACCGGAAGAAAGTGGCGGTCCGTGACTGGCGCACGCGGCAAGACCCGTTTGAGGCAGTCTGGCCGCAAGTGCTGCAATGGCTCGAAGAGCAGCCGAATAGTCAAGCCAAAGATCTCTTCCTCCGTCTGCGAGCCGAGTGCCCGGATACCTTTGCGGACGGCCAACTGCGCACTCTACAGCGGCGCGTCAAACAATGGCGAAGCGAGATTGCGCGCCGCCTCGTGATGGGGAGCGAGGAAGCAGGGCTCCCGGTTATTCCGACGTTGGCGCCGAAGGAACTGGACTGCCTGTCTGCTGTGGAAGCGCCTGTTCCGTTGTGCCAATGACGGAGCCCAGGAAAGCCTGGAAAACCCAAACACCGGGTTTCCCACCCTTTCCTAAGCTCCTTGGAAATCCTGCCCACCGCGCAGGATTTCCACATTCGCACAACGGCGACGACCAGTATCCCTTCACAATAGATAAAGACGTGATCACAAACGAGTGGCTTTGTGACAATTACAGTGCGGTAACATTCTTCGTTGAGGCAACACGCCAAGGCAAACATTCATCCGTCGATGGTCATGCGCTATTACCACTCTAAGGAGGAACTCTTTGCCACGGCCGCATCCATTGATTTCCGCATGCCCGATCTCGCCAGCGTCGCGCCCGAAAGCAGGGGAAAGGCCCTGATCGCGCACATCATGGAGCAGTGGGAAGGGGAAAGCACGCACCGCGAACTGCAGGTTCTGCTCCGTGCCGCCAGCACCCATGAGTTGGCGCGTCAGCGCTTCGTTGAGTTTGTTCAGCAACAAGCTCTGCCGGTCATTCGTAAAGTGGTGGTCAAAGACCGCCGGGAAGAACGCATCGGGCTCATCCTGGTGCAAATAGCCGGCCTCGTTGTCAGCCGCTACTTGCTTGCCTACAAGCCGGTAGTCGGCATGCATCGCAGCCGAACCACCCGTTTAATTGGCTCCGTGGTGCAGGGCTATATCTCCGGACCGTTGCTGTGAGATGTCACGGTAGACGTAAGGGCTCTGGACGTCGGCTTATCGTCAGCGACAAGCCGGAGCTTGTTCGGACAAAGCTTATTTTCCTTTGCTGTACGTTTCAGACAAACAAATCCTGATTGCAAAGGCGTTTCACAGGACCAATCCTGCGCGCTAGGATTGAATCCGATCCATCTTGGGTCTATGCCAACGTTGACACTGGTGGCGAATGCTTTCTCCTGTATTTGATGGAAGATAGAGGGACTGGCCGATTGCCTGGTCACGGCACCCGGCAGATCCCTCTCAGGAGAAGCTCCCCATGTCGCTCCACCCGCAACCCGAGCACCTCATTCCCGAACAGACCCAGCGCGTCGCCCGGGCCGCCTTCCCCAAAGGCGCGCTGGCGCTGCATATCGCGGATGCGCTCGGCCCCTTTTACCGAGATCACCAGTTTGCTGCCCTTTTCCCCCCAAGCGGGCAACCAGCTGAAGCGCCAGCCCGACTGGCTTTGGCGACGGTGCTGCAGTTTGTCGAGGGTCTCTCGGACCGGCAAGCGGCGGAGGCCGTGCGGGGCCGTATTGATTGGAAGTATGCGCTCGGTCTGGAACTGACCGATCCCGGATTCGATCACACCGTCTTCAGCGAGTTCCGCTCGCGCTTGGTCGCGGGCCAAGCCGAGCAACTGCTCTTGGATACGCTGCTGGAGCGGGTGCGCGAACTGGGGCTGCTCAAGAAGCGAGGCCGGCAACGAACCGATTCCACCTATGTCCTGGCCGCCGTGCGCGTACTCAATCGTCTGGAGCGGGTCGGCGAGACGCTGCGGGCGGCGCTGAACGCGTTGGCCGTGGTCGCCCCGGAATGGCTCCAGGCCTGGGCACCGGCGGAGTGGTATGAGCGCTATGGCGAGCGGGTCGAGAATTACCACCTGCCCAAAACCGACCAGGCCCGCCTAGCCTTGGCTGCCGTGATTGGGGCCGATGGGCAAAGACTGCTGACCGCTCTCGATGGGGCTACGGAGGAGTCCTGGTTGCGCGAAGTGCCGGCGGTGAAACTGCTCCGGCGCGTTTGGGCCGAGCAGTATAGCGAGCGCGAGGGGCAATTAGGCTGGCGGGAGGCGAAATACATGCCCTCCCCCGCCGGGCTGATCGCCTCGCCGTACGACCCCGAGGCCCGCTATAGCAACAAGCGAAGGGTGGAGTGGATCGGCTACAAGGTCCATCTGACGGAAACGTGTGACGAAACACTGCCGCATCTGATCGTCAATGTCGAGATCTGATCGTCAATGTCGAGACCACGCCCGCGACCACTCCGGATGACAACATGATCCAGGACGTTCATCAGTCCTTGGAGAAACGTGACCTCCTTCCCACTGAGCATTTGGTCGACAAGGGCTGCACCGACTCGCACGTGCTGGTCGACAGCCAGCGCGAGTATGGGGTGACGATCATCGGACCAGTGGCGGATGATCCGAGCTGGCAGGCCCGTGCCGGCGAAGGCTTCGACAAATCGCAGTTTCGAGTGGATTGGGACCACCAGACCGTGACCTGTCCGGCCGGCAAGCAGAGCATCTCCTTTCTACCCAATACCTATCCGAAGAATGGGATGGTGTGGGAGGCCCGCTTCGCTCGCCAGGACTGCACTCCCTGTCGGTTCCGCCCGCAATGCACAAAGGCGAAGAAGGAGCCGCGCCTCATCGGGCTCCAAGAGCGTGAGCAGTATGAAGCCCTGCAGGCCGCACGGCAGCGGCAAACCACGGCTGAGTTCCGGCAGCAGTATGCCGCCCGAGCCGGCATTGAGAGTACCCATGAACAAGCGATCCGGCGCTGTGGCCTGCGCTGGTGCCGCTACATCGGATCGGCCAAGGCTCACTTGCAGCACCTCGTGACGGCAGCCGCCATCAATCTGCTGCGGATCGCTGATTGGTGGGAAGGAAAGGCGCCTGCCCAGACCCGGCACTCCCGCTTTGCCGCCCTCCAGCCTGCCATGGCTTGAAGAACAAGGGAATAGAATTCGCCACCAGTGTCAACGTTCCTGTCACCAGCCGCAAAGCAGGCGGCTACTCAGCCGGCATTCTCACCGTACAAGCTGAGTTGGCATCCGGCGGACTTCGGGCCCATTCTCACTTACGGTAAGGATTGCTGCTCATGCCGAGCTCGGCATGAACGCGAATCGTTCTCACCCTTGAGCTGACGTTGATCAAGGGAGCATACTTTTATGAAGAATTTCGACTCGATCCTATGGTAAGAGAGTCAATACGCTGAGCCAGAGTAATATTTACTAGAAAAACAAAGTCAATGACCGATGCTAGATTTGGTCAAGAATGTGATTGCTGAAACAAAGCAAATTATTGAAAAAGCAAGTTAAACAGCGTTGCTAAGGCTTCAATGATAACGGGCAGGTGCATCGCTTTTACACTAGATAAGTGCTTACAAATTGTAATTTTTACTAAGTAAAAATGTAAGGGTTTATCCTATTTGCCTGTTCCAATACGGGAAGCGCTGAGACTGGGATGAGACTCGGACTGACGAGCAGGCTGGTTCGGAACTTGGTAGAACAGTTCTGGAGGTTTCATCTATGAAAACACAATCAGAAGTATCCGCTCGGCACACAATCGGAGTCGATGTAGGCGATCAGCGCAGCCACTTTTGCGCCCTCGATGCGGGGCTAGATCCAATACTGCTCACTTAATGATTTGCACCAGCGGTTTGTAGTGAGCTTGCGGGACCCGGCATCGCACTGGTGCATAGCTGCTCATGTTTCGCCTGACGCCGCGGACGTGGCAGCGCGGCAATCGCGGCGGCACACGTTCTGGCCGAACTTCCTCGAGAAGACGACGATGCTACGCCTTCCGGTCCTGCCGGGGACAGGGCGCCGGAAAGGGGCCGTTTGCGTCGGATCACTCGTACGGCCTATAGAAACGAGAGCCGATCCGGATCTAGCTGAGCGCGCAACGCCGCGTCATGCAGCAGACGGCGAACGGCAAAATGCGCCGTGAGAAGGCCGTGGAACTCTTGCCGGACCAGATCCGGCATCTTGCTTGGCAGGACGATCCGGCCCCCTGTACCATTTCAATCATGAACTCCGGTGACGGAGTATCAGAACCGGCCAACTAGCGGGAGTGCCATTTGCCCCCTGCATTCTGAGTGCCTGGGGGGAGGTGTTGACGACCGTTCATCGCAGCGCACCGGGATTGGGTGTGGTCATCCACGAGGGAGAGGGCAAGCAGCGCGGCGCTTTGAATCATTGCAGCTATGGCGAAGTGGGCCTTCGGCGTGGAAGCTGCTAGGGAAATCGCTCGAATCCATTTCGAAACCGCTGCCAAGCGAGTCGTAGCCGAAAGCATTCAAACCGGCAGAAAGGCGATGACACCGGATAAAGGTAGTGCAACGGCATGAGTATGGGCCGGCGGGCGGACCAAAGTATGAGGACGCGCCGACATCTGGAACCCTATTCTTCCGTCAGGGAGCGAAATATCCGACAGTGTCAAAGATCAGAAACGCGTTGCCGGACGTGTAGGCGCTGACAGCTCCTTGCGCTGCCGGCACAAAGGCTAAGTTCGAGGTCACCTGGCCGTCATCGGCATTCAGGGTGGAGATTGCGGGCGGCGCATTTCCCGCCCCCCACAAACTGACGTAAGCAAGAGAACCCGCAGGCAGCGCGGTCACATTCAGCAACACTACCGGGGCTGTGACCGGGATGCCGCAACTCGATTGACTCAGCGCAAAGGTTTGCACTCCTTGAACGGCGCCCTGATTACCCTGAACCCGCGTATCGTAGCTACGGCACGGGGGAAGGGTGTAGAGCGACAGTCCGCCCGCACCGGGAGGAGCAAAGTAGCCGTTTATGTCGATCACAAGATCCGTGTCGTCGCTCGCGTACAGGGAGATGTCTCCATTGACCCCGGCCAGCGTGATCGCGGCGTTGGCGGTGACCGTTCCCGTCGGGGCATTCAAGGTTGAGACGGGAGGCTGCGTTTGTCCCGCCGGCCAAGCCGACAGCCATGTCAGCCGCTGTTTCGGGATCGCGGTGAAGTTGAGCGCATAAGCCTGCGCCGTGACGGGTACAGCACAGGATGAGGTCAGCACGGGGAACCGGCGTTCCTGTCGTGCTGTTAGAAAGGGCTCGCCGAGCGCGCCCCAATCCGCACGCGTATCCGCCAGACGGCAAGGACTCACGGGATAGTACATCAGGGACCCGGCAGGACTGCCGGAAACAAAATAGCCGCTCACGTCCACAATCAATTCGGTGTCGTCCGTAGCATAAAAGCTAAGTCCACCATCGGAATCTAAGGGGAAGATGGCGAAGTTTGATTTAATGCGGGCATCGAGTGAGTTGAGCGTCGAGACACTCGGCTGAGCTTGTGCGCCCGGCCACACCGTGAGCCAGCGGAGCGGGCCATGAGGAACCACCGTGATGTTGACGGCAACGGCTTGGGCCGTTGCCGGTACGGGGCAGGGGCTATTGCGTAGGGGAAAGTCCCTGGTTGCTCCCGCCGCCAGAAAAGGTCCGCCCCAGACTCCGCTCGCGTTCCGGGTGTCAATGAGCCGACAAGGGGTGATCGGCACATATTGCAGGCCAAGCGTGGTGCTCGGCGGTGTCGTTGGAGTGGGCGTGGTCGGGCTGGTAAGTGTGCTGGGTGTCGTTGGAGTGGGCGTGGTCGGGCTAGCTGGCGTGCTAAGAGATGTTCCGGGAGACGTGCAGGGCGAGCGGCTTTCCGAAACTGCCTGTGCGCTCGCGCAATGGTTCGTGATGATTTGCGCTAACTGTTGGCGAGCTGCTTCCCAATCATCAGGGTTCGACGACCACGAAACGGGACCCCGATACCAGGAAGGATCGCCGTTGGGAGCCGGATTTTCCCACAGAGCCTTCGGCATGACCCTTTGCACCAAGGCTTTCGTAGCCGCTGGATTGTACTGGGCAGCGAGCGTCAGGTAATCGCCGTCCTCAATGCCGCGCCGCCACTCTTTCAGCCGGACCGAGGCAAACGGGCCTTGGACGCCGTAGGAATCTTGCGTATTCGTCACATCCGTTCCCGGATACACCAGCAAGCCGTTTCCGTTGGTCGAAGTACCGCCCGTCCATCCAAAATTCGGATCTTGCCAACCCCCGGCACAGTTCCAGGTGCAGGCGTTTTGAAACCAATCGATATTCTGCGTGTTCAGGTTGGCATACCAATAGAACCAGCCTTCGATACCCATCTTGTATTGCACCCAGGCAATGGTGCGCATGGCCGTGCCGTCGTCCTCTGTGTTCGAAGTGCCGACGCCGGGGCGATTGAGATTGTATTCCATTAAATGGCGATTCGGCAGCTGTAGAAACTGGTCCACTTCCCCTTGTGTAACCGTTGTGTTGTTGGCGCAGTATTGCTGCGTGCCGCAATCGCCGATCCAGGCCGCTGTCATCGGGATTTTTAGATCCGGCACATACTGTAAAGCGCCGCCGACGCTCAGGGTGGCCAGAGTCCACAGGTTCTTGCCGGGTCCGTTACTCTCGGCAATCCACTTCGCCCAGTTTTCGACCAAAGGAAGATCGGACGCGGGCGGTTCATCTTCTAAATACCAGAAATGTTTTGTATTGGGCAGATTCTGCTCAAACCACGA
>CAXTWT010000274.1:0-6561 GCA_964247955.1 uncultured Bryobacteraceae bacterium
GCTGAAAGCCATAGCCAAAGCGGGTGCTGTTCGGGTCGCGCATCTCCGGCATCCCTTCGCTGCCCGTTTCGCCGGACGTGGGATAGCGCATACGGCTTCGGGCCGAACCCTCTCCGTACATCCCTTTCATGCGGCCAGCGATCTCTTTTTGCGCGTTCGCAATCTCCGCCGCACGGTTTGCCATGTCACCCACGCTGTTCCCAGCCTGACCCGACATCATGCGGTTCATCATTTCCTGCGCTTGCCGAAGCTCCGACGCAGCCCGCTGCCGGGCACCGGCATCACGGTCACTCACCGCTTTGCGCATTTCGTCTTCGGCCCGTTGCAAAGCACTATCAGCGCGTTTCAGGGTTTCGGCCATTTGCCGCTCCTGCGCGCTTCGCTGCCCGGAAGAACCGCTGGAAGAACTCGAGGCTGATTGTGAGCTTTGCTGCTGGCCACCCTGTCCTGACGAGGAGGACGAGGGGCTCCCCCCCTGCGAACTCTTTTGTCCTTGTTGCTGCTGTTGCCCTCCCTGGCTGCCCGACTGCTGCTGGCCTCCCTGTGAGTTCTGCGCTAACTGCTGCATTTGTTTCCGCAGCTCCTCGGCTTCGCGGCGCAACTGCTCTTCTTCCCAACGCTGTTCAAAAGCTTGCTGTTGCCCCTGGTTCTGCGCCGCCAGTTCTTCCTGCCGCCGCGCCAGCGCCTGTAATCGCTGATAAGCCTCATCAAGCGCCTTCTGCGTATCTTGTTGCTGCTGTTGTGCGGACGCCTGCTGACCGGTCTCGTACTGGTTCTTGCTGGTGTCCAGTTCCAGGTCGAACATGCGGGCCAAGTCGCGCTGCGCCCCGCTGCTTCCACCGCCGCCGCCGCTCTGCTGCCCGAAGGCTACTTGAATGTCGCGGAACAAAGCCTCGGCCCGCAGCAGCGACCCCAACGCCTTTTGTTCCGGCGGCAAAGCATCGTTCCATTTACCAGGCTTTAGATGTTCTACCGCGACGGCCATGTCACCTGAAGCATCCGTCATCAGCTTTGAAAACTGCGCAAACTCGGAACCGGCGGAACCCAACTCTCGGCTGCCCATGCGCTGCGCCAGCGTCATCGCCTGTTCACTCAGCTTTCCTTGCAGATCGGAAAGCAGTTTGGCATCTTCCGTCAACGCCGCCCGGTTCTTGCCTTTGTCCTTCAGTTCGTTAAAAGTAGCTGCAATAATCTGTTTCTGCCGCTGAGAAATATCGCTCGACTGATTGCCCATGCCGCCACCGCCGCCTCCGCCCATCTGCTGCGATTGCGAGAACTTGAAATCAAACGGCTCGGCTTGCGCAAAAACCATCTCGCTCTGTGCTTTGGTGTTGGCGTCCTTCGCTGTCGCATACATGCTGACTACATCGCCGGGAACCACCTTCAAATCTTCAAAAGCAATCGTCGTTGTCCCTTGCGCCTCTTTCGATCCCTTGGACTTCAGCAAAGGAATCGTTTTTTCCGGCCCACCGTTCACGGAATAGTGCAATTCCAGGCTTTGCACACCAAAGTCATCCGCTGCGTCCACCGTGACCGGCACTTCCTCAATCGGGCTGACATGCGGATCACGGCCCGGCTTCAACAGCTTCACCGTCGGCGGCTCATCCGGTTTCGCTTCAATGAAATAATCGTCGCTGATGCGCACCGCTTCGCCATTGTCGATAGCGGCCACATGGTACGCGCCGTCTTTCTCAATCGGCAAACGCGCCGAAAACCAATTGCCTTCACCCGGCTTCAGATCGATTTTTTTTCCGCCGTCCAGCATGATTGCGCCATGCTCCAACGGCCGGTCTGTTAAAACAGAAACTTCGGCTTCCGTGCCGTTCACAGTGCGAATGTCCCCGCCCGGATCGAATACTGCGTTCTGAAGCCCCAATGCCGCCGGATACTTCAAAGCCACCCGAACACGCTTCACGTTCGGCAGGTCTTTCACGTGAATCGTAAAATGCCGCGACTGCGCCCGATCCGCCTGCACATAGTATTCAACCTCATCGGAAAGCCCGGCAAACAGAAACCGATACCCGTCGCCGCTGCCTTTCGGCTGCATGATCGTTTCGTCCCATTTCGGCGCGTTCCCGTATTTCACGTGCAGTGTCACATTATGGGCCGAAAAACCGAAAAGCTGTGCGGTCACCAACTGATCGGACTTCCGGCGTATTGTCTTGTCTCCCGGCTGCACCGTAATGTCATAGATCGGGCGCTTGCTCGCCGGAGCGCTGCCGGTCCAGAGCAGGGAAGCGCCGTACCCCCAGTAACCGGGACCAGCGGTAATCAGCCACAACAAAATCACCGCCGCCGAAATGCCGCTGCCCAAAGCGCCGAACAGCGAACGGCTGGAACTGATCTGTTCCGGCTGGTGCGCACTGGCAACGCGCAAAGCATCTTCCGCCAGCACTTCCGACCACGGATCTCCTGCCTTCTGCCGTTCCGTAAGAGTTAGCAGCCGTTCCTGGAACTCCGGCGCGCGCTGCTCTACTAGGTTCGTCACCCGCCGCCGGTTCAGCTTCAGCAGCGGCCCCGCTAAGGCAAAGGAAGCAGCTAACCCCAACGCCACAAACAGCGTGATGCGGAGCGGCAAAACCACGTTTTGCGCAAACGCGTACCGATTGCTGATCGCAACTAAAAGGACGGTCAACGCCAGCGCCAATCCCGCCACAATCGCCGCCCCACGCGAGGCCGCAAAGAAGCGCAAGCGCCACTCCAGACGCCGTAAGTAACCATTTAATTGTTCAAGCGCTGTCATGCTGTCTGCCTTTCTTGTCTTAAATACCGGGAAGCGAACAGGGATTCAAGGAGCGCCGCGATCAAAACAAAGATCATCACATAGCGCCACAGGCTCCAGGGCCGTGTTTCCGCCGCAACGCTTCCGCCGTTTGCCGCCACAGCCGTACTTCCAGTATTACGCCATAGATCGAGAGTTTCTGCGGGAACCGCCGTTAAATCGGATTCACGCCGGTCGGCATGGACTGCAAATAACTGCCGCTGCCCGTTAGCCCGCTGTATCTCATAGAAACCGCTCTGGTTTAGATCAAAGCTGAGAGCCTTGGTCGATTCCGCCAACGATAATTCGTGCCTGCCGTTCGGCCCGACCACATCCGCCGCCGTGCTTTCATCGCGAGTCCGCCGCAGCGTTGCCGCCGTGCCTGTGACTACGCTGGAAGGCGTATCCTCCGCGCCCGCCAGATACCGCCCCGTTTGCGCCACAAACGGAAGGTACCCGGCGTGCAGCGGAAAATCGTTCGTTGAGTTATCGAGGGTGGAAGCAAATACCAGCGCCCGTCCTTCGCCCATCCGCTGTTCGATCAGCAACGGCGACCCGTCCGCCAGTTTCGCCAGCACATGATCGCGGGCCTTCGGCGTTATCCCCGCCGCCTGGAAAAATTGCGCATTCTCAAATCGTCCCGCGCTCGCCAGAGCAGGGTTTTGGTTGTCGACAAAGCTCACTCCCTGCACCTGCCGCACCTCTGTCAAGCGCCCATTAGACGACAATGGTAGCCGCCCTGAGCGGATCGTCGCCGGTCCTAGAACAATCAAAGCCGCGCCGCCATGCTGAACGTAGCCGCACAGCTTCTGTGTCAGCCCCTCATCCAGCGCGCCCGGATCGTTTAGAACAATAAATGCATACTTGGAAAGATCCCTTTCGGAAACTCGTTCCAACGGCAGCGGCTCCACCGTTAACCCCGTATCCGCCGCTGAATCCAGCGCCGCTTTATAGAAAAAAGCTTCTCGCGCCCGTCCACCGGCATATAGGAACAACACCCGGCGCGGATCGGAGCGCTCTACCGAAAACGCAAACTCATCGTCATTCGCCAGCGCATCCCGTGGCGCAATGCGAACCGCTCCCCGATGCAACCCGTACGGAACATCAAACGCCAGAAATTCAAGGGAAGCGTGGCCGTTGGCCGGCACGGAAACTTCTTTGGAAGCGATCACCTTGCCGTTCAAAACCAGATCGGCTTTCTGTGTGGCCGCCGGTGTCTGCCATCCGGCAATCGTAGCGGTCAATCGGGTGTTATGAACATCGTAAACATGCTCGGAGGTCGTCACTGCCTCAACCGCCCAATTCGGCGCGGTTCCTCCGCCTACGGGATGCAGTTGCAGACCCGTATTTTGTCCTAAAGCCAGATCCCGGAAGTTGGAAGGCATGGACGTTTGCTGCATATCGCTGAACAAATGAACGTCCTGGTGCATCCCGTTGCTTTGCGCCATCACGCGCAACGTGCGGGCCAATTCTCCGAACGAACTGTAGCCGTCGCTCGGCTGAACCGACTGAATCGCCGCTGTCACGGTGCTTTTATCCAGTTCGGGAGACGTCATGTTTTCCACGTGCGAATCAAACGCGATCACCTGGAAAAGCTCGCGCCCGCCGCGCCCGGCTACCAGCCTTTGCGCCTCACTTTTCGCCTGCTGGATTCGACTACCCGCCCGCATGCTGAACGACCGGTCAATCGCAAGTACCGTGAGCGTGAGTTTACCACTGACAGTACTGGTCCGGTTAACAAACGGATTGGCAAACGCCAAAGCCAACAAAACCAACAATGCAAGCCGCAAAGCCAAAAGAAGCAGGTACCGCAACCGGCGATGCTGGCTAGAAGCCTGCACCCGCCGCTCAAAAAACATGAGCGAACTAAACGGTTGCGGCGTGCGACGGTACTGCCGCAGCAAATGCAGCCAAAGGGGAAAACCAATAGCCAGAAGTCCGGCCAAAAACCAGGGTGAAAGGAAACCCATCAAACCTACCGGGAAACCGACAAACTTTTAGACCGGAACCGCCCACAACAGGTTACCGCTACTTCGATCCCGTTCTTTGACTGTAGCTGATCGTAAGGGAGAGAGGCAAAATCGAAGGGTAAAATAGGGCTACCCGATGTTTATTCGTAATCTAAAGCTGGACGACATTCTCTCATTTCGGACGTCAACTGCCATTGAGTTAGACGAATTAAACATCTTAATTGGGCCAAATGGGTCCGGTAAATCAAACTTGATTGAATGCATTGCTCTGCTTAAGGCATTACCAGGCAATATTAATTCATTTTTGATGCAGAGCGGTGGTGCTGATAGCTGGATTCATCAAAAAGGTAAAAGCACGCCAGACAAAGCTGCTATTAGCTGTACCTTGCAAGTGGCAGGCAGTACGCTCCTGTATAAAATCTCTTTTTCTAGCTTGAAGAATTCATTGCTAATTAGGTCAGAGTCACTAAACCCTCTTGGCACTAAGAAGACAACCTCTCACTACTTTTTACGTGCTGGTGATCAACTGTCAATACATCCCAGATTTCCCCAAACTAGTGGCGGTAAATCGGAATCTGAAATGCTAGCTACTATCGGCAATAGTGAATCAACATTTGCAACCTATCGCAATCCATTTGATATCACACCGACTATTCAAACTGCACAAGCTTTAGAGAGTATCAGAATTTATCGAAGGTTTAGAACGAGTTTTAGCGACGGAGCTAGGTATGGAATTAGTTCGGCTGCTCCGAAGTATCCACTCGACGATGGTGGAGCAAACCTTGCTCTAACGCTTCAGGAAATGGATTTCCATGGCTCATTACGCAAGGTAGTAGAGTACCTTAGACGGCTATCCAATCGATTTGAAGATATTAAGATAAGGCTTGAATCCGGGCTTGCTCAAGTATACGTTACTGAGCGAAATGTAGGAAGGATATCAGCAACTCGTTTGTCCGATGGAACACTGAAGTTCCTATGCTTAATGGCAGTTTTGTGCGATCACGATCCTCCACCGCTTGTTTGCATTGAAGAACCGGAAATCGGCCTCCACCCTGACGCACTCAGGCTTGTTGCTGAAGCATTAAAAGAGGCGTCCAGCCGCATGCAAATAGTTGTTACCACACACTCGGATGCGTTGGTAGATTACTTTTCTGACGAACCAGAAGCCATTCTCGTTTGTGAAAGGGATACGGACGAAAGCACATGTTTCAAACGTCTCAGCACAGATGAACTTCGGGAATGGCTGCATGACTATACCCTTGGTGATCTCTGGAGAAGAGGGCACATAGGTGGAACTCTTGAATGATGGAGGTTCACATTCACTTTGAAGGTACAGATACGCTAAGACAACCTTTTACGCAGTTCTTTTCGCCACTTCGGGATCTTGCTCGACAAAAGAATGCAAAGCTCAAACTCCTTCCGGCAAACGACGGACCCCGTGATTTTAAAAAGGCTTTACGAAGCAATCCTGCTGTCGTCAACATCTTGCTTAAAGATAGCGAGCAGTCTATTGAAGATCCTGCTGTGCTCTGCCAGACAATTGGAGTTGATCCGGTATTAGCTGACAAGGTATTTTGGATGGTCCAACTAATGGAAGCTTGGTTTTTAGCTGACTTGGACGCCCTTGTAGGCTAGCTACTATGGTCAGGGTTTCTTGGAGAATGCCATCGGCCGGACAGCCGATGTTGAAACAATTCAAAAATCGGATGTACTACGCCGACTGAAGTCCGCAACTACAAATACTAAAAAAGGCGAATACGATAAGATTAGGCACGCTCCTCGCATCCTTGAGCGCCTCAATCCAGCACGTGTACAAGAACGCGCTCCAAA
>CAXTWT010000275.1:0-6554 GCA_964247955.1 uncultured Bryobacteraceae bacterium
GTCTCTCCTTTTCTGTTCTGAGAAACACCGCTGACACAATCTTTTTTACACCCTCATGAAATGATGATAAATTCCACTCGCCGAAGACTCGCTTCCGAAGCGTTCCCACCTGCTCTCGCATTTCTTTTTGCCGTATTCTCTTCGGCTTAGCCCGTTTTTCACCCGCCGGTCCCGCCAGCGAGTGCTACGGTGACCCCGCATGTTATCTCCTGATGTCCTTTCTGACGACTCCGCCCCGATCAGCGAGCGCCGCCTCGCTGCCAATCGCGCCAACGCCCAGCTTTCCACCGGCCCGCGCACTGACGCAGGCAAAGCCGTTTCTTCCTTGAACGCCGTCAAAACCGGCCTGTGCGGGCGCGCCGTCCTGCTGGCCGACGAGGGGGAAGCCCAAGCCTACCGCGAACATGTCGAGCGCGTCGTCGCTTGGTGGAACCCGGACAACGTGGAAGAACACGCCCTCGTGCAAAGTTTGGCCGACACCCAATGGCGCTTGGAGTCGATCCCCGGCCTGGAATCGGCCTTGTACGCCCAGGCGCGGCGACAGGGCGAACCCTTACCGCAGCACCCCGATCCCGCCGTGCAGCGCCTGTTGCTCGACGCCCAGGCCGAGATCGCCGAAGCCAAGGCGCTCAAAAACCTGCGCCTGCACGAGCGGCGGCTGCGGCGGCAGTTCGAGAAAGACAAGGCGGAACTGAACGAACTGCGCAACGCGCGCCTGGAACAGGAAGAGCAGGAACGCAAAGCAGAACGACGGCAGGAAGAAGCCAGGCGGCAGCAGGAGGAAGCCGAACAGCAGCGCCGGGAGCAGGCGCAGAAACGAGCCGAACGCCGGAAAGCCAAAGAAGCCGCTGCCACCCCGACGGAGCCGGAAAGGGTAGGCGAGCCTGAACTTACCCCGAGTGGCTTCGAATTTTCAACTGCTTTGGAACCCGGCAAACCGATCCTCACAGCGCACAATCAAAAACAGTGACAGAAGTGTACGGCCCCATCCACTTCTGGGATACTATTTACAAACCATCGATTAAATACTATGCAGCAAACATTGGCTCCGGCAGCAGGAGGACGCTCCGCGATCTCGCGTTTTTTCAGCGCGGAAAACCGCTATCTTCCGCCGCTGTTTATTACGCTCATCTTATTAATCAGTCAAGTTTCCTTCGGCCTGCTGGAAAGCCTGTCGCGAACTGCCTTGGCGATTGCCGTAAGCATTCTCTGCGAAATGATTCTGGGCTGGTTGCTGTACCGAAAAACTCCGCATCTGGCAAGCGCATACATTTCCGGCATCAGCGTTGGAATCTTATTACGCTCTCCGGCCTTTTGGCCGTATGCGCTCTGCAGCGTTCTCGCCATCATGTCCAAATACGTGATCCGCTGGCGCGGACGTCACCTGTGGAATCCCTCGAATTTCGCTATCTGCGCCATGCTGTTGCTGGTTCCCGAGTACGTAGCGACGCTCAGCGTTCAGTGGGGAAATACGATCTGGCCGATGCTGATTGTGTGGGCGCTCGGCGTGCTGATTGTGCTTCGCGTCAAACGGTTTCACATCACGGCAACGTATGTCGTTTCGTTTGTCGCCCTGTCGTTCATCCGAAGTTTAATCACCGGACATCCATTTCTGGCGGAAGTGGCTCCGATCACCGGACCCATGTATCAGCTTTTCATCTTCTTCATGATTACCGACCCCAGAACAACTGTCAAAGATCGCTGGGCGCAATGCTTGGTGGCGTTCCTGGTGGCAGTCATGGAAATGTCGCTGCGCTTGGCCGAAAATGTTCATGCACCCTATTATGCATTGGCGATTGTTGGCCCGATTGCGAACGCGATTGACATTGCCGTAACCAGCAAACGGCAAGCGCCAGTTTCCAACAAACTGGCGACAGCGGCTTAAAATTGATGCCCACTCAGCCTTCGCGCAAAGCCAAGCTCCTGCTTCCCTTCAGCGCCGTTGCCGGACTGTTGGGGTTATGGGTTGCCGTTTGGGAGCTGCATCTGTTTCACCCCAGCGCCTTGCCTTCGCCTCTTGCCGTCGGCCTGGGATTTGCGGAAGAGATCCGCACCGGGCGTTTGTTTAATGATCTGGTTACCTCCTTGTATCGCGTCGGCGTCGGATTTTTCGTCGCCGCCGTTATGGGCATCCCGACCGGAGTGTGGCTGGGACAGAACTTGCGAGGTCGGCTTGCCTTGATGCCGGTCATTAACTTCTTTCGGAATCTGTCTCCGCTGGCGTGGATTCCGTTCGCCATACTCTGGTTCGGGGTCGGCGACTCCGCTTCTATCTTCCTGATCTTTTTAGCCGCGTATTTTCCGGTTGTGATTGCCACCATGGCAGCCGTTGCCGGTATCCCGGCAGTTTACTTTCGCGTGGCGCAAAGCTACGGGCTGAGGGGATCGGAAAAGCTGTTTGAAGTGACGCTGCCCGCCATCATGCCCCAGGTGATTACCACTTTGCGCATGACGGTTGGTCTTTGCTGGCTGGTAGTGGTTGCCGCTGAAATGATTGCGGGCCGCGACGGTCTAGGGTTCGCCGTCATGGATTCGCGTAACGGTTTGCGAACGGATATTCTGGTGGTGGAAATGATCGTGATCGGCCTAATCGGCATTGTTCTGGACCGTGTCCTACTGCGGCTCACAAAAGTTCCGAGCGTCCGTTGGGGGTACGAACGCTAATCCCGATGAAAGCCGCCGCACTTTCGTTCCAATCCGTTTCCCGTTCCTACGGCTCGAATATAGTTTTACAGGATGTCAGTTTTGAAGTGCTAACCGGAGAGTTCGTCGCCATTGTCGGCCCTTCCGGTTGCGGTAAAACGACGCTCCTGAACATTGCTTCCGGCAGTGACCAGCCGTCCTCCGGGACGGTTGAGTACGAAGGCCAGATCAGAATGGTGTACCAGCAGGACGGGCTCTTCCCCTGGCGTACCGTAAAAGAGAACATAGAGCTGGGGTTGCGCGAGATACGCGACCGCAAAGTTCGCGAGCAACAGGCCCACGAGTTGCTCGCCCTGATTCAGCTCCAAAATTTCAGCAACCATTATCCGCATCAACTATCCGGCGGAATGCGCCAACGCGTAGAACTGGCGCGCGCCTTAGCGGGCCGGTCGGACATTCTTCTGCTGGACGAGCCGTTTTCGGCACTCGACTATCTCACCCGCATGCGCATGCGCCGGGAGTTAGCGCGTATTCTTCACGAGCGGCCCAGAACGGTTCTGCTGGTCACGCATGATATTGAAGAAGCAGCGCAACTGGCCGACCGCATCTTTGTGCTCAGCACGCGCCCGGCCCGGATTAGTTTTGAGTTGAGCATCTGCGTTCCGCGCCCGCGCGATCTGACGCACCCGGAAGTGATTGCCGCCACGAAGCGTATTCTCGGCGAACTCGGTTTGGAAACTGACCGGGACGGGTTGCTAACGTCGGAAGAGATAAGGAATAATTAAACGTGCTTCGTTCTTCATTAGGCCGCTGGATGATCGGCTCTGTTTTATGCATCGCGGCTCTCGGCATTCTTCGCTACAAGCCTTGGCAAGCTGCATCAAGCCGCAGCGCTTCGGATGCTAATCGCGAGAAACTGGTTGTCGGCTTCCTGCCGGTCACGTGCCATCTGACCTGCCCGGTAACCGACTTCGCCAGTAAAACCAGCAAGACCACTCGTTTTACTTCGCAGCGGTTCCAGGATTTTCCAACCGTGGTGGAGTCGATGAAAGCGGGACGCCTGAGCGCCTCATTCATGATCGCGCCGCTCGCCATGAAATTGCGGGAACAAGGCTTGCCGGTAAAGATTCTGTACCTCGGTCATCGCGACGGCTCAACGGTCATGGTGCGCAAGGACCTGCCTGCCCGTAGCCTTCGGGATCTGCGCGGACGCACCTTTGCCATTCCGAGCAAATACAGCAATCAGAACCTTGTGATCCGCAAGCTGATGCTCGATCAGGGCATAAGCCCGGATGAAATCAAAATGGTCGAAATGGCTCCACCCGATATGCCGGGAGCGTTGGCGGCAAAGGCAATTGACGCTTACTTCGTTGGCGAACCGCAAGCGGCGCGCGCCGAATTAGACGGCAGCGGTCGCGTGTTGTATATGGCAAAGGACATTTGGCCTCACTTTATCTCCTGCGTGCTGGTGGCAAGAGAAGACTTAATTCAACAACATCCTGCCGTTGTGAAAGATCTGGTTCGCGGCATCGCGCAAAGCGGAGAGTGGGCGGAAACGCATCGCTTGGACGCGGCGAAATTAGTCGCTCCTTACTTCCGCCAGGATGAAAAACTGGTGCGCTTTGTGTTGACTCGTCCACCCGACCGAGTCAGCTATCGCATGCTGACTCCCACCGACAAAGACATGCAGCAGATTGAAGACATGGCGCTGGCTGCGGGAATCCTGCAAAAGCGCATCGATATGCGTGACCTGGTGGACCGATCTTTTATTCCATCGGAAATCCAAGCGGCAGACATCAACGTGCAGTGAATCAATCACCAGGCACGCGACCAGGGATTGCCGCCATGATCTTTCGGCCGTAGCGCCGCATCCACTCCGGCCTGCAATTCTAACTGCCTTCCCAGCAGCCATAACAAATCAGAAAGGCGGTTCAAGTAAGCAAGGATATTCGCATTTTGCAGAACGCCGTCTTCAAAGAGACGCACTGCCGAGCGTTCCAGGCGACGGCAAACGGTTCGCGCTATATCCATTGCCGCAGCATCGGGGATCTCTCCAGGCAGAGACCAGTCGCCTAAAATGCCGGGCAGCGCTTCAATCCGGTGAACATGGCTTTCCAGCGCGTCCACCATTTCCTGCGTAATTGCCGGCGCAGGTTTGCGCGATTCGGGCGCCGTTCCGATAGCGGAGCCGACCTTGAATAACTCGCGCTGAACTTCTTTTACCAGTTCCTTCACTTCAGGATTCGAAGCAATCGAACGCGCAAAACCCAATTGGGAAATCAATTCATCCACCGTGCCGTAACACTCTACCCGCGCATCGCTTTTTGAAACGCGGACGCCGCCGGGCAGGTTTGTTTTACCGCCATCGCCGCGCTTTGTTGCAATACTCATTTGGCTACTCCTTCTTTGCTTTCAAGTCTGAAATCGCCGCCTCGCCGAAGGTCGCCATTTCCCGGTACAACTGCACTCCGGCGCGCAGAATTGCAATAGCCAGCGCCGCACCGGTTCCCTCTCCCAAACGCATGCCAAGATCGAGCAGCGGCGAGGCGGCAGCAGCCTCCAACAGAGGTGTGTGTCCCAACTCAGCGGAACGGTGAGCGAAGAAAACGTGCTTAGCGATTTCGGGATAGAAAGCCCGAGCTACCAGCAAAGCTGCGCCGGATATAAAACCATCCACGATGATAGGCAAGCTGTGTGCCGCCGCACCCAGCATGAAACCGCTCATCATTGCAATCTCAAAACCGCCGAAAACAGCGAGAGTTTGCAGCGGGTCACCTGTTTCAATTTGCCAGCGATGCTGCGCGAGAGCCGAAGTAATCACCTCCTGCTTACGTCGCAACCCGGCGTCATCCAAGCCGGCGCCGCGTCCGGCAGCGCTCTCGACCGTTACGCCCGTTAACGCGCATAACAAAGCGCTGGCCGCAGTTGAGTTGCCGATTCCCATCTCTCCTACACCGGCGATGTCTGATGCTTCCGCAGCTTCACCAGCCAGCGCAATACCGGCTTCCAGGCTTTGGGCAGCTTGCGCCACACTCATGGCGGGTGCATGCAGAAAGTTCCGGGTGCCTTCCGCAATGCGGCGGTCCAGAACACCAGAAATCTTAGGCCCACAAACACCGGCATCAACCACAACGGTTTCAATGCCCAGGTTGCAGCACAGAACATTGATAGCAGCGCCCCCACGGAGAAAATTGCCGACCATCTCACGAGTTACTGCCGAAGGATATGGGCTGACGTTTTCTGCCGTAATGCCGTGATCGCCGCAGAAGATATAGATGCGCGGGCGCTCGATATGAGGTACGGCTGTGTTTTGCATTTGCGCCAGTCGCGACACTTCGCTTTCAAGGCGTCCCAAGCTTCCGCGCGGCTTCGTCAGTGAATCCCAGCGCTGCCGCACAGCTTCGGCAATTCCCGGCGAAAGTTCACGAGGAATGCTCGTTACCGTGCTCTTAATCAGTTCTGTACTCAAAGCTTGTAATCTCCGTATAGGCTTGGCTGAAATACAGCGGCGAACGCCCATCAATGATGCTGGCGAGCGCGGCATTCACGCCTCCATGCGCAACAACAGCGGCGGGAGATGGTCCACTTCGAATCAGGGGCCAAACTGAACGGACTCGATCCATCAAATCCGCCCATGACTCCCCGCCCGGAGGCGTTATGTCCAGCCAGTCTTTCAGTTTTGCCTGGGCCAGCGCGGGCCAACCCACCTGAATTTGCTCCCAAGTTTTTCCTGTCCATTCGCCAAAATCGATCTCCCGCAGTTCTGGAAGAACCAGCAGTTGAGCCGTACGCAGATAAGCGGCTGTTTCGCGCGCGCGCCGGAGCGGACTAACATAGGTAATTACCACCTCCAGATCAGACAATTTTTGTCGCGCTTGCGCGTGGCCTGCTGGAGAAAGAGCGGGATCTGC
>CAXTWT010000276.1:0-4447 GCA_964247955.1 uncultured Bryobacteraceae bacterium
CTGGGAACGGATCGAACGTGCTTTCGGAGCCATGGTGCTGGGCAACGGCGCAAAATTCCACTCCGCTGCGGAGGTGATGCGGAGATCCTATGAGCACGGCATCACGGATGAGTTTGTCGAGCCCGCCACGATTGTGGACCAACGGGAGGAGCCTATTGGTTCCATTCGCGACGACAGCGTGATCATGTACAACTACCGTGCGGACCGCGCCCGTGAAATCACCATGGCGTTCACGGACAGTTCCTTAGAGCAGCCTTCGCGCTCATTAGTGCCGAGGGGCCTGACCTACACGACCATGACCCAGTACGATCAAAGGTTCGGGTTGCCCTTTGTGTTGCCGCCCGAGCATCCGGACAACATTCTAGCGGAGGTGATGGAGAAGGCGGGTGGGAAGAATCTGCGCGTCGCGGAAACGGAAAAGTACGCGCACGTCACTTACTTTTTCAACGGCGGCAACGAAAAGCCCTATGCCGGTGAGGAACGCGAAATGGTGGCCTCGCCCAAAGTTGCCACTTATGATCTGAAACCGGAAATGAACGCGGCAGGCGTTACGAACAAAGTGGTAACTGCTATCGAAAGCGGCGGCTTTGACTTGATCGTGATGAACTATGCTAACGCCGACATGGTCGGACACTCCGGCAAACTGACGCCTACAATTGCAGCCTGCGAAACGATAGATGCCGGGTTAAGCGAAATCTACAGCGCGTTGCAGCGCTCGGGAGGTTCCTGGATCATCACAGCGGACCACGGCAACGCGGAAATGATGGTCGATCCCGTCACGAAAGGCGCACACACGTATCACACCACGAATCCTGTACCGTTTATCTACATGAGCAATGATGCCGTAAAGCTGCGCGAAGGCGGAGCGCTGAAAGATATCGCGCCCACGGTCCTGGGCATCTTGGGACTGCCTCAGCCCACCCAGATGAAGGGTGAGGATTTAATCACGCGCGAGCGTGTCTGAACTTACTGCTTCCACATCACGGATTGACTGACCGAAACTGATCCGGGTATGTCAACAGCCAAGGTCAATGCGACGTTCGGCGAGTTGATCTCGCAATTGACTGATCCTAACCGCAACTCGTCCACGCCTAATTTAATTTCACGCACGGTTGCGTTGCTGCGAATAATTAAAGTCGCGCCCGAAGCGTGATCCAGGTCTTTTGCTGCGTGATTCCAGGAGATATGCAACAGACGATTTTCGCCGGTGACCGCCAACTGTAGCTGCTGCGGGCGTGATGCAAACCAGGAGGGCGGAATGGCAGATTGGTTGAAGTACCAAAGCAACGCGATCACTCCCGCTGCGATGGCAGCCAGCGCGGCGGTTGTTCCCGGACCTCCTCCCGATCGAAGCTTCTTGGTCGCGCTCCCATCCTGCGATTCCAGATCCACTTCGGGAAGCGATCTGAATTCCCCTTCATCAAACCGGAACTCCCGGACCGAAGATTCGGGCGGCAGTTGACCGTCCGCCGAGATGAAGAACGCTGCTGTATGCGGCTCTGCGGCTCCCACCAGCAGAAGCGCGTAAACGGCGTTTTGAAATTCAGCAGACAGCAGGGTCCGATCCGCGATGGAGGGACGGAGGGGACCGGGCCGGGTATGGCTTCGGAAAAGCCCCAAGGCATTTAATTCTTTCGAGCGTGCCCGCCAGCGCACCTCGGCGAACCGATCTTCCTGGCTAGGATCGAGCATGAAAGTCGCTCCGTCCTGGGAACTGCGCGGGATGGTTTCAATGTCATCGATCCGCAGTGTGGAGGAGTAATGGGTGGGCAAAGATCCAACGAGTACTCCTCCGATTTCCACCTTGGCCGCTTCCGCCGCCGCCAGTTCCTGACGAATTTTTGCGACCAAATCTAATTTCAACTCGACCGCGTACGGGGAGCGGTCCGCGCCCCACCGAATATAAAGCGGTCCTTCGTTGTTTGGCTGACCCTCAAACTGTTTTGCCATCCTTGTTATCGTGAAAAGCGCAATTTCAGCGTAAACGATACACTGCTAGTAATTGTCCGGCACATTGTATCTGGTTGCCACGCCCATCGGCAATCTCGAAGATATTACCCTGCGCGCGTTGCGCGTGCTGCGCGAGGAAGCGGCGGTGATTGCCTGCGAAGACACCCGCCAAACACAGAAGCTGCTGGAGCATTTTCAAATACGCAAGCCGCTGGTCAGCTATCACGACCATAATGAGGCGAGCCGCACGGAGCAGATTTTGGCAACATTGGAGCGGGGCGAAACCGTGGCGCTGGTGAGCGATGCCGGAACGCCCTTGATTTCCGATCCGGGCTATCGCGTCGTACATGAGGCTGTTGCCAAGGGCTACCCGGTTGTTCCTTTGCCGGGCGCATCGGCGGCATTGGCGGCGCTGGCCGCTTCCGGTTTGCCTACCGATCAGTTCCGATTTATCGGCTTTCTGCCGCCGAAAGGGGGGGCGCGCCGCAAAACTCTGGAATCGCTGGCGGCTGAAACGGCAACCGTAATTGCTTACGAAAGCCCGCACCGGATTTTGGAATCGCTGGGCGACATGGTTGACATCTTCGGCGCTCGCCCGCTGGTGCTGGCTCGTGAACTGACAAAAATTCATGAAGAGTTTCTTCGTGGTTCGGCTGCCGTCATTCGCGAAGAGTTGGAGCGCCGTGGTTCCGTAAAAGGCGAAATCACTCTAGTGATTGGAAGGGCCGAGACCCAGTCTGAAATTATTGATCCACTGGCCGAGGTCGAGCGGCTACAGCAGGAACTAGGCTTAGATCGCATGGAAGCGATCAAGTTCGTAGCGAAACGGCTGGGGCTACCGAAACGGGAGATTTACCGGCTCTCTGCGGCGGGGGGCAGCAGTTTGCCGGACAAACATCGTGGTTAGGACCGAAATGCCCGACAGCCAGTTTCGGCTCATTGGGCGACAGGCGCTCTTCGATCAGTTGGCAAACGGCTCGGATGAAAGCCGTATGCGTGCCGACCGTTGCGGCGCGAAGGAGGTTCATGCCGAGTTCCCTTGCCAGATCCATTGCTTCCGTGTCCAGATCGTAAAGCACTTCCATATGGTCGGAAATAAAGCCGAGCGGGGCGACAACTACGTCTTTGATCCCGCGACCGTGCAAATCTCGCAAATGATCTAAGATGTCCGGGCCGAGCCAAGGCTGAGTAGGCGGTCCGCTGCGGCTCTGGTAGACGAGATCCCAATGAGCCATGCCTACCTGTTCCGCTACCAAGCGCGCTGCTTCACGAAGCTGTTTTTGGTAGTCGCTGGTTTCGGCCATAGAACATGGAATGCTATGGGCGGAGACCACCAGATGAACGTTTGTGCCGGTCAACTCCGACAAGGATTCACGCACTCGGGCCGCACACGCTTCAATAAAGCCGGGATGGTTGTAAAAAACGCGCAGCTTGTCAACTTTCGGCGCGCCTTCCCCGACTTCCGCTTGGGCGGCAGCAACATTCTCCCGATACTGGCGGCATCCGGAGTAAGAACTGTAAGCGGAAGTCATAAAGGCTAAAACGTTTCTTACGCTGGCAGCGCGCATCTGACGCAAGGCGTCCGCGAGAAAGGGGCTCCAGTTGCGATTTCCCCAATAGATGGGTAGCTTTATCCCCCGCGCGTTCAATTCCTTTCCTAGAGCGGCAATCAGGGCGCGATTCTGTTCGTTAATCGGACTTTTGCCGCCGAAATGGTAGTAATGCTCAGCCACTTCAAGCAGCCGTTCCTGCGGGATATTGCGGCCGCGAGTTACGTTTTCGAGAAAAGGAATTACGTCTTCCGGCTTTTCGGGGCCGCCGAAGGAAACCACTAACAAAGCGTCGTACATGTTCGATCCCCTTATTAGATGGGCGCGCCCGTAATCTGGTGCAGTTTCAGCATATTGGTGGAGCCGCGCAAGCCGACCGGCTGACCGGCAACGAAAACAATCGTGTCGCCGGGCTTCGCGCGATTGGTTTCAATCAGCAGCCGCTCGATTTCCTGAACCATTCCATCGGTGGAGTCGATGGAGTAAATCATGATGGAATGGACGCCGTAAACCACCGAAAGCTGGCGGGCCACGGTTTCTGTCAGCGTGAACGCGTAAATGGGAACCGGCGGGCGATGGCGGGCCACTAAACGGGCCGAAGCTCCTGTAGCGGTGCCTACCGCCAAAGCAACCGCCCCGGCGGACTCGGCGGAATGGCAGGCAGCCTCTGCGATGATTTCCGGGATGGAAAGTTTTTCACTTCTTGATACTTCCGGGAAGGCTTTATGCATGGATCTTTCTGTTTCGGCGGCAATCCGCGCCATCACGCAAACCGACTCAACCGGATGCTTGCCGGCCGATGTTTCCGCCGACAGCATGACTGCGCTAGTACCGTCATAGATGGCGTTTGCGATATCGCTCACTTCCGCTCGCGTCGGCCAGGGATTTTCGATCATGGATTCGAGCATCTGCGTCGCGGTAATCACAAATTTGCCCCGTTTTCTGGA
>CAXTWT010000276.1:4547-6542 GCA_964247955.1 uncultured Bryobacteraceae bacterium
CCCGGTTTCACGTCGGTTGCCAGGGCGGCGTAATTCGTGGAGGCAATTGCGCAGTCGCCTTCGACGGGCTGCGTGGTGATGGTGAATTTGTCGCCGTCGCGAAGCGTGCAGGGGCCGTCCTTAAAAGTGCCCAGCCTGATCTTGGGTCCTTGCAGGTCCAGGAGAATGCTGGCATGCGACTTGAACTCGCCCGCCAGTTCGCGAACGGCTTGGATGCGGCGAGCCAGATCTTCGTGCGTGCCGTGAGAAGCGTTGAGCCGAAAAACATCCACTTCCGATTCAAAAAACTTCCGTAAAACACCTTCCACATCCGTGGAAGGGCCGAGCGTGGCGACAATTTTTGTAGCTCGCATTGTTTGTAATCGGTAGTTAAGGGAAAGATTCGGCGCGACGGAGAAACTCAAATCTCTCCTTCATTATGCCGCTTCAGTTCAACAGGAAAGCGGAAGTCACGGCATCTTCAGGAACAACCTGCCCCATGGCGGTGTCTGCCTTCGTATGGTCCCTTATCGTCTCCTTCCTGTTATCCAATGCGTCGAGTGGGCTTCCAAGCGGGCCGCCATTGGTGTTCATGGGGAAATGGGGCGAGGCGTCAGCAGCTTAGCAACGGTTTCGGCGAGCGCGGCCTTGCTTGGGTTGTTGGGCACCACCAGCCACCTGATGTTTAATACGTTTCACAGCTACGGCAGTTCCAGATCCGCCATCCTGGCCGACCTTACCAATGGACTTTCGGAAGCGATGGTTCCGACTGTGTTGGGCTTACTGGTCGCGATCCCGGCGTGGTGGTGCTACCAATACCTGAGCCGCAGGTTGGAAGCGATTGACATGCAAATGGAGAATGCCCGCGTCGATTTAATCAACCGTCTGGTTGTGCATCTCGAACGACTATGTCAAGCCGACAAGGGGCTGAGGAGTTTTTTGACGCCGCAGGATCAGCGGCGGAAGCCAACCCACTCCTTCTTCGCAGAGGGGCCTCGACTGAGGGGGGAACGCATATACCGGAACGGCGTGCTGCAACTGCTATGGCCTCGGCTGGAATCCGGTTTCGACGCGGATTCTGTTCTCGAAGTTGGCTCATGGGTCACGCTCGCCTACGGCGTCATCGGCTGGCTTGCTTACTATAATCAGCACAGACCGATTGCCGCCCTCCTGGTTCTTCTGTTCTTTGCGTTTGCCGGATGGGGCCTGAGAACAGGTTCTCCCGATGCGATTCTGAGCCTATTTGCTTTTTTCGCTTTCACCATTGCGGCTTGCGCCATTCCATTCGGAGTGACGTTTACTACGGTTTGTTTGGCTATCGCGCCGTTGCTGCTGATAGGCAGTCTGAAAGCCGCTCGTTTCTCGGTCTCCACGCAGACTTCCGCGATAGCTGTCAACAGCACTCCCTGGAAATGGAAAGCGCGCTTTGGGCCGGCACCAAGCATTCTTCTCGGAGTGCTGGGATCATCGGCGGCAGTAGCCGTTCTTTTCGAAACCATTCTGTCGTTTTACTCGCTGGACGCTGATACTTCGATGGAGCCGAGCCTTCATAGCGGCGATTGGGTCATCAGCGTGAATGCGCCCCTGATGGGAGCGGTTCATCGCGGAGAACTGGTGACATTTCGTGATTCATATGGACATGCTATGGGAACGGAGCGTGTGGTGGGCTTGCCCGGCGACCGCATCCAAGTCAAGTCAGGGGAACTGATACGAAACGGGAAAGCCGTCCCGGAGCCTTATCTGCGTCAGCCTTACCGGGGAACTCTCGGTGATTTTCCCCTTCCTTCCGAAGCTTACCCTGACAATCTCCGCTGGACTCATGAAACGGCTTACGGTGATCGCCTGCAGACGGAAAAAGCGTTCCGAGTTCCAGAGTATTCCTATTTTCTCCTCAATGACAATCGCAATGAACTGACCGACAGTCGTACCTGCGGGCCCATATGGGATTGGAACATCGCTGGTCGACCGATTGTAGTTTACAATTTGCGGAAAAGTCCCTGGTCGCTCCCTCGCCTC
>CAXTWT010000277.1:0-6465 GCA_964247955.1 uncultured Bryobacteraceae bacterium
GGTGGGAGAGGCGCTTTGTCAGATCGCAGAAAAGGCTAACGCTGCGCAAACTTTCGACACTCTTTTCCGTTCCATCCACGAGATCGTTCAAGATTTGATACCGGTCGGGAGTTGCTGCATTGCCTTCCATGACCCAGGAACAGACCGCCTGACGTTTCCCTTCTTTGCGCGGGAAGGCGAGCAAAGCGTAGAGCCTGACGGAGCGCACAAGGAGCTGGCTGAATCTGTTTTTCAAACCGGCAAAACTCTTCATGCTTGCGCCTCAGCGACGGAAGAACTCACAAAAGGCGAGGGTCTTGCATGGACAGAAGTTTTGCCTGTGCATTGCTTCGGGGCGCCTCTCAAAAGCGGCGAAACGATCTTGGGAGCAATAGTAATACACAGCAAGGCCGGGGACGCTCAGTACGGGGCTGAGGAGATACAAGTTCTCACGTTCGCTGCAACTCAACTGGCCATGGCGGTGGGACGCAGAAGAGCCGAGGAGATGCAGCACAAAGGCGAACGCACGTTCCGGTTCCTGTTTGCCAGCAATCCACTGCCCATGTGGGTCTACGACGTGGAAACGCTTTGCTTTCTTGCCGTTAATCAAGCCGCTATCTCGCACTACGGTTACATTCGCGAGGAGTTTCTCCGTATGCGGATTACCGACATCCGGCCGGCAGCCGACCTGGCCCGGCTGTATCAAAATCTGCAGGCGCCCCGTCCGTTGATCGAACGCTCCACGCAATGGGTGCATCAGGGCAAAGATGGGCGCTTGATGGATGTCGAGATCATCTCCCATGCCCTGGAATGGGATCAGCGGAAAGCGGCGTTGGTCGTTGTGCAGGACGTGACCGCGCATAAGAGGGCGGAAGCTGCGTTGCAAGCGGCCAAGAACGCGGCTGAGGCTGCCAACCGCGCCAAAAGCGAATTCCTGGCGAATATGAGCCACGAAATCCGCACCCCGATGAACGGCATTCTCGGGATGGCTGAGTTAGCCCTCGATACCGACTTGACCGCCGAGCAGCGAGACTACCTGACGATGGTGAAGAGTTCGGCGGAGTCGCTGCTGACCGTCATTAACGACATCCTGGACTTTTCGAAAATCGAGGCGGGCCGACTCGAATTGGAGGCGGTCGAATTTACACTGCGCGATGTCGTGTGCGAATTAATGCAAACACTCGCCTTGCGCGCGCACCAGAAGGGCCTCGAACTACTCTGCGACGTACGGGAAGAAGTGCCGGAGACCCTGGTAGGCGATTCCACCAGGCTCCGGCAGGTTTTGCTGAATCTCCTTGGGAATGCCGTGAAGTTTACAGAAACGGGAGAAGTCTCCGTGACAGTTGTCGTACAGGCTGTCTCGGCGCAAGAAGTGTGTTTGCAGTTCACAGTGGCCGATACAGGCATCGGCATTCCGGAAGGCAAGATCCGCTCCATTTTCGAAGCGTTCACGCAGGTGGACAGCTCTATTACCCGCAACTTCGGGGGAACAGGGTTGGGGCTTTCGATTTCTCAGCAGCTTACGGCGCTCCTGGGAGGAAAGATCTGGGTGGAAAGCACCGTAGGCGCAGGAAGCCGATTCCACTTTACGGCGCGCTTCGGGACCGCAGCGAGTCCCACCGTCAAACCGGTTCCGGCAGACATCTCCTCCCTAAAAGGCATGGAAGTATTGATCGTAGACGATAACGCTACGAACCGCCGCATTTTGCAAGGTTTGTTTCGGAACTGGGGCATGAAACCGACAGCCGCTGAGAACGGCGAAGAGGCCCTGCAAAGCATTGTCGCAGCGGGAAACGTGGGCCGGCCTTTTCGGCTTCTGGTGGTGGATGCCCGCATGCCGGAGATGGACGGTTTCGAGCTGACGCGCCGGATCAAGGGAGATCCGCTTTTACCGACGCCGGTAATCCTCATGCTCACCTCCGACAACCGGCAGGGCGATGTCGCACAGTGCCGCCAATTGGGTATTGAGCGATATTTGATTAAGCCGATTGCCGGGGCCGAACTCCTGCAAGCCGTTTCGGGAAGCTTGGCCAATACAGATCCGGGCGAAAACCGGCGGCAGCGACCCAGTTCGCCGAACCTGTCGACGGACGGACCGAGTCTCCGCATTTTGCTGGCTGAGGATAATGTGATCAACCAAAAAGTTGCTACCAACTTGCTGCAAAGGCGCGGTCATCACGTAAAGGTGGTTAACAACGGGCAGGAAGCTCTGGACGCGTTGGAGGCGGGAAGCTTCGATTTGGTGCTGATGGACGTACAAATGCCGGTCATGGGAGGGTGGGAGGCCGTGCAGCTCATCCGCGCCCAGGAAAAAGGAACGGGCGCGCGCCTGCCGATTCTCGCCCTCACCGCGCATGCCATGAAGGAAGACCGCGAACGCTGCCTGAGCGCCGGCATGGACGACTACGTGTCAAAGCCGATCTCCCCGCAAGAGTTATTTTCCAGGATGGAAAGCGCCTGGCGGCAGGCTAACTTAAAAAGCGTGTAATCACCCAATGCCCGGCCTGCGCGTCGTAGGCAAATGAAACACTGGCGTCCAGCGCTCGGGGGCTCGGGCGTCCGCCGCAGGTAACAATATGCTCGAAATCAAGCGTGGTGGGGTGGGCGGACTGATCCGGTATGTCGAGCTTGTAGTCGCAACCGGCATTTTCTTTTTTCACGTTGCTCAGCCAAGTTTGCGCCTTGGGATACTCTTGCAGGAGTTCTGCCGCAGTTCCGGGGGTGAGAGGAGGCGTGGTCGCTTTAGGAGTGCCGCCGCAAGCTCCCAGTAACGCGCAGCAGACAACAACGCCGGTTTGGATCGTCCAATTAAGTTTTGCCACTGCGTTGCATCGTATCACCACTCTTTTGAACACGCAAAAGTTTGAGAACCGCTGCGCCGAAGGCATCACGGACACGGGAGTCCCGCAGGAACATCCATTGGAGAGCGCGAACCGAAGCCGGAACCTGCCAGGAAGGGTCGCGTTCTTTGCGTCGGCTGATAATTCCCGCCAGCGTTTGTTTGGGGCGCGTGCGGAAATCATCGAGCATGGCCGTCTGGTGAACGCAGGAAATGGTGCAAAAAGGCGCGCATCCTTTCGGTTTAGCGCCTTCTCGGATGATATCTTCCACCGTGTACTTTTCGAGCGGAATACCGGGATGACCGCGCTGCTGCGAGCAATAATGCACTAAACCGTCCTCGCAGATATAAAGAAATCGCCCGCCCGCCGGGCAATGCCATTTGTTGGGCAGCGCCCGCACAATATTGCCCTGAAATCCGTCATGGTGCGCGAACGAGAACAAGCCGCTGCCGAGAGCCAGGATCTGCTCGTAAACCGTTGCTTGCGGCCCGTTAAGCGGCTCCAACTGACCGCTGCCGTCGTGCAATATCCCCACCGTGCTGTTGAAGCGGAGTTCACGGGCGCGCGTGGCAATCTGATAAGCGTCATCAGGCTGCCGAATGCCGCTGCCGAGAACGGAATTGATCGTTACGTCGAAATCGGCATACTCGGACAACCATTGCAGCTTGCGGTCGAGAACCTTCAGGCTCTTTTTGGAGACTTCGTCGGGTTGCACATTATCGATGCTGATTTGCAGGTAATCGAGTCCGGCCTTGTTCAATCTCTCGATGCGGGCCGGCGTCAGCAGATAACCGTTTGTGATAAGGGTAACGATGGCTCCGTTCCGGCGAGAGCGCCGAATCAACAGATCGAGATCCGGATGAAGGGTGGGTTCTCCTCCGCTGAAGGTGATGATGCTTGTTCCCAGTTCGGCGAGTTTGTCAAGACGCCGCAGCATCTCCTCTGTCGGAACCGGCGGCGAATGTTTATCGAACTCATTGCAATAGGTGCAAGCCAGGTTACAGCGTCGAATAGGAATGATTTGAGCAAGAATCGGATGAGCAGCGGAAGTCATGGCGCGGGCGAACATGCGCGTCTCCCGGACTCGGCGGTTTATTTTTGAAAATGCGCGCATGGACGTGCGTTACAACCAAAGAGAACACAATTTGCTCTCTTCCTAGACTAGCGGAACGAAGCGGAGAACGAATGAAACGGAACGCTGACTATTTCGGTGAGGCAGAACTGGATCTCGTCTACATGGCGCATCGCTTAAGTGATGCGTTGAGCCTGGAAAACGTTCTAACTGCGGCCGGCGTGGATTATTTGGTGGAAACCGGAACGTACACGGGCGGGTTTTTTATCAAGCGAAATTTAACGGGAGCTTTCTTTTATGTAGCGCCCAAAGATCTGGAAACAACGCGGGAACTGCTCGTCCAGCATAGTCTGAAACCCTACGAACCGGAGTAGGCAGCCGTAGCAGGCTCGGAACGCCGCAGATTATCCGCCATCTGCTCCGGAGCAGTGTCCGCCAGGAATGTGCCGTAACCTGTCTCGATGGTCGCCAGGTATTTCAGCTTAGTGGGGCTGCGCTGCAAAGGCAGGAATTGGATATGGAAGCGGTAAACGGTTTCCGGCTCACGCAGCGGCGCTTGCTTGACAGCCATCATCAAGGGCATCAGAAAGCCGTACAGATTGTCGTATTTCTTGCGAATGATGCTGATAATTGCCGCCAGGCTTTTCCGCTCCGCTTCCGTCAAATCCAGCAGGGTGCGAGTTGGGCGGCGGCAACTGATGCAAATCTCTGCTGGAAAACGCGCCGCGTACGGCACAAAAGCAACGAAGTGCTCGTTGGCGGCGACAACCCGCACCCCGGCCTTCAGTTCCTCTTCCAACAAACGCTCAAACAGGTTAGCGCCATTATTTGTCGCCGCAAACTCACGGGCCGAGGCAAGCTCTTTTTGAACCGTTGGAGAAATAAACGGCATAGCATAGATTTGGCCATGCGGATGCGGCATGGTCACGCCTACCGCTTCGCCGCAGTTTTCAAAAATTGCCACAAGCGCAATGTCGGGATTGGCGGCATGCTGCCGGGTGCGCTCCGTCCATAGATCGATGATCTTTCCCCAGTTTTCCAGCGTTAAGGCAGAAGGCGGAAGAGTATGCTCGGGGGAATAAAGAATGACATCGCAAGCGCCGCGCGGGCCGGTTTCGGCAAACAGCGCCGGATGCGCCTCAGGGTTAAAGGGGTCGGCATCGGGAGCAAAGGACGGGAAATCGTTCGGGTAAAGATAAACATCGTAGTGGTCCGGAACACGGCCGGAACCGGGATCGAACGGACACCAGTTTGCTGGCATCTGCGGGCGATTCTGCCGGGCGGTAGTCACCACCACCCATTGCTGTAAGAGAGCGTGCCAACGAAGCTGATGCATTAATTAATGGACGGCGTTTTCGACCGGAAACGTGACAGTGTTGCTGCTGTTCGCCCCTGAAAAAGCCGCGCGTGTTGTGGCCTCAGATACTCTCTTAGCCACGTCCGGTTGGAACTAAATAGTTTAGCGTCCCCTTTGACGGCTCATAAAATCCGCGACCGAGACCATGCGGGTGCCTTGATACTCGCCCATCTTCAGCAGATGCTTCTTATCGCCAGTCACAAGGACATCCGCTCCGGCAGCAACCGCGCATTCAATAACATGGTCATCTTTCGGATCGTCCTTCACCACGTTCAGCTTAACAGTAGGCTCTACTTTCCTTGCAGCCGCGCTCATAATCTTTATCGCCTGGTCTGTCTCTAACTGCTGTACGTTGAATTTCTCACGCAGGACGCGGATGGTTTCGTCCATGATGGACTGTGAGATGTAAAGCTCAAACTCTCCCTCAGCCGCCTTCAGAACCATCTCCAATGGCCTTCCCTTGAAGCGGAAAGCTGAAATCCAGACATTGCTGTCAAACACTGCCCGCATCTACCGACCGCGCCGGTAATCGTGGACGGCCCTAACGACGACTTCCATCTCCTCACTTTCCGTCATCCCGCTCGGTTTGCGTTCCCGTTGAAGATCGAGGATTAGCTGCCGTGCAACTTCGCGCTTCGCGGCCTGCGCCATGAAGTCATCCGCTGTTTTGCCCTGCCGTTCGGCTATGGCCTGCACCTGTGCGAGCAGGTCATCGGGAAGCCTCACATTTCCTTCGATTGCCACATAGCTATTATCCTTCATTTTTCGTGACTTCAAATGAAAGCCCAAGTAAGGTCCCAACCGAAGATTAGCACCGCGAGAGGCACACTGAACTTGCCCTTAGAATTAAGGGAGCAGGAGGCTTTTGGGGTATTGTGGTGGGATTAATTATCGATGAAGTCAGGAACCATTGCTGTTATCTGGCTTTAGCCTCGATAAACTGGACTTCTCCGTTAATGAACGGCATTTTCAATCGGGAACGTGACAGTGTTGCTGCCCATTCCCCCTTGCGAAATGAGCAAGCTCGACTTTTGACCGGAAAGAAGATCTGGGGGCAGCAGGACGCGCACCTCATAGATTCCAATGGCTCCTGGCGCTAAACCGGCATGCAGAACCGGCACGGCTTGTCCGTCCACATAAGCTTCCACGGGAACCTGCGTTTGGGAGTCCGACCCGGAGTACGGCTGCCCTGCTTCGGCAGTTTTCCCGAAGTCGGC
>CAXTWT010000278.1:0-6461 GCA_964247955.1 uncultured Bryobacteraceae bacterium
TTCCGCCCGGCAGCGTGCCCAGATCCGTCATCCCCCCGTTGCTGTAGAGAAAAGCGTGACCAGGACCATATGCACCACCAGCTGCTCCCGTAACCTGTCCGGCATTGTTGATCCCGTATGCAAAAGTGTAGTTTCCGCCCAGGTCGGTGACGCTATAGAGAACAGCAGCACGCAAGCACGCGGCCCCGCCCGCGAGCAGCGCAAAAAGAGTCCAGGACCGTAACCGTATGGAGTACACCCCTCCTCCGGGCGTGGCGCCAGTCTATCACAACGTCTTGCGAAGGGGAGTCGGCCAGCGGAGGCTTCCGACACCGGAAACCACCCCTCCCGCTGCCTAACGGCCCGCGAAGGGAGGGTGGCGCTAGCGAAAATTGCTGACTGTCAATCCCAACTTTCCCGGAACCCTGTATTTCGTGCATAACTGCAAAGTTGGCAATTCTTGAACGATGATTGATTCTCAAAAGGATCAGGGGGTAAGGACCGAGTTGTTAATGGGTTGTCGACAATTTGCCCTTAATGAATGTTTCTGGATTCCGACCATCCGGAACGTCTGCCCAAACAGTGTAATTCTCGAATCAAATCGCGGCTTCGCCCTGAGAAGCCCACGAAGGGCAGATCCTAGTTTCGCGATGTACGAGCTTAGTGACTGAGGTACCAATCGGCATGCGGTGACAACTCACCGCATAAGGGACATGCGGTCTCCTTCCATTGATAGCCGCAGGCAGGGCACAGACGGCGTGTGTCGAAAGTGTTCCAAAGATGACCACAGCTACACTGCCACCCTTCCGTGTTCGTCGGCGAGTAGCAGCATCGTGGACAGGCAACGTGCGAGAGAACTCGTCAGGTTTCCGGGGTGGCACGATAAACGTTCCCACGAATCTCGAAAGGTTTCTGTCGTAGCGTGCGACGGTAAATGTCCGGCACGGCTTCATCTCCGTATCGCATCCTCCAGCTGCGGACTTCCGGAGCCGCTATCATTTTCCATCTTGTGCGCACGTTTTCCCAACCCAACATCGGATTGGCAGTATTAGCCTTGATAACGGCTTCGATCGGTGCGAAGGCTTCGTCGAGAAACAGGCCTGAGTCGAGGCTCTCCACAATCATTCGGTAGAACTCCTGCTTCGCGTCCACGTAAGCCAAGAAATCCTGGTCGAGGTCCGACTTATTCGGCCCTAGGATCTCGCCATCCTCGAAGATGGCCGCATCGATGCTAATTGTGAGGCTAGTAGCGTCTTTGTATTCCTTAAGCCAGTCGTCAAACTGGCGCAAATAGAAGTCCTCCGTGGCTGGCTCGCCCCAGCGGCCACAATTGATCTCAATGGCCATCGCGGTAAGCTTCTGCTCGCCTGGACGGATTTCGTTTCCGCGCTGCGGTGTGGCCGGTGCGACCGCATCAGGGTACTTGCGCTGGTCGAACGTGATATGTGCGCTAGACTGAACCAAGTTCCACATCAGTGTGTAGGCAATCAATGTCCGATCACAGCGGTTCGAAACAATCGTGAGAAACGGCTTCAGTTTCAGGAGCTCGTTACAGTTTCCTTTGAACAACGAGCGAACCGCCGTATCAAACTCCAGGTCGGCCGGGGACATGAGTTCAAGCCCCTCAATTTTCGGGCCACCGATTGTGACCGAATGGGCCATTTGTCCAATTTTGCCACAGTCGTAACGAAGAGGCGTGCATGCCGACTCGTCACATGAAACAGTAACCGGGTGAGTTGGCGTGAATGCTGTATCTCAAGCACAACCTGCAAAGCGAGCTAATTTTGATCGATTTCACGGTGCCGCTAAAGCACGCGAGTGGATGCCCAGACCCTACGCCGTTTCTCGGTTCCCTATCGAATCCTAGAAACGTATTTCATTGAAGAAAAGGTATCTAATGAGGTCCAAGGCCTTCTGCACGAGTCTTGTGGCGTGACGTCGCAGGCAATATCATCCGCGCCGCATATTACATTAGGGGAGGTACTTGGGGTACTTGGCTCCCTGCAGTTCAGGGCCTGTCCGCTGATTCTGGCTGCCACCAAACCTCAGCGGCCCTTCTCCCGGCCTTGGCCGCTTCAGAATGACTAGCTTTGTGGTGCTGAGTGTCTCCCATTGCCTGTTAACTATTTTGGGCGCTTCTTGGACGGGAAAAGATTATTAACGATGGCCTTCACCGCCCACCCAAGTAGGACATCAATACCTCCAATTTCGGTATTTACGACTGTCTGGTGCGGCATGGTTACGACCATGTAGATGAAGACACTAAAGCCCAGCGTGAAAAGGCCCAGGACGACCCGGAGAGCCGTCCATGCCATCCGATTACGCTCAATAACTTCGTAAGCCTTGAGCTGCGCTGGTGTAAGGTGGGGAGGCAGTTGCTTCATCGTTCAGGCGGTAAAAGACGTTCTTCGGCAATTCGCTAGTCTTGAAGATCTTCTCGTCATAATTGCCGTCTGATTGCATCCAGCAACTCACGGTTTTGGGCAGACTACTTTCGCTCTCCGCAGACGCAGCAACGGAGCCATTCGGGCACACCACCTCCACGAACTGGAGGAATACGCCTTGTCGTACAGCGGTGTCGCAGTAGCGTTGTGCGCTCTTGGAGGAGATATTAAAAATGCTACGCACGTTCTCGAGGTAAATCTTGTCCGGATTCAGGCGCGAGAGCAGTTCAGGATTTCTGATTAAGCTACGCTCCGGAAGGAGACTACCAATTATTTCGAATAATTTCTGAAATGACAAAGTCAGTCCCTCCCTTTTCTGAATATCTAGGGAATCCAAGAAACCCCTCTGATGGCTTTGCGGAAAATACGTCCGTCCCGCAGGATTCGTCAGCCACAAAAAACATAGCGTTCATAACCATGTTATCGAGAATTTGCTGGAACAGCTCGGGATTATGCTCTCGGATCCCACGCTCCTCATCCATGATCTCCTCCGCAACCGACAAAGCCTTTTTCTGCTTTGCGGACGGAGAGTCCATAAACTTATTTTTCCATAGCTCCTTGATGCCCTTGTGCAGGTCGGCGCGTTGCTTGGCCCAGCACTCTACTTCTTTGATGATGTGTCTCTCGTCCACGCTTCTCCCAGTTGTGATGCATTGCCTGTCGAAATAAGCAGATACGGTTTTTTCGAGGACAACGAAGCGCAGTACTACACAGGACCCTTCCGGACTAAATTCTATGCGTATCGGCCAGAGAAAATCCAGCGATGCATCTTCTAGGGGGTCGCGTAGGACCACCTCATAGGTTGTGCGAAGGATAAACAGGGCGCGTGTATCGGGGAGGATACGCGCTGCAGACTCTCCGAGCAAAGTATCCGGTAGACCCCTGATGCTCTCCCCTTTGTGAAAAACGTACACATGCTGCTTGCAGTCGCTGGAGTGGTCATCAACGAATTGCGCTATGCGATCAAAATCCTTGGTTTCGGCTGCGGCTTGGCAAATTTCTTCTTTCGTCCCTTTGAATTCGGTCCAAGCCCGTCGAAGGTTGACGATGGGGTATAGCTCAAGAAGTCGCTTAACGTCCTGAACAGAAGTGTCCGAAAATGTTCCCATTAGCGCCCTATACTATCACTGTCTTATCGACCATATTCGCCGTACGAAGAGGTGAAAACGATGTCGCTATAGACCCTGACATTGAATAAGATCCCTTCCTTCAACTGGATGATAAGTTGAGATACCGCTCCGTGATCCTTCTTCCGAACTCGCCCATTTGTTCACCGACTGCCGCTCCCGCCATTTGCCCTGCCATTAGATGGCCCTAAAGAACACTGTCATCGCGGGTCTGGCTGACCTCGATCCCAGCAGTGAAAGCGGAGGAAAGCAGCGCAAAGCCGATCAATTTTCTGAAGTAATTGTCCATGTGTCTGATTACCCCTGTGCTACAGTTGGCATCCAAACCGTTCATTTCATTAAGAAAGATTGTCGATTCATTTCCAGACCGCTGCAGCCAGTCCCAATTCACCTGAATCTAGTTCTGAGCGTATGCGATGTCGGAATTGTACTTGTTAGCCAGAATGCTGTTTTGAGGGATGAGGAGATAGAGCACGTCACCATAACATCGTAGACTTCCTCCCACACACGCGCGAAGCTCACGTGTAAGTGGAAATTAAAGTATTTGTTCTTGTCGATGTTGTGCAGCGTGTTACAGAAGTCATGCAAAAACTGAATGGCACCGATCCTGCAACTACGATTTCGAGTATTAAAGCGCTTTTTATTGCTGAACTCGACAATCCCACAAACACATTTACGGTCACTTTTGAGTTCCAACCAGGTACTCATACTATCATTGGAGAGCAGCACAAAGTCGGGGGTCGGCGTAGGCTTGGAGGATGTCTTCAACACCCTTCAAACGACTGATTCTCCGTGCGGTTCTCCGCGACGTTTACCCGATGGTCATCCGGCTCGTCGCGGTGCCGGATTCACTTGACTTGGCCAACTTTGATATTGTCTTTCATGCCGTGCTCGGCTGGGATTCCGGAATCGGCTACGCGTTCCAGGTCCACGGTCAGGAGTTCAGCAGCTTTCGCCGCCAGACACGGACCAAGAGGCTGTGCGATTTTCGACTTCATCGCCAAGAGAAGTTTCTCTACACACTGGGCGCGTTGGACCAGTGGGAATGGGAACTCCGCGTCATTGACCGGCAGGACGGCGCGGACGGTGATGAAACGCCGGTCTGTATTGGTGGGCGGGGGGCAACGCCGCCGCAATATTCGGGCGGCCCGACCGGCTATCGGCTGATGCTGAAGCGGCAGGAGAGGGGCGAGCAAATGTTCCGGCCGGCACAGGTGGAGAGCACCATTAAGGCGTTGGCGGCAGCGCACCCAAATCATTCTGCCAACACCTGGGATTTGCTGCGGAGCGTGTTGGCCGATGGGGCTAAGAGCTTGGATGCTCGCCTGGAACAATCCGGACGGCTGGAGCCGGAACGGTTCAGCTTGCGAGAAGTTAACGAGCGGCTGGCCAAGCTGCTCGAAGACCGGAAGTTCGTATGAAGTTCCGGGTAGAGGTGGTCTGCATCAATGATGCTGGGCAAGAGCACCGCAGCGAGGTACTGGAGATGGAACGTCGCCAACTCGCGATGGAAACGCTGGGACTGAATCTTTGTGAGAGCAAGGCGATGCTGGAAAACGTGCAGGAGTTCATGGTTGCCCGGCAATGCGGCCGAGGATCTGGAGCGGCGGCAACGCTGCCCGACGTGCGGAGAGCGGCACACTGGCAAGGGGGGCGGAACGATGGAAGTGAAGACCTTGTTTGGAGCGGTGAAGGTAGCCAATCCGCGCTGGAATCGTTGCCGCTGCCAAGACAGTGGCCCCAAAACATTCCGGCCTTCGGCGAGCTGGCTTCGTGGCAATACGAGTCCGGAATTACTGTACCTGGAGACGAAGTGGGCCTCGTCGATTCCGTTCGCCAAAGTCGCGGAGTTGTTGTTTGAGGTACTGCCGGTGGATGACGGGACGAATCACGAGACGATTCGCCGACATCTCCAGGCCACAGCCCAACGATTGGAAGAAGAGTTGGGAGAGGAGCGCCAACTCAATCTGTTTGCGGGTGAGGAGACGGAGAATGAAGAACAGGCGCCGCCCGATGGTCCGATCACAGTAGGCATTGATGGTGGCTATGTGAGAGCTGCACACAAGGAAGGCTTCTTCGAAGTGATCGCCGGTCGCAGCGTGGTGGCTTTTCGCCGGACAGCTATAGATGAAATTTCGGAGACGAAGTGTTTCGGCTATGTGCAGACCTATGATCAGAAGCCTCGGAGGCGGTTGTGGGAATTGATGAAGTCGCAGGGTTTGGAGGCTCATCAGCAGGTTGTGTTCCTGTCCGACGGCGGCGAGGATGTGCGGCGGGTGCAGGAGTACCTGCAGCCCGGCAGCGAGCATTGGATCGATTGGTTCCACATTACGATGAGGGTGACAGTTCTCCAGCAGCAGACCAAAACCTTGCTGGCAGAAGCCGGGCAAACTGAAACTGGGGCCGCGATAGCGAAGCGGATCGACAGCGTCAAGCATCTGATCTGGCACGGCAATGTCGCCGAGGCACTGGATCGGCTGCACGACTTACTGCAAGATCTGGACCTCATTCGAGACCATTCCACAGCGGCTGAAAAGCTGGCGCGCGGAATGACGGAGTTCGAAATCTACATTCGCAACAACCGGGAGTTCATTCCGAACTTTGGGGAGCGCTGCCGCCAGGGGGAGACCATCACGACGGCCTTTGTGGAATCGACCATCAATCAAGTGGTGAGCCGCCGTTTTGTCAAGAAGCAGCAAATGGCATGGACGCTGCGCGGCGCACACTTGCTTCTGCAAACGAGAACCAAGGTGCTGAACAATGAACTGGAGAATGCCAACTCGACGACTTCCCCGGCGAACGATTTCCTCTTGGCGCTGCGCACGGCCTGGCAAGAGGGCGAGGTGCGCCCGACGCACCGGAAGAAAGTGGCGGTCCGTGACTGGCGCACGCGGCAAGACCCGTTTGAGGC
>CAXTWT010000279.1:0-4029 GCA_964247955.1 uncultured Bryobacteraceae bacterium
TATATTGTAATTGTCTTTGCCCGCATCCGTATTCAACTTCGAGTGCCTTCCGGCCGCTTTTCCTCCTCTTAATTTTTTAAGCTGGTTCCAGCGCAGTCTGACAAAGATAATTTTCAAGTACAAGGATTAACATCATGCCCAACATTTTTGTCGGAAACCTGAGCTATCAAACCACCCAGGACGATCTTCATGCCGCCTTTGCGGCGTATGGCGTTGTCGAGCGCGTTAATATGATTACGGACCGCGACACGGGTCAGCCCCGTGGCTTTGCGTTTGTTGAAATGGCGGAACAAAATGGAGCGCAGACTGCCATTTCTCAATTGAATGGCGCTGAACTTCACGGTCGAACCATGAACGTCAACGAAGCACGGCCGAAACCGACAGGCGGCGGCAGCGGCGGCGGACACAGTCATTCTGGTTCCGGTAACGGCGGTAATCGCCGAAGGGAACCGCGCTGGTAAATAAACTCATTTGCCAGTTCAAACTGTCACAAAGACATTAACCGAGCCGCTTGCCAGCCTTTGCTCTATTAAGTAAAGGCCGGCAGGCGGTTTTATATTCAAAGGAGCAAGTATGCCAGGTCGTGGACCACAAACTTTTAAGAAGCGCCAGAAAGAACAGCAGCGAAAAGAAAAGCAACAGGAAAAACTTGCTAGACGGCTCCAGCGCAAAACTGAGCAACCCCTGCAGTCTCCTGACTCGCAAAACAACCCT
Source organism: uncultured Bryobacteraceae bacterium (assembly GCA_964247955.1). GTDB lineage: Bacteria > Acidobacteriota > Terriglobia > Bryobacterales > Bryobacteraceae > Bog-105. The sequence goes on from CAXTWT010000279.1 coordinate 715, forward strand.
GTAGTTGATGCGGAAACAGAACGTCTTTAGCACGCCCCGCGCCAGCTGCGGCATGCTTTGCGATGGACAAGCCCTATTATTTTCGATATAATATTGCTGTTTGAGCATTCCCGCCCATTCTTCAGGTTCTCTGAACTAAGTCAGATTTTCTGAACTCTGCTTCTTAGAAGGCCGTTAGCCTAGAAAGGTTGTTATGGTCGTTGCCGTTACCGGCGAGAGAAGAAGCGGTTTCCCTTCCCCTTTCCGCAGCAACAAGGACCATGACAGACGTCGTGAGCGCTTGCCGGCAATGCAAGCACATTCGGTCTCGGTCTGCTCAACAGCAGGTTATGCAAGGAGAAAAACGCAACATGCATTTTACATATCAGGGATTCACACATGAAGGCGACACTCGGTGCTTCACCTTCCACGGGGTAAAGGAGCGTGAAACAGCGGCAGTTTTTTCGATCAATATATCTTTGCTCCTATTCGCACGGCATCACGTTCTTATGCAGGAAGCTCCCACCATCTGCCTTAACCTGCTCACCACAGCTTCTGAACTGGGATCTGGAGCCTTAAACAAGCTCCAACAATACCGAGTCGTAGAAGAGGATCTTCGCCCAATACTGGTTGACCGCGAACAACGCGCCGCTTTGAAGGCGCTTAAATCTTCCACTCGAAAGTTTGCCCGCAAACCTCCTGTTACATCGCAATTTCGAGGTTTGGGCATACCTGCGCAAAGTTAATTGCGAGTCGGGCAAAGTCAAAGCATGGAGCTTGACGAGCCGTTGACCGTGCTTTCACCGCAATTCGCAGGACACATCCGCTAGTCTGCTCATTGCGGGAGCATTATGCACCAGCCTTCAAAATTGACCGGCAGTTTTCGCGGTCTGCTGTTGTTCGACGTGGCGGAATCCATCGATCTCGGAGCGTTGCATCGCATCCTCGGCACGAACCCAAGCCGACGGGAACCGGCCTTCCGTCATCCCGCGCCGGAGTATGTACGGTTTGAACGCCCGCCGGTAATCGAGCAAGTTGGAGCCAGACAGCTTCGCGGCAGCGGGAACGTTGAGATCCGAATTCGCTACTTCGAATACGGCGTCGCCAGCGTCGACATGCAACTTCCGTTCAATTCTTCCTGGAATGAACTGACCTCCTTGGCAAATCGTTGGATCACGTCTTCGGAGCTGGAGAGTTTTGCTGCTTCCCTGCTGCGGGAAGCTTTGTCGCGTACAGGCCCGGCACTGAGTAAAGCCTATCAGGAATGGATTGCAGAGGATTACTACGTAGTCCAACTAGACCCGATCCACAACGACAATAGCTCCATTCTTACGGCCGAGCAGTTGATTCGCGACAGAGGCACGGAGATTGCACAGATTGTACGAGGGGAAGAATTGCCGCTTTCTCCGACAGAAAACCGCGAAGTGCTGCAATCAACCATGTCGTATTACCCGACCGATCTGCTGGTGCTTGGGTGGGTGGGAGCCTTTATCTACGACAACCGAGCCGCCGCCGGACCCACCATTGACTTGCTGGAATACGCGAACACACAATTGCTGGAATTTCGTTACTACGACGATGTTTTAACAGATGTTCTTGCCGATGTTTACAAGCGCCTGGAGAAACGTCATACCATGTGGACCAGGTGGAGGCTGGCAAGGGAAGCCGAAAGCCTGAACACGATTCGGCTCGACTATCAGGAGTTGGTGGAGCGCACCGACACAGCGATCAAATTCCTCAGTGACATGTTCTATGCGCGCATGTACCGCATGGCGGCGACTCGCATCGGCGTCAGCGACTATCGCAACCTGGTGACAGACAAACTGACGACCGCGCGCGACCTGTACGATTCCATGATTAACGAATTTCACCAGGGGCGCGCATTCTTCCTTGAGTTGTCGGTAGTTGTTATTTTGCTGATTGAAATTGCGTTTCTGTTCGTACGCAAAGGCTGAGCTACTCCACTTCCAGCGGGGCTTCCGCCCAATCGACCCTGGATATCAATTCGTCCTTTCGCAATTGATTGGTGACCTCTTCCAGAACCGAAGTTCCCGGAGTTTCGGATTGAACTTCCGCCCGCAGCAGGGCTTCGTCACTCTCACCGATGTCCTCGGTCCGAAGTTCACGCAGCAGCAGCGGACGCTCCGCAATCGCTGTCAGCAAGGCAGCACGGACCTCGGACTCATGACCGAAGGGACACACCACGCTGATTCGATAAAGGGCGGTTCGATCCACTGCCCGCAGCGAATGAGCTATGGAGCGCCGATCAATATATCGTGAGATGGGCCGCAGCGCCAGATTGATGACAACAAGCAGCACCGTCACAAACACGGCATCCAACATCTCTCCCGCCCCGGCGCATGCGCCGACCGCAGCGGAACACCACAGGGTAGCAGCCGTATTTAAACCTTTGATGCTGCCGCCCTCTTTCATAATGGCTCCCGCGCCCAAAAAGCCGACGCCGGAAACGACATAGGCAATTACGTTGGTAGTGCCTGGCCCGCCAACCGTTGTGCCTAAATCCACAAAGGCAGCTGCTCCAAAGCACACCAGCGTGTTGGTCCGCATGCCCGCCGCACGCTGCCGCCATTGCCGCTCGGCGCCAATGAGAGAACCGAGCACCAAGGCGATCAGGAGCCGGGGAAACGTGGGTTGTTCAACCAGGGCAACGGTATCGGTCCACCAGTGCAGCCAGGGGTTCGCCATGCCGATCTACTGGAACCACTTTTGGCTCATGGTTCGCAGAAAGGCAATGGATTCGGCCATCTCTCCCATTCCATTCATTCCGTCCTCAATGCTGATCCAGCCTGCATATGCGTGTTCGGACAGAATGCGAAAAATGGCATCGTAGTCGTTGAGCCCCTTGCCGGTCACTCCGTGGCGCAGGCTTTCCGAGTATCCAATCGTGCCGTCGCTTCCGCGCAAATCCTCCAAAGTTGCTCCTTCGGCCAAGTAACGATCACTGGCGTGCATGCTGACAACTCGATGGGCAACGGCACGTAATAACTCAATGGGATCATCTCCGGCGACCAGCGCGTTGGATGGATCGTACTGGACGCCGAAATGGTCGTGGTCAGGGACAGCGTTGATGATTTCGGTAAAGCGGTCCATCTTTTGGGCAAACTCAGGATACGTCCAGAATCCGTCTTTGTAGTGGTTCTCCATGCCGAGTACGACATCGTGTTCTTTGGCTACCGGCAGCAACTCGTGAATCGCTCCGAGCACCCAATCTCTTCCCTGTTCCCAAGGTACTTGCGGATAGCGCTGGCCGCTGAGAATCCGGCAAACCGAGCGGGGGCCGCCCAGGAAGCGAGTCACCCGGATCATCTCCGCTTC
>CAXTWT010000279.1:4129-6423 GCA_964247955.1 uncultured Bryobacteraceae bacterium
GGCAAACCGAGCGGGGGCCGCCCAGGAAGCGAGTCACCCGGATCATCTCCGCTTCTCGTTCGATTTCACGTTTTCGTTTATCAGGATCAGGGGCGGTGAAATCCGGCGAGCAGCAGAACATGGGCATGACGAAACCAGCGGTGTGCAGTGCGTCGCGAACATCCTGGAGGTAATCGCTTTTGAAGCTCGGGAAAAAGCGCTCATACATTTCCAGGCCGTCCGGCTCCAGCGATTTCGCCATTTCGATCCACTCGAAAAGCGACATCCGACTGCTGGCGATCTCGTCAATAAAGCACTTAGGGAAAGCGGAAATTTTAACGGCCATTACGGTTTCAGAACGGCTTTGACGTATTGGCCGCCTTCCATTTTCTCGAAGCAGTCGAGCCATTCCGGCAATGCGCCAATATAGCTCATCACCGGCTCCAACTGGATTTGGCCGGAAACCATCATGGAGATCACACGCTCCCAAACGGGCCAGTTGTGAGAGAAGCTGCCGGTAAGGGTTATGTTCTTTTGCACCAGCGGGTCCAGGCTGAACTGCAATGGCTGCGGACCCCACCCCACTTTGACGATCTGCCCGGCTGGGCGAACTGCTTGTAGAGCGATTTGCAGCGTAATCGAAGCGCCGGAAGCATCCACGGCGACATCCACGCCCAGGCCGTCGCCCGTTCCCTTGACATACTCCACGACTCCGCTGTCGAGCGTGACATCGGCCCCCAGCGCGCGAGCCACCGTGAACCGGTACTGGTCGCTCGGCAGGCCCGCGACAATGACTTCGCCCGCCCCGCTGAGCTTTGCCACGTGCGCGCACAGCAACCCGATAGGGCCAGGACCGAGAATCAACACTTTGTCGCCCGGCCTGACTCTGCCGTTGACGCACAGGGCATTATAAGCCACGCAGCAGGGTTCGGTGAGAGCCGCTTTTTCAAAGTTCAAGCTGTCCGGTATACGGTGAAGGCATCTTTGGGGGACGCGCACATATTGCGTCATGGCGCCGTCCACCCCATAACCAAAGCCGCGCCGGGCCGGATCGAGATTGTACAAACCTTCGCGGCTCAAAGGCGACGCTTCATCAATCACCGCCGCCGTCTCACTGACCACGCGGTCACCTTCCTTGAAAGCTTTTACTTCGGAGCCGGTTTGCGCGACGGTTCCGGCAAACTCGTGGCCGAGAATGCAAGGGTAGTTGACAGGCCAGGAGTGCGAACCACGCCACTGGTGCAGATCGCTTCCGCAAACGCTCACGGCTCCCACCCGGAGCAGCACGTCCCGAGGGCCGATGGTGGGAACAGGCACATCCCGCAGTTCGACAGAAAGCGGCTCGCGGCTATAATTCACAAGTCCCGGCATGGTTGAGTTCATAAAACAGGCTCCTTTTTTACTCTGACATCCCCGTAAGCGTGAACTTTCTCGCAAATGGAACGCAACACGCCTTCGAGGTCGCCCGCCGCTGTGCGGAACGCATGGGCATCAATCGCCAGCGGCGCGCCAATGACAACCAGAGGCGCACCATACTGCGGCGTTTCGGTTGCTTGCTCCACTGTTAAACCGCCCACAGCTTGCACGGGCACGGAAACGGCTTCCACGATTTCGCGCAATTGGTCTAGCGGAGTAGGCGTCGACAATCCCCGCTCGCGGCGCAAGGTTCTCCGGTCGTAGCCGATGTGATGGATGATGTAATCGCAGCCGAGTTCTTCCAGGCGTTTTGCGCCTCCTACCGGGTCGGGCATCGCCATATTATCGCCCATGATCTTTGCCCCGAATTGGCGGCCCGCCTTTACCACCAGTTCAACTGTTTCTTCGTGAGCCTGGCCCATGACGACCAGCATCGTCGCTCCGGCTTTCGCCATCAGTTCCGCTTCCAGCCAACCGCCATCCATCGTTTTCAGGTCGGCCACAATGGGAACATCGGGATACCGCGCCCGCAGTTCGCGAACCCCGCGCATGCCTTCAGCAATAATCAGGGGCGTGCCGACCTCCAGCCAATCCACACCGGCACGCAAGGCAGTCTCAGCCGTTCGAAGGGCTTCGTCGAGATCAATCAGGTCAAGGGATAATTGAACAGTAGCTTTCATGGAAGACGGGCACCAAAGCTACTGTACACCGTGCAGTGAATTGTTGATGTGGTTTCGAGTTTTATCAGACACGACGGGACACAAGCTGCAGATGTAGGAATTTGATGCGGAGTTCAGAAAGAAATGGTACTTGATCGATAACTTACTAGTTTTCCGTGAGCGCTGTTTATGGAGCATTAGCAGGAGACACCTCCCCTTCCCAGCGACCCGAACGGCTTC
>CAXTWT010000280.1:0-2762 GCA_964247955.1 uncultured Bryobacteraceae bacterium
AGCGCGGTGGTTGTTTCGGCTGAGATTGAATCCGAGCTTGTCACCCTTTCGGCGGAAGAGCGGGAAGAGTACCTGCAAGGGCTGGGCGTGACCGATACCGGCTCGTCCAAGCTGATCCAGGAGGCTTACTATCTGCTCGGCCTGAGAACGTATTTGACCACGGGCGAAAAAGAAACCCGCGCTTGGACCATTCATGCAGGCGATAAAGCGCCGCAAGCGGCAGGCGTGATTCACTCCGATTTTGAGAAGAGCTTTATTTCGGCTGAATGCGTATCGTATGAGGACTTGATCGCGGCGGGTTCCTTTGCGCGGGCGCGCGAACTCGGCAAGCTGCGGACAGAAGGAAAAGAGTACGTCGTGCAGGACGGCGACGTGATTGAATTCAAGACTTACGTTTAAACCCTTTGCGAAGCGCGGCTACTTCCGAAGCGGACAACTCACGCCACTTGCCGATCTGCAAGCCTTCAAGAGTGAGCGGGCCGATGGAGACGCGCACCAGCTTCAGCACTTTGCTGCCGATTGCTTCCAGCATGCGGCGGACTTGCCGGTTACGCCCTTCGGTTAACGTAATTTCCAGAAACGTATACTTTTGGGAATCGCGCACGCGTTTCACAATCGCAGGGCGCGTCGGCCCGTCGCTAAGTTCGACGCCGCCAGCTAACTGTTGCAATTGCGCATCACTTAAAAGCGATGATGCTTTGACCAGATACGTTTTAGGGACTTTGTGTTCGGGGTTGGTTAGTGCTTCCGCCAAGGCGTTGTCGTTGGTTAGCAGCAGCAAACCCGAACTATCGAGATCGAGACGGCCTACCGTGCCGACAAACTGCTCCACGTCGGGAAGCAGACCATACACGGTGGGCCGTCCTTCCGGGTCGCGATAGGTGGTTAAGTAGCCTTTGGGCTTGTAAAGCAGGATGTAGCGCTTTTCCGCTTTGCCAAGAGGCTTGTCATCCACCAGAATGGTGTCGCGGGTGATGTCAACCCAGTGGTCCGGCGTTTGAATCACCACCCCGTTTACCTTGACGCGTCCGCCGCCGATCCAGCTGCGGGCTTCGGAGCGCGACCCAAGCCCGGCTTTCGACAGCACGCGGTCCAGGGTTTTTAGGACGCGTTCCCCTTTTACGGCTTTTCTTGGTTCAGAACTTCGGAGCGCGATATTCTTTCACCTCGCAGGGTAACGGTGGAAATGTGTTCCAGGTTGGTGATGTCAACGGTAGGATCTCCATCCAGCACGACAAGGGTTGCCTCGTGTCCCGGCTGAATGAGCCCGATTCGGTCGTCAGCGTGCAGCGCCCGAGCCGCGTTATAGGTAGCCGCCTGCAATGCCGCACTCGGCGGCACTCCTGCTTTCACCCACAATGCCAGTTCGTGTTGAATCGTTGGGCCGTGAATGACCAGCATGTTACCGGCATCGCTTCCGGCAATCAGCGTGACGCCTGCTTTGTAAGCGTTCAACAGATTCGTGTTTGCGTATTGGAGAAAGGGCCGCAGTTGGGCGCTTTTACTGCCGTCGCCGGTTTTTTCCAGTTGGGCGCGCGTGTCCGCCAATAGATCCGCAGGCGCTGCCTGCCGCAAGATTGCCCGGTTCAATAGCTCCGTGTCGCCGATGCGCGAGTTGATGACTCCCTCCATGACGCTCAAGGTGGGGTCATAAACAATGCCCTTACTCTTCATTAGGGCAAAGATATCGTTGGGGATGAGGTCGGCCATGGACCCGTGTTCGATGCTATCCGTTCCGGCTTCGGCGGCTTCCCTGGCGTCCGCCGCGCTTCCCGTGTGCGTCGCTGTGGGAAGATGACCCTTCTTCGCTTCCGCGATAATGCTGCGATAAATGTCAGCGTCGAGATGGTTAAACTTTCCCCATACGGGGCTGCCGCTTTCCAGCACGCTTTTGATGCAATCCACGCCCGCGCTCTTCAGAGCATCCACTTGCCTGCTCGCTTCGTCGGTGGTTTTCGGCAGGCGCAGGAACTGTTCTCTGGCCGTTTGCTTGAAAGCAGCCGGGAATCCTTCAATCAATTCGGTTGGATGGCCGCCTTCGGCAGTAAAAAGCGGTCCGCAGGTGAACACTTCCGCGCCGAGATATTGGCCCGATTGCATTGTTCCACGCAGCTTCAGAGTGTTGTCGAGCCAGTCGCCCGTGCTTCGGACGGCAGTAACACCGCTAAATAGATAAGCAGCCAGCCGCTGTTTCGCCGCATTTGGATCAGCATATTTTCTGGAGTCTTTGTAAATGCCGCCCGGCGCTCCCAAATGGACGTGCATGTCGATCAAGCCCGGAATCAGAGTTTTGCCGGATAAATCAATCACTTCAGCATTGAGCGATTTTGTTTCGGCAGGTGGCCTGTCGAAAACGCCCATAATCTTTCCGTTGCGGATCAGCACTGCGCCATTTTCAATGATGCGTCCGTTGCCGACAAAAATTTTGGCGTTCTGAAACAGCGTGGACCTTTGCCGGTAAGCGTTGTGCGCCAGCATTCTTGCCTTTGTGATGTTTTCCTTGGTGCGCGCCTGATACACGCCCAAAAGGAGAAAGGGCGCGAGAACGGCCAAAATCCAGAGCTTGGCCTTGTTCCCGATCTTTTCTTCCTTTTCCCAGCGGAACAGCTTTACGCCGATAAAAATAGCAACGCTCATCGCGATAATAAGCGCTACTAGGGAAAAAGCATTGGCCCACAGCGACTCTCCGCCGAGCATGATGGAGCTGATTCCCTGATACAGATACGTGGCGGGAAGAAACTGCGCAATCGTCTGCACCCAAA
>CAXTWT010000280.1:2862-6378 GCA_964247955.1 uncultured Bryobacteraceae bacterium
CCGGCATCAAACGATTGCGCAAAGATGAAAAAGAAAACCAGCGGAAACAGAACGCTGAAAAACAGCACGGAGCGGTCGCGGGCCATTAGCCGTAAGTTGCTTTTAATTTGAGCGATGTAAGGCTTCATGATTCGCGCAGCTTCTTTCCGGTGAGTTCAATAAAAACGTCTTCAAGCGTAGGACGCTTCATATAAATATCGACCAACTGCAAACCTTTGGCATCGATCCATTTGACCAGATCCACAATCAGCGCGGCTGGGGCGTCACTTTGCACGGATAAGGTGCAATCGTTGTCGCGCGTTGCGTGCTTCTGTTCGCGTATCTTCTCCGGCAGATTTTCCAAAGGCATCGGCAGATTGGTTTTCACTTCCACCAGCGTATGGCCGAGCACACGGCCTTGAATTTCGCGCGGCGTGCCGAGTTCGATAATCTTACCGGCATCGATAATAGCGACGCGGTCGCAAAGGCGTTCGGCTTCTTCGATGTAGTGAGTGGTAATCAGGATAGTGCGGCGGTTCTCTTTCAACTCCTGGATAATGCCATGGATTTCGTGCCGGACCTGCGGATCAAGTCCGGTAGTCGGCTCGTCCAGAAACAAAAGCGTGGGGTCGTTCAAAAGCGCCAGCCCAAGCGCCACGCGCTGCTTCTGGCCGCCGGACAGCGATTTATAAAACGCGTCCTTCTTTTCGGAAAGCTGAAGACGCTTCAACAGGGCGTCAGGATCGACGTGCCTGGTGTAAAAGGCGCTGAACAGTTCCAGCGCTTCCCCCACTTTCATTTTGTCGGGCAAGTTTGTGGCTTGCAGACAAACGCCGATCCGATCTTTAATTTCGTTCACCTGCACGGCGGGATCGAAGCCCAGAACCGAAACGTTTCCACCCGTGCGCGGACGCAAGCCTTCCAGAATTTCAATCGTGGTGGTCTTCCCTGCTCCGTTCGGCCCGAGCAAGCCGAAGACTTCTCCAGTACCTACCTGGAGATCGATGCCGCGAACAGCATCGACAGATCCATAGGATTTGCGAAGACCCTCGACGGAGATCGCCAGCGAATCGTTCATGTTATTTCAGTATGCAGGATGCTACAAGATCTACGATTCTCCTTCGGTAAAGTTCCAGGTTTGTGCGAACAACAACCCTGAAAATTTTTTGGCAAACCCTTTTTATGGTTACCGATATCAGTTACCATAGACATATGAGCAGACCGACCGACTTGGTGCAGGGAACCCTCGACCTACTGATCCTCAAAATCCTGGCTCTGCAATCTTTGCATGGCTGGGCAATCGGCGAGCGAATCCAACAAATGTCCCAAGGCACTTTGCAAGTGGGACCCGGTTCTCTGTATCCGGCGCTGCACAAATTGGAACTGGCCAGCTGGGTGGAAGCCGAATGGTCCGTCAACGAAGCCCAGCGCCGCGTGAAGTTCTATTCGATCACCAAAGAGGGACGCAAACGGCTGCAGCAGGAAGCAGCGGACTGGAAACGGTTATCGGGCGCCATCTCAGCCATTGTGTTTGAGAGTTGAAGGAGGTAGCGACATGAGAATCTTACGAAGCTGGCGGTTCCGAGTGCGTGAGCTCCTCCGGCAGTCCCAAGTTGAGGCCGATCTACAGGACGAACTGCAAGACCATCTCGCGCACCAGACGGAACGGCACTTGGCTCGTGGCCTTTCCCCAAAGCAAGCACGCTTAACGGCACTGCGCGACGTCGGTGGAATAGAACAGGTCAAGGAAGAGTGCCGGGATGCGCGTGGAATCACTTGGCTCGAACACACTTTGCGGGATATCCGGTACGCGCTGAGAAACTTTCGTCGCAGCCTCGGCTTTGTGCTGACCGTGGCAGGGACGATTGCGCTCGGTCTGGGTCTCAACACCGCGCTCTTCACTGCCTTCAATGCTTATGTGCTTCGCCCCCTTGCCGTCCAGGACCCTTATAGCCTTTACCGTTTCACCTGGACCAATCGGGCAGGCCAGGAACACGCCTTTTCCTGGCCTGAGTACCAGGATTTGGAAAAAAGCAATCGAGCTTTCTCCGAAGTCGTCGCTGTCGAATCGATGTATACCCGTTTAGGCGAGCATCCTGTTCAGGGACAACTCGTAACAGGCAACTATTTCCAGATGCTGGGTGTCGGTGCGGCTTTCGGGCGAACTCTGCTGCCGGAAGATGCGGCTGCGCCGGGCCGCGATCCCGTGATTGTCCTCAGTCATGCGCTTTGGCGCAACCGATTCGGAAGTCAGTCGGATATTATCGGCAGGAAAGTTACTCTTCGTGGTTATCCAATGCAGATTGTCGGAGTCGCACGGGAAGGATTTCAGGGCTTGGCGGAAACACCGCAAGACTTCTGGGCTCCGCTCACGATGGCGAGTCGTTTACAGGAAGGCCCGGACCTGTTTGGAGCCGAGCATCCCGAGCAGCTTGCGGTTATTGGCAGAGTGAACAGGAGCCTCGGTGTTTCCGGCGCACAAGCGGCGCTGGCCGTCTGGTCGCATCGTATCGACGCAGCATCGCCGGCAGATCATCGGGCAGTCAACATCATTTTGCGCTCGAAAGCCACGGTGATCCCCCTCACCCCAGAACTCCTGCTCGTGTTCAGCCCACTGGCGACGGCGTTCGGCCTCGTGCTGCTACTCGCCTGCACTAACGTTACGAGCATGATGCTGGCCCGAGCTTTAGCACGACAACGGGAGATCGGCATTCGGCTCTCGCTCGGGGCAGCGCGCGCTCGGCTGATCCGGCAGCTTCTCACGGAAAGTGTACTCCTCACAGTTCCGGCAGCCATACTGGGGTTTGCCATCTCACAAATCACCATCCAGGCAGCGATGCGAGTCGTGTTCGCCACGGTTCCGCCGGACCTGCTGGAGTTGATTCGCCCCGTGCCGCTTCCGGTGGACGGGCGAGTTTTTGGATTTATGACCTTGGCCGCTCTGCTCTCAGCGCTTCTGTTCGGTTTGGCGCCGGCCCTCCAGGCGACGCGGGGTGATGTAATGCTGGCGGCGCGCGGAGAGTTTAGCATCGACTTCCGGCCCGCGCGACTTCGGAACGCCTTAGTAGTGGCGCAGATTGCTGTTTGTACAACGCTCCTGATCGCCTGCGGAGCGCCGGTTCGCACCACCATCGCGATGAGCCGCGTGGATCTCGGCTTTCGTACTCACGGTGTGATTGCCATGCACTTACTGGATCAGGAACGGACGCAAGTCCTGAGTACGCTGGCTACCGATCCCGAGGTGGATGCGATTGTCGCCGCGTCTTCAATTCCCCTCGGAGGAAGGGTGCCGAGTGTGACTGTCGCCAGCCAGGACGGTGTGGTATTTAATAGCGGGTATAACGATGTCTCGTCCAATTACTTCGACGTGTTGCACATCCCGATCATCCACGGCCGCCACTTTGCCCCTATGGAGGTCGGCGTAGAATCATCCGTCGCCATGCTCAACGCCGCTGCGGCTCACCGCCTGTTTCCGAAAGCGGACCCGCTCGGCCAAGTGATTCAAATTACAGGCAAACGGGCCGGAAAAGTCCAGAT
>CAXTWT010000281.1:0-6352 GCA_964247955.1 uncultured Bryobacteraceae bacterium
TGAGAGGTTAATGTGTCAAGAACCAAATCGTGACCTGTCGTTAATATCAGGTATGTCCAGTCCAATTCTAAAGATGAAAGATGAATGGTTTCAACGCGCAGTGGGGCAGCGTCCTGCCCTGTTTACGGATTTTGCCAGCCGCCGCCGAGAGCGCGGTAGATCTGGACGAGTGATAATAACTCGTTCTTCCGTAATTGAGCCAGAACCAGCTCGCTGGAAAACTCATTGCGCTCCGCATCGAGAACCTGCAAGAAGCTGTCAAGACCTCCCTTGTAACGAAGGTTCGACAGGCGGTTAGCATCCTGTAACGCTTGCACCAGGAGTTCCTCCTGGCTGCGCTGTTCGCGATTCTTCTCATAGTCGGCCAGAGCGCTGGACACTTCCTGAAAAGCGGTCTGCACGGTGTTGCGATAGTTGAAAACGGCTTCGCGCTCCTGCGCTTCCGTCAGGCGAAGGTTGTTGCGCAATTGTCCGGCATTGAAGAGGGGCAGAAGGCCGGAAGGAGCAATGTTCTCATTACGGGCGGGGCCGGTAAATAAGTTGCTAAGATTGCGGCTCTGTACGCCGAGCAGGCCGGTTAATGAAATCTGAGGAAAGAACTGCGCTTTCGCCGCGCCGATCTGAGCATTAGCGGCAACGAGAGTTTGCTCTGCCTGCCGTATGTCAGGACGGCGCTCCAGCAAATCGGAAGGAAGCCCGGCAGGTACTTTTGACGGACCAACCATCTCCACCAACGGCTTGCCTCGCGGGACATCGCCCGGATTCTGTCCCAGTAAAACATTTAGCTGATTTTCTGTTTCGGCAATGGCGCGCTCCGTAGCTGCGATCTGCGCTGTGGCGGTGTACAGCAGTTGTTCCGCCTGGCGCACATCCAGTCCGGTCGCTACGCCGCGAGTCTTGCGAAGATTGGTCAACTTAAGGCCGTTTTCCCCGAGATCCCTGGTTTTACGGGCGATCTCCAATTCCAGATCAAGCTCCCGCAAGGTCAAGTACGAAGTGATTACGTCGGCAATCAAGCTGGAGACCACGGCATGGCGCGCTTCTTCCTGCGCCAGATATTGCGCGCGCGCGGACTCGGTCAGGCGGCGGAGACGGCCCCAAACATCGATTTCCCAAGCTAAATTAATGCCAGCCTGCGTATAGCTTACAGCAAGGTTCGCGCCTGCCGGGATGAAGTTAAATGAACCGACGCTGGAAGTGCGGGCCGCAGCAAATCCGCCGGACGCCGTCAGTTGCGGCGAAAGCTGGGAGCGTACAACGCCGAGCTGCGCGCGCGCTTGCAGAACACGCTGCGCGGCGGCTTGCAGATTGTTGCTTTGCAGGAGCGCCGTTCTGACAAGCCGGGTGATTGTCTCATCCCCGAACAGGCTCGTCCACGAAACGTCGGCCAGGGATGCTTTACTGACCGGATCAGTCACCGGAACCGGCTGCCGGTACTGGGCAGGCGATTGTATCTTCGGGCGCTGGTAATTAGGCCCAACTGCGCAGCCCGTCAGGCAAAGCAGCGCAAGGGTTGCCAGGGTGGAACGCATCAATCGCCCCCTCCGACCGTTGCGAGTTCCGGCTGAGGAGCAGCGGGGGCCTTTGCCGCCGTTTTCCGGCGGGAAGCGATGCGGTTCACAACCACATAAAGGACCGGAACAATAAACACGGCGAGAATCGTAGCGGCAAGCATGCCGCTGAAAACGGTAGTGCCGAGGGCTCGCCGTGCGCCCGCGCCCGCGCCGGTGGCAATTACCAGCGGAACAACTCCGAGAATGAAAGCAAACGAAGTCATCAGAATAGGCCGGAGCCGCAATTGGGCCGCCGTCATAGCTGACTCCTCAATGGATTTTCCTTCTTCATGGCGCAGCTTGGCGAATTCAACAATCAAGATTGCGTTCTTGGCTGCCAGTCCAATCAGCGTGACGATTCCAATTTGAGTGTAGGTATCGTATGCATAATTGCGTGAAAAGATGCCGAACAGCGCGCCGAAGATACCGAGCGGAACCGCCAGAATTACCGAGAACGGCAGTGACCAGCTTTCATACAAAGCCGCCAGAAAGAGAAACACAAGCACAGCAGCCAAGCCAAAGGTATAGCCTTCCTTGCCTTCGGCTAGCTTCTGCTGATAAACGGTGCCGGTCCACTCATAGCCGAAGCCGTTCGGAAGCTGTTTGGCTAAGTCTTCCATAGCGGCTGCGGCTTGCCCGGAGCTGTAGCCGGGAGCAGCGCTGCCGAGAATCTTGACAGCACGGTAGCGGTTATAACGATAAATCACTTCAGGACCGGTAACCGCCTCGGTCTGCACAAGAGTGCTGAGAGGAACCATATCGCCCTGATTTGTCCGCACGTAAAAGCGATTGATATCGGAGGGCTGCCGCCGGAATTCCGGATCAGCTTCAAGATAAACGCGCCAGGTCCGCCCGAAGCGGTTGAAGTCGTTCACGTAAAGACCGCCGAGAAAGGTTTGCAGCGCATCATAAACGTCCGTAACCGGTATGCCGAGAGTTTGTGCTTTCTCGCGGTCAAGGTTGACCTTATACTGCGGGACCGTATTGCGGAACGTGCTAATCACATTTTGCAGTTCCGGCCGCTTGCTGGCGGCGGCAACCAGTTGGTCAGTAGCTTGCGCGAGTTGATCCACGCTTCCACCGGCCCGGTCTTCCAGCATGAACTCAAAACCGCCGGAGGTGCCGAGGCCGAGAATGGGAGGCAGCCCAAAGGCAAAGATGAATCCGTCTTTGATGCCGAAATAGCGCCCTTGCACGGAACCGAGAATGCTGGCAAATTGAGTTTGCTTGCTCTTCCGCTCATCCCAGGGCTGTAAAGTCGCAAAAACAGTGCCCACGTTCGAGTTGTTGGTAGCCGTCGGAATATCCAGTCCACCGATCACAGACATGTCATGTATGCCGGGAGTGGATTTTAAAACATCTTCCACTTGCCTGCTCGTGGCCAGATTTCTTTCAACCGACGCTCCGTCGGGCAAACGAACCGAGGAGATAAACACGCCCTGATCCTCATCAGGTAGGAATCCGCCCGGCAGGATTTTGAAGAGAGCGCCGGTGCTGATATAGACGACTCCCAGGGCAACCAGGGCCAACACACTTTTACGAATCAGGCCGCGCACGCCGAAAAGATAACGGTTAGTGGTCCATTCAAAGCCGCGATTAAATCCGCCAAACAGCTTGGCGAGCAATCCCTTTGACTTGCCTTTGGGCTTTAAAAGAAGGGTGCAAAGAGCGGGACTCAACGAAAGGGCGCTAAAGGCGGATATCAGAACCGATGACGCGATAGTCAAGGCAAATTGGCGGTAGATCTGGCCGCTAATTCCACCGAGAAAGGCAACTGGAATGAAAACAGCCGCTAAGATGCAAGCAATGGCTACTACCGGGCCGGACACTTCGTCGAGAGCGTGAATGGTGGCGTCCCGCGCGTTCATGCCGCGATCAATGTTGAGTTGCACGGCTTCCACAACGACAATAGCGTCATCCACCACGATGCCGATGGCCAGGACCAAGCCGAACAAGCTGGTAGTGTTGATGGAAAAACCCAAAGCCGGAAAAAGCGCAAAGGTGCCTATCACCGCAACGGGCACGGTCAGCAGCGGAATGAGCGTGGCGCGCCAGTTTTGCAGGAAAACAAAAACCACTACGATGACGAGCAGAATCGCTTCAAAAAGCGTCTGAAGCACTTCACGAATTGAGGTAGTTACGAAGCGGGTTGAGTCGTAAGGAATGGCGTATTGAAGCCCGGCAGGAAACGATTGTTTCGCCTGCTCCATAAACTTCACCACCTGCCGCTGGGTTTCAACGGCGTTCGCGCCGGGCGAGAGATAAACGATGATGAAGCCCGCTTCACGGCGGTTCCAATAAGTGAAGCTGCTGTAATCCTGCGCCCCAAGCTGGACTTGACCCACATCGCGCACGCGAAGAAGCGAGCCGTCCGGCTGCGCCCGTACAATAATGTCGCCGAACTGCTGCGGAGTGGTCAGCCGACCCGATGCGTTGATCGGGTACTGATAATCCGTGCCGTTCGGAATAGGCGGTTGTCCCAGCGAGCCTGCCGGGTTTTGCCGGTTTTGCGCTTGAATCGCGTTATTGACGTCTGTAGCGGTAAGCGAGAGCTTGGCCATCTTGTCGGGATCAACCCAGACGCGCATGCTGTAGTTCTGCTGCCCGCCGAGAACGGCGTTGCCGACGCCGGACAAGCTTCCAATCTTGTCAACCAGATTAATGGTTGCGTAATTGTTCAGGAACAGCGAATCGTACCGGTTATCCGGAGAGGTCAGGGCCACGAACAGCAGGAAGGAGGAAGATACCTTTTTCGTTGTTACGCCGACGCGCTGCACTTCGGGCGGCAACAGCGGAAGCGCTACGCTGACTTTATTTTGCACTTTCACCGTGGCAATGTCAGGATCAGTCCCGAGTTCGAAAGTAACGTCAATGGTAAGAGTGCCGTTGTTCGAAGCGCGGGCAAAGTAGTACAACATGCCGTCGAGCCCGGTTAATTGCTGCTCAATCGGTTGCGAAACGGTCCGCTCAAGATCCGTGGCGTTACCGCCCTGGTACACGGCGGTAATCTGCACCACCGGCGGCACAACTTCGGGGTAAGTGGCAATCGGCAGCGTCGGAATCACAACGGAGCCAAGAAGAACAATCACGATTGCAATCACAATCGCGAAGACGGGACGGTTAATAAAAAATCGCGCCATAATCAGCCTCGGGATTGCTCACTGGAAGCAGCGGATGCAGCCTTATACGGAGTGGGATTCACAGGAGCGCCGGGGCGAACTTTTTGCACGCCCTCCACAATGACCTTGTCGCCGGGCTTTAAGCCCTGCGTGACGATCCAATTGTCACCCACACGGTCGCCGGTAACAATGTTCTGTACTTGCGCCTTGTTGTCAGGCCCAACCGTAAAAACCGATTGCATGCTTTGCAATTCCTGGACAGCGCGCTGCGGCACAACAATCACGTTCTTAGCCTCCTGCCTTTCGAGACGGATACGGCCAAACTGACCGGGAAGAAGCTCATGTTCCGGATTCGGGAAAGTGCCCTGTACTTCAAGCGTGCCCGTTTTTAAATCGACCTGATTGACGGTGTTTCGAACCCGGCCCTGATGAGGAAACACCACTCCATTTGCCAGAACGAGCCGAATGGGCGCGTCTGCATTTTGCTCATGCGCCTTTGAGCGAACATATCCGAGGTACTCGGCCTCACTCACCTTGAATCGCACCCAAATGGGATCAAGCGGCACAACCGTCGTTAAAGGCGAGGAAGATGTTTTCGAAACTAACCCTCCCACTTCGATCAGACTGTCGCCGATGCGTCCGGCAATGGGTGACTCGACAGTCGCGTAACCCAAATTTAACTCAGCGGTACGGAGCAGGGCTTTATTGGACTCGACCTGAGCGGCTGCCGCGTCAATGTTGGTGCGGGCTTGCAGGCGGGTCTGATTGACATTAGCAGTGAGAGCGTTAACATTCGCTTCATTGGCTGCGAGCGCGGCAACAGCATTGTCGAGATCCTGCTTAGCGGCGGCTTCGTCTTTCACGAGGGGCCGCAATCGCTCTACATCCTGCTGCGCTTTGGCTAGGTTGGCTTTGGCTTGGGCCAAGTTGGCTTCCGCCTGGATTAAAGCCACTTGCTTGTTAGCAAACTCCAAATTGGCTTCGCTTTGGGCAACATCTCCTTTGGCTTTCGCAACATCCGCAGCGTAAGGCCGCCGGTCCAAAATATACAGCGTTTGCCCCTGACGCACGTCCGAACCTACCTGAAATAATCTCTTTTCGATATAGCCGTCCACGCGGCCTCGCACCTCGACCATGTCGCGCGCGAAAGTTTGAGCTGTATACTCCCCATACAAAGGCACATCCTGCGCATGAACTTCAATGACAGACACAAGCGCCGGAGGAAACGCCATCTGGCCCTGCGCCTTTGATGACGATTGGCAGCCGGAAAGAACAAAGGCGGCCAGCAAAACAACAAAGCATGCGACCGGCGCGATACGGAAATCTTTCATAGCTCTAAATACTCATCTGAAGATGCTGAGGTTCAATTGGATTCAACAATCTTTCGCAGTATCTTCGTTGTTCAGCTTACAGAAATTGACTTTGTGACTTTATCCATTCGTTTGCCGTTTGGCAACAGGATGGGTCCATTTCGGTAGGGAAAGCATCCGCTTGCCGCAAGAACGAAAGATGCCTTTCACTGCGCTGCTCCTGATCAACGATTGTGTTTCATTCGCTGACCTGGAGCAGCTATCGTGAGGACGATAGCTGCTCGGGAGCTACAGATCAGAGTGTGCCGGAAACGCGCATCTGTTTGTTTCCTAGCCAAGAAGTCTGCGGACTAGCAGTTCCGCAAAGGAA
>CAXTWT010000282.1:0-6307 GCA_964247955.1 uncultured Bryobacteraceae bacterium
TGTTCCGCTGGCGCAGGAGCGAGTGGCGAAAGTTAGCGGATGCGCAACGCGGACAGATCGCGGCAGAAGCCTCCGCCGCTTTGTCCGCCATGGAAACGGCAAAGGGCGACGGTCATCCGAACCAATCCGCTTTGTATTCGCTGATGGGGCATAAAGGCGATCTGCTGCTGATCCATTTTCGTGATTCGCTGGCGGACTTGCACGACGCCGAAAGGGAAATAGCCAAGCTGGAGATTTGCGATTACCTGGAGCCAGTCCATTCCTACCTTTCGGTGGTCGAGCTGGGCTTGTATGAGTCCTCAGCGAAGACATACGTGCAACTGGCTGAACGCGGCATCGAACCACATTCGCCTGAGTGGAACGCCGCAGTGGCCGAGGTAACAGCCCGTCAAACAACAGCCATGTCGCCACGGCTGTTTCCGGAAATTCCGCCGGGAAAATACATCTGCTTCTATCCCATGGACCGCAAACGCGGCGAAAGCAAAAACTGGTATCAGGAGTCCATGGCCGAACGGCAGCGGATGATGCATGAACATGGAATGATAGGCCGTCGCTATGCGGATTCCGTGCGGCAGATCATCACCGGGTCTGTTGGCTTTGATGATTGGGAATGGGGCGTGGATCTGTTTGCCGATGATCCATTGGTGTTCAAGAAACTGATCTATGAAATGCGCTTTGACGAGGTCAGCGCGGTGTACGCCCTCTTCGGAACTTTCTATGTCGGCATGCGGGTAACCGGGGCAAAGGCGGCGGGCTTTTTGTCTGCCGGTTTGTAGTTTGTTTCCTCGCGTAACCCCTAGAGAATCAAAACATTTACAAGCGGGATGGTAATCTTATTTAGTCGAAAATGCGCACTGTTGACCTAATTCATCGCAAGCGGGACGGGGAAGAACTTTCGCCCGAGGAACTGCGATTCCTTGTGGACGGATATACTCGCGGCGAAATTCCTGATTATCAGATGTCGGCCTTTCTGATGGCCGTATTCTATTCCAACATGTCTGATCGCGAAGTGAGCGCGATGACGGAATCCATGACGAATTCCGGCTCGGTTGTGGACCTGTCTGAAATTCCGGGAGTGAAGGTAGACAAGCACTCAACGGGCGGCGTCGGAGACAAAACCAGCTTGATTGCGTCGCCTATTGCGGCGGCGGCGGGCGTGGTTGTTCCTATGATCTCGGGCCGGGCGCTGGGTCACACGGGCGGCACGCTGGACAAGCTCGAATCCATTCCCGGCTTTCGCACCAATCTGAGCATTGATGAATTTCGCGGCTTGCTCATGCAGCATAAGCTGGCCTTTATCGGCCAGACACCGGAAATTGCTCCTGCCGACGGCAAGCTGTACTCGCTCCGTGATGCTACCGCCACGGTGGAGTCCATTCCCTTGATTGCGTCTTCCATCATGTCGAAAAAGCTGGCGGTCGGCCTGGACGCCTTGGTGCTCGACGTGAAGGTAGGGTCCGGCGCTTTCATGAAAAAACAGGTGGAAGCGCGGCGCTTGGCGCAGATGATGGTGGGCATCGGCCGCCGCCTGGATAAGCGCGTGCAGGCTTTGATTACCGACATGAACCAGCCGCTTGGGTATGCAATCGGCAATGCTTTGGAAGTGATGGAAGTTTCGCAGACGCTGCAAAATGCCGGTCCGGCGGATCTGACGCGCATCTCGCTGGAGCTGGCCGCCCGCATGATCTTCCTCGGCAAAATCACCAAAACCCTCGACGAAGCGCGCGAACTGGCGCAGGGGAAGCTGCTGGATGGTTCCGGTTATCGCAAGCTCAAAGATGTGATTGCCGCGCAGGGGGGAGATCCGCAGGTCCTTGACCGCTTTGAGCTGCTGCCGAACGCTACCGGCGCGCAGGAGATCACCACCGCCCGAGGCGGCTACGTCAGCGCGATTGATGCGGAACTGATCGGCCAGGCGTCGTCCATGGTCGGCGCGGGCAGAAACACGAAGGAAGACGAGATTGATCCGGCGGTCGGCGTCATTCTGGAAGTCAAGGTGGGCCAGAAGATCGATCCGGGCAGCATTCTCTGCCGCATCTATCACACCAGCGAAGAGCATCTGGAAGAAGCCGCCGAACTGGTGGAAGACGCCTTTAAAATTTCGCAGCAGCCGGTGGACGAACGCGATTTAATTCTGGAAGTGGTCAGCTAGATCTTGGCTAGACTGCATGGCCTCATCGGTCTGGTCGCAATCGTCCTCTGCGCTTATCTATTCTCGACGCGCCGCTCGGCCATACAGAGGCGCATTGTACTTTGGGGAATCACGCTTCAGTTCGCTTTTGCGTTTCTGGTGCTGAAAACCAGATTCGGTGAATTGTTTTACGGCGTAAGCCTGTTCGTTAATGCGCTGCTGAACTATACAACGGCGGGTTCGGCGTTTGTTTTCGGTGACAAGCTGGGAGCAAGAACAGACCAGTTCGGCACGATCTTCGCGTTTCAGGTGCTGCCGATTGTTATTTTCATCTGCTCGATCTTTGCCATTCTTTACTACCTGGGCGTGATGCAGGTCTTTGTGAAAGGAATGGCGGTTATCATGCAGCGCTTCATGGGCACGAGCGGCGCTGAATCGACCTGTGTTGCCGCAAGCATTGTGATGGGACAAACCGAAGCTCCCGTAACTGTGCGTCCGTTTCTGCCCAGCATGACGGAATCCGAGCTTTTTACCGTCATGACCAGCGGCATGGCGCACGTGTCCGGGGCTGTCATGGCCGCTTACGTCGCCATTGCCGGGGTATCAATTACGCATCTGCTCACAGCCGTTATCATGACCGCGCCCGCCACCATCATGCTTGCCAAACTGTTTGTTCCCGAGACCGGCGAACCGGTCACTGCCGGAACCATAAAAGTGGAAGTCGAGCGGCCCGGTGTCAATTTGATCGACGCTGCCGCACGGGGCGCGGGCGATGGTTTGCAGCTTGCATTGAATATTGGAGGCATGCTGATCGCTTTTCTGGCCTTGATCGCAATGGTCAACGGCGGGCTGGGCTGGCTGCATGGGCATATCGGCTTGGTACCGGCATCGCTGCAACAGATTCTGGCCTGGGTCTTTGCGCCGATTGCCTGGTGTCTGGGCGTGGATTGGAAAGACTGCGCTACCGTCGGCAATCTGCTCGGTACCCGTATGGTGCTGAACGAGTTCGTCGCTTTTCTCGATCTCGGCAAAGTAAAAGCGGCTTTGGAGCCGAGATCCTTCGTCATTGCGACGTTCGCCCTTTGCGGCTTTGCCAATCTCAGTTCCATTGCCATTCAGATCGGCGGTATCGGCGGACTCGCTCCCTCGCGCAAATCGGATCTGGCGCGACTGGGTTTGAAAGCCATGTTTGTGGGAACACTGGCAAACTTCATGTCGGCGTGCATTGCCGGGATTTTGTTGTAGACCGTGTTGTGTCAGTTTACGACAGAACATCCCAAAAGCGGACACCCAGTAGTCGAATCAGTAAAAGCCGAAAGCCTGTAAACATAAGAAAGAAATCAACTTTTGCAACTGAACGTGCATGGCATGACGATTGCTCTTCCAAAACAGTTGTTATGCTTCGCCGACTTTTCCGCAATTTCCTTATTAACCGTTGGTACTCCGGTATAGCCGTTGTCACCCTTGCGCTGGGGTTGACAGCCGTCAGCCTTACCTTTACGCTGGTCAACACTGTTGTTTTACGGCCTCTGCCTTTTGCGCATGGAGAACGCATTGTGGCCGTGTCACAGATCGTGCCGGCGCTCAGTTCCGGGCCGACCGTCTCTACGGTTGGAGAGTTTCAGCAATGGCAAAAGTCAGGGCTGTTCGATTATGCCGCTGCGCTTGACACAGCGGAGTACACTCTCGAGGGTCAAGGACGCCCCGAACGCATCTACGGAGTGAGCGTCACTCCTGATTTTTTCCGAATTTTCAGTATGCAGCCGCTTCTTGGTCGCGGACTGTCGGCAGGAGATGCGGTTCCTGGGCACGACAAGGTAATTATTCTCAGCCATCAGCTTTGGGCGCGACGTTTTGCTCGTGATCCCGCCATTATCGGCAAAACAATTCCTGTCAGCGGCGAGCCCCTCGTCGTGATCGGCGTCATGCCGCCCGGCTTTGACTTTCCGCGTTTAGCCGATGTCGGCACAATTATGAATTGGGCTCCCGAGCAGTCCGAGTTCTGGACGCCCTTTACCATCACGCCGAAACTGGTGCAGCAAGGGAACTTTAATTACTACGTGTTAGGCCGCCTTCGCGAAGGTGTGACAAGACAACGCGCAGCGGCGCAGCTCGGAGCCGCCGCAGTGCAGCTTTTCCGGGAAGAAGAAATAAAACAGCCAGCTTACCGGAGTCTCATTGAAGAACTCATCAAGACATTTTCTGTAAACGTTTCCCCATTGCGGGACACCATGGGATGGGGAGTTCGCAACTCCTTATGGATGTTGCTGGCCGCTGTTTCGCTTCTGCTGCTGCTGGTTTTGTTTAATCTTGGCAATCTTCTGCTGACGCAAAACACTCATCGCCTGCATGAATATACCATTCGTCAGGCGTTGGGAGGGAGCCGATGGCAGATCTTTCGCCAAAACGTCCTGGAGCAGGTGCTGCTGGTCGGCTCTGCCGTCCTTCTCAGTACCGTGTTAACTTCGTGGGGCATCACGGCGATTCGAACGTTCGGGGCCAACCGGCTGCCGCGCCTCTACGAACTGAACTTCACTTTGGAAGAAACGGCATTGCTGTTGGCTCTAGCTTCGGTAACAGCGATCCTCTTCGGAGCATTGCCGCAACTCATCCTGCCGAGCGCAGGGATCAGTTCTTCCCTACGCTCCGAAAGCCGCACCTCCACCAGCGACCGTCGCACCAACCGTTTGAAATCCGGCCTGATGTCGGCGCAAATAGCCCTTTCCGTAGTCCTGCTGGTAAGCGCCGGGCTGCTGCTGCAAAGCTTTGCCAACGTGATGCGCGTCCATCCCGGTTTTGATCCTCATCATCTTCTTACAGTCAAGGTTTCTTTTGATCCGAAAAGAAGCGATACGCCTGCAAAACGCTTACAGCATACGCGCGAACTGCTGGACGGTTTGCGCGCGTTACCGGGTGTTGAATCAGCTACCGTTGCGAGCCGCCTGCCGCTGACCGGCGACACGGAAATCCATGGTATGCATGCGGTCGGAAAACCGTTTAATAAATTACCGGAAGAGAACTCGGCCGAGTATCGCGTCGTGGATGCCGCTTATTTTCGTACCATGCGCATTCCTTTAATAGCGGGGCGGCTTTTCCGCCCGGATGATCCCGCTCAATTCACCGTGATTAGCCGAAAGATGGCGTCGCGTTTGTGGCCCGGAGAAAACCCGATTGGCAAACAAGTAACCGATGGCGATAACCCTCCTCTTACGGTTATCGGAGTTGTCGGTGACGTGCATAACGGCTCGCTGGAACGCGAGGAGATGATGCAGTATTATCGCCTGCCGATAGCCGATCCATACTATGCCGGCACTTTTATCATTCGATCTGCTGTAGACCCGCTGAATCTCGCTCCCAACGTTCAACGGCTTGTTTGGAAACTTGATTCGACGGAACCGGTCACACACGCCCAAACCATGGAACATATTTTGGAATCTGTAACCCTGCAAAGGCGCTTCGAAACCGCCCTGTTAACCGGCTTCGCGGGCACGGCGCTCTTTCTTTCGGCTCTCGGCTTATTTAGTATTGCTTCGCTTTCGGTAACGCGCCGCACGCGCGAGTTCGGCATCCGCTTTGCCCTGGGCGCCACGGCGAAACACGTTATTCAGTTGGAGCTGTCGCGGACCGTAGCGATTCTTGCAATTGGCTTGGCAACCGGTACCGTCATTTGCGGCCTGACGGGACGGCTCCTGACCGCTCTGCTGTTTGGCGTGAGTCCCTGGGATTTTAGAATCTATGTCAGCGCATTCTTAGTGTTAGTCTGCTCGGCCCTACTAGCGATATGGTTTCCTGCCCGTCGTGCAGCGCGCATTGACCCCGCTTGCGCGTTACGGGCTGAGTGAAAAATACACGAGCACATTGCCTTCCTGACTTGCCTACAAATGACAAACCATCTACAATTTAGATGGTATTAGTTCCATGCAGGATGTTGATCTGAAGCTAAAACAAGCGAGCGCGGTGTTGGGTGTGACGGCCAAAGATCTCCAGAATCTGGTGCAACTAAAAATCATCAATCCGCCTAGGCGAAACAGCACCTACCGTTTTGACCGAAAGCTTCTGTTGGAAGCGAAGGTTGCCTTCTATTTAAAGCAATCGCTTGGCAGTTCCAGTGACGTCTTGGCGTGAGTCAACGAGACGGTCTTTCGAGACTTCGGCAAAACTGAAATCAGTAAATTT
>CAXTWT010000283.1:0-6290 GCA_964247955.1 uncultured Bryobacteraceae bacterium
GCCAGCCTGGGCATTCTTGGCGCTGTAGGAGGACCGCGTCGCACGTGGCGCGGCGGCAGCCTTCATCAATTCCTGCGCCTGGATGTCAACCTTTATCCATCCCAATCCGGAGCCGCTGTCGTGGATGCGGAAGGCAGGCTCATCGGTCTGGCAACTCCCGGCCTGCTGCGTCACTCCGCTGTGGCAATCCCGGTGCAAACTTTGCAAGGTCTAGCCGAAGAACTCCAAAAGCAGGGACGAGTTCGCCAAGGGTATATCGGGGTGGGCCTGCAACCCGTCGCCATTCTTTCCAAGCTGCGCGAGAAACTCGGCACTACGGCAGAAACCGGCCTCATCGTGCTTAGTGTCGAAGCTGATTCTCCGGCTGAAAAAGCAGGGGTCATCATTGGAGACGTTCTCACCAAACTGGGAGACAACACGGTGACGCAAGTGGAGGATGTCCAGCATGCTCTTCGCGGAGACAACGTGGGGCGCGAACTAAAAGCGGTTCTGCTGCGCGGCGGCGAGGTTGCAGAAGTGAACCTCACGGTTGCCGAGCGGACAGGAAAGGGCAAGTGATATGCCCCTGCCTGTACCTGGACGTTTAGCGGAAGCGTTGCGAAGATCGACCGTCCATGTGTGTGTCGCCAACGGACAAGCAGGCGGCTCCGGCGTCGCTCTCGGAGGCGACCGCGTGCTGACGAATGCGCATGTGATTCGAGGAGGACCGGTCACGGTTGAATCGTGGGAAGGGAAGGGAACCGCCGCTACGGTAACAAAAGTAGACCGCCGACGGGACTTGGCCTTGCTGATCGTTCCCAAACTGAATGCTCCGCCAGTGACGCTGGGCGACTCCAGCCGTCTTAAGGCGGGAACTCCGGTTGTGGCTGTCGGAAACCCGCTCGGCTTTATCGGCGCTCTATCAAGCGGTGTTGTTCACGCTTTGCGCCCGCTTGCACCCGGAGGTCCGAAGTGGGTTCACGCCGACGTGCAACTCGCGCCGGGAAACTCCGGAGGGCCGCTTGCTGATTTCGAGGGCCAAGTCATCGGCATTAATACGATGATTGTGCCTTCCGGCTTAGCTTTGGCGATTCCCAGCCGCACCGTGCAGCACTTCTTGCTGCCTGGGACGGAAGGGAAAACTTTTGGCGTCACGATACGTCCGGTGCAGTCACGAAACGGCGTCAACGGATTGATGATCCTGGAAGTTGGCGAAGGCAGCGCCGCCGAGAAGAGTTCGCTTCTGCCCGGCGACATTCTTGTCGGGGCAAACGGACGCCGAGTACAAGATTCGGACGATTTGCAAATCGCCATGGATGAGGCCGCGAACCTCCTCCTGCGCGTGGAGTTTTATCGCGGAGGCAAGCCGGAACTCCGTCGCGTTGCCGTCGAACTGCAAGGGAAGCGGGTGGCAAACGCCGCTTGATCCGCGTTGCCATCATCGCTGATCTGCTTTCACACGCGCACGCCTTGGCAGACCTGCTGGCGCAAGACGAGCGGATTCAAATCGTAGCCGCTGTCGACCGTTTCAGCGCATCCCTGGAGAGCGTTGAAGACGTAACGGATGTGCTGGTCGTGGCGGGTCTTCCGCCCGACAAGCTCCCCTTTGAAGGGCCGCCGACCGTTGTTGTGAACGACGGCCCATTCAGGGAAAATCTGTTTGGGAAGAACGTGCGCGCTTGGCTGCCGAACAGCGCCTCGCGGAGGGAACTGCTAGCGGCCATTGCTGCCGCCCATGCAAATCTCCATATCCTGACAAGCGATCAAATGGAGCGAAGAACGAGAAGCGCCGTTTTTCCTCCTGACGAGGAGACAACCGACGCGCTAACTCGGAGAGAACTGGAAGTGCTGCGCACACTGGCGAACGGCGCAGGCAACAAAGAGATTGCCGAGCGCCTGGGGATTTCCGGCAACACCGTTAAATTCCACATTGCGCAGATCATGGCGAAACTCGGCGCGCACAGCCGCACCGAAGCCGTAACGATCGGCATGAAACGCGGGCTGGTGGCAGTTTAAAATGCAAGTCGGATGACCGTAGACAAGCATGCTCTCGCTCTCGCCAGTATTGTTGGAAGCAGCCTCGACGTGTTGGGAGCGCTTTACCTTGCCTACGACTTGTTGGGCGGCGAGCACGGACCACTGCGAACTCTCACGCGCGGCGTTACGTACAGCGTGATTTACGGCTTAGGCTTTGGTCTGACGCTCGGGCCGGTTTTTGGGATTGCAGGAGGAGTGACACACGGCATTACTCTCGCCTGGGAATACTCTCGCGCTTCGGAACAAAAGCCGAAGCCCGTACTCTGGCAAGATGCTGTCGCCAGCGTCATCCGTGGACTCGGGTATGTCCTGGGCGCTGCCTATCTCTTCAGTATCACGTTCGGTATTGTTCTCGGCACATTAAGCACGGTGGGGCAAGTCGTTGCTTACCGTTTCGGCATTCGTCCCACAATGGACTATCAACCCGGCACACGGCCACGTTTAACAAAGCGCCAGTTCTGGGCTGGGGTGAATCGAACAGCCGGTTACACGGCAGCCGGTTACCTGAGCGCCGCCATCGCACATCAACGGAACCATGCGCTCCTGGTCGGCTTGCGAGTAGGCTTCGTGGTTGGCGCGGTGACCGTGTTATCCGGCGCATGCACTCCGGTCATCGAGTGGCTTGCGGATCATCTGCCGGAAAAGCGCATGGGCGTCTTTGGAATTGTTCTGGTTCTTGTCGGCTTTCTGCTGCAATCCCTCCAGTATTGGGCCGTGTTCCTCAATGTGTCCGTCCAGTAGATTGCCAGCGCCTGCTCCCATTGCAATTGGCTACCGACCAGCTTCACCATCTTCGAGCGTTCGCCCATCGCTTTGAAGTCGAAGTGTAGCGGCTGTCCATAGAATGACGCGAGCGTGCTGATGCGATCCCGTACGCGCCCGAATAAAATGGAAAATTCGGGAACTGCTGCAATAGAGCCTTCCGACTTCAATTCGGTAGGCGTGCGGAACTCCGCTTTCAAGCCATCCACTGCCCTCGGAACTGGATGCAGCTCTATCCGTAACGGCGGCGGGACAGATATGAAACTGCTATCTTCCCGGCTCCACACTAAGGAAGTCGGCTTGCGTTGGAGCGACAAAGCCCGCACTGTTATCAACTCGATGGACACGCGCCTCGGCCCCAGTCCTTCCCGCGCCAGTTAAGAGAACACGTCCCCAACTCTCATCCCAGAAGATGTAGTGAGGTTCGCAGCACCGCTTCGGCTGTTAGCTGCGATATCGGATCATTCCTCAACGCGGTCACGTTTCTTCCGCGCGGAGCCCATACCTCAGGAGCAGTAGGGCCGAACAGCGCCAATGTCGGCGTGCCGGTGGCCGCTGCCAGGTGCGTGATACCGGAGTCGTTGCCGATATATAGTTGCGCACCGCCCATCCATTGCGCCAGCTCCCATAGATTGTTGAAGCGAACCGCTCCCTCAAGCTGCTCTTCCGGTCCGGCGGTCCATTCCACCGGGCAGGGCAAACGAGACGCTAATTCCCAGTATGACGAAAGCGGCCAATTCTTGCGAACACCGCCGGAGAAAGGATGAATCACCACGGAGTTACGCTTCTCTACAACGTCAATAGCAATATGCGAAACCAAGCCCTGCGGCGCGCCGACCTGTTCGGCAAAAAAGTCCGTGGCATGTCCTCCGTAATCCGCAGACGGCAATGCCTGATAAAACCGGCACGGCACGCCGAAGCTTTCGAGCGCGGCGCGAAACTCAGGCCGGTTCGCTCCATACCAACTCACAATTTCATCGAAGCTTCCCACCCTCGACTTAAATTGTTCGCTCGGCTCCCAATCGCCCACGCCTACCCGATCAATTCCGGTAGACAGAAGCGGCACGACCTTGTGCGCAAAGTGTATCAACGGAACCACCGCCGAGGAAGCCCAAACCTCCGTATACTCCGTCCGCAGATGCGCCAGCGCCGGAAAGCTCAGGATGCAATCGCCAATCGCTCCGGGCCGAATCAGAAGACGGTGCATGGTCCCATTCAGAACCCGTAAAGCTGGCGCGCGTTCTCGCGCAGCACTCGGCGTCCGAGAGCCTTTGCCCCATCAGGCGTAATCTCGCCGTCGCGCATCATTCCTGTTAAGGCAAGCTCAAGCGCAAGCCGCCCGTCACGAGCACCCAGCCATGCTGTCTCCTCCCAGCCCACGCTGCTGGAGAAAGGGCTGGCATCGGAGCCGTACAGCACCTTTTCCGGCGCTGCTTCCAGGTAAAGCCGTAACGCTCGGGACGCTTCCGCCGGATAAGTCAAGTAACTGAACCCTGAGTAATCAACGTAAACATTCGGTTTTAAAATTAGGGCCGCTGCTTCCCTGGCGAACGGCCATGCGCCGTGCAGCATTACAAACTTTGTTTTGCGGAGAGCCGGATCATTGAACAACGATTCGAGCGCCAGCGGATCGGCGTTAGAAGTTCGAAAATAGCTTCCGGCTCCAATCGAGGAATGAATGTGAACCGGCAACCCGAGCCTTCCCGCTTCATGCGCCAAATGCCGGAATAGGTAATCCTGCAGAACTTTGTATTCTTCGGCGGATGGTTCCGAAGATCCGGCATAAATGGTATACACCCGCTCGGCGCTTTCGCGCGGCGGATTGCTGATCTGCAGGTCGCGCAGATACGCCATCTCGAATTTGACGGCAACCGCGCCGGACGATTTCCACGATTCCAGAGTGTGCGAAACAAAAGACAGATACTCATCGAAACTGGAAGGAGTCCGCCGCAACTGCGCCCCAACGAGATAACCCTTAAGCAGCGTTTCTTCCCTGTCAAGAAACGCCCGGTGCTCCGGGTCTTTGTTCTTAGCTAACTCGTTACTTAACGGAAACAAAAAGCAGTCGATAAAGGGAACCCACTTGAAACGGTCGCTCGGCAGTCCGCGCCCCATGGCGACACGGTTCGCCAGCATAATTTCCGTGTTGGCATGATTGAGCACCCAGGAAGGATACAGGTCGCCTTTCTCCTTCATCATGTCCCGGCGCGCTTTGTCCACGACAGCGGCATGCTCTTTGCTCATATCGGAATATGGGTAGTTGAAGAGCGCGCGCCAGGCTGGCGGAAAATGATTGCTGTCTTGGCGGAAAGGAGTCGGTAATGCCAGGTCCACAATGGCGTCTGCCGGAAGGGCATCATAGTCATGATCTTCCTCGCCATAGGTGACAACTTTCATCGGATGCGCGTGGTTATCAATAGCCGTCACCTGCCGCAGCTCGGATTCGAGCGCCGCATCCACTTCCGGGCTCGACGAACTTTGCCGAGCGCAGGAACATGTCAAAGCTAAGGCCGTTATCAGCAGAACCGGTGCGACTCGGCTCACGCGCACGCTATTGAACGACAACCGGCAGCCGTACTGTAAGAGAAGAGGGCCGGAAGCACATCTGGTTATTGCATGCTTGATAATGCAGCTTGCCATTGATCGAGGCCGCTCCTGCCGGAGCGTCTTGTGAAGCCTTGAATTGAGTAGATAGCACAAATGATCCGGTAAACACGGAAAGCGTCTCATCGCCCACTTTGATCTGTTCCGGCTGCGGATAGGAGATCGAATCCGCTTTTACAGGGCCGGGTTCCCATTGCAATTTGAGCGGAATCAGATACTCGCCTTTCGGTTTATTGCTATTCACATGCGAACCGCCTTGAACCGTTACTTGTAAGGTCTGTGTCACGGTGTCGCCGCGCTTGATTGCCATCTGTTCCGGCGGACTAACGGTGAGCCGCTGCTGTTGTGCCTGAACGCAAAAAGCCAGCAGCAGAAGCAGAGTTGGTCTCGCTCTTTTCGTTGAGAACGCTCTGGATTTCTTGGAGGTATTCATTCTTTTCGGCAAGACCGACGTGAGGAGGAACAGCAATACGGCCATCACGGTCAATGATAAACGTAGTCGGCAAAGAGTCTACACCGCCGTAAAGCTGACTGACGGAATCGTCTCCCAACAGCACGCGGTAGTTTACCTTATGTTCCGCGATAAACGGCTTGATGGCGGACCAGCCTTCCTCGTCCATGGACACGCCTACTACTTCCA
The DNA here is from genome assembly GCA_964247955.1 of uncultured Bryobacteraceae bacterium. GTDB lineage: Bacteria > Acidobacteriota > Terriglobia > Bryobacterales > Bryobacteraceae > Bog-105. The sequence continues at coordinate 6,023 of CAXTWT010000283.1, forward strand.
GCCCACGGCTCTTCATCTGCTGCTCGAACTCCACAAACCAGGGAACTTCCAAGGCGCAAGGTCCGCACCACGTGGCCCAGAAGTTCAGCAAAACCACTTTGCCGCGATAATCGCTCAGCTTCACCGCATTGCCGCTCGCGTCTTTCAGCGTAAAATCAGGCGCAGGCTTACGGTTTTTCATCGACTTCGCAGAGGCAGTACCGGCAGGTCTGCCGGAACACCCCCCAAGCAGAAGGGAGACGGACACGGCAAGAACAGCGAAAGGATT
>CAXTWT010000284.1:0-6288 GCA_964247955.1 uncultured Bryobacteraceae bacterium
CCGACAACCGTTGAGCCGACCGTGCGGGTCCAGAGATAGCGGCCTTTCGTCAGCAGTTTCAGCTTCGCCAGCGTAAAGGAATTGGCGAACTCGCCGCACCAGTAGGCGAGCAGGCTCGCGGCGACGATGCGCCCTACGGGTTTAAAAATCGTTTCGAAAGCGGCTTGGTCTTTAAATTCGGGGGCGGGCGGGATGATTACCGCTAAGTAGCTGATCACGACCAGAATAAAGGAAGCGAAGAAGCCGTACCAGATAGCGCGGCGCGAGGCGCTATAGCCGTAAACCTCGGTGAAAATGTCGCCAAAGATGTACGTAATGGGAAAAAGGATCTGCGCCGCACTCACCCGTAGTGGGCCGAGGGCGAAGAATTTAGGCGCAACCAGATTGGAGATAAGCAGGACCACGACAAACAGCGTAATGAAAGGGTCAAGATACTTGTACCGGTGGTCCTTTTCGAGAAGCGACGCTCCCATGGCGATCCTAGAATTCTAGAACAGCCATTTTGCCGTCAGTCAGCAGTTTGTCGCCGGTGGCGTTGGAAGCGTTCTGCGGGATGTTGGTTCGCTCTACCAGTGCCACGCCGTGAACGGTTCCGGTAAAGAGAAGATCATTGACGACCTTCGAGCGTTCGGCATCAATGTTGGGATCAATGCCGTGCGTGAAGTTTTTGGCGGCGGGTGAAAATGTGATGCTGATATCGTGCGTAGCGGCAGCGACCCAGACGGGCTTGCCGTCAAACTGCTGCGGCCTTTGCCAGATGCGGATATGGTGGCGCTTGGAGAAGGTATCCGTTTGTTTCTGTAAGGCCAAGTCCGGCGGCCTGCCGTCCAGCGTCAGAATCGACATGGGCGCTTCCTTGTAGCCGCGATTTTCAATAATAGCGCGGGCGGTTTCCATCTTGGAATTCTGGCTTAGTGCTTCGGCGGGGAACCAGCCTGCGTCTGCAAACGCCTTCTGCACCTGCTCGGCAGTGCCGATAAACATCAGGTTTGTCATATCGGACGGATCGGGCGGATTGAGCGCCATCGTGCGAAACGGCTGCGCATTGACCATGGCAGCCAATTGTTCGGCTGGCGTAATAGGCCCAACCGGCGCGGGGGAAGCGGGAGCGTTCCAGTCAAGGGCGCGGGTAAGTTCCAGCTTGAGATCCGTTCCCGGCTTAAAGTCAATGGAAGCATCAACCTGCTTGACGATTGCGCCTTTTACGCCGGTGAGAATTTGGGCAAACTGCGCATAGCGCGACTCCAATTTACTGATGCCGCGATCGATTTGCGCTTCGTATGTTTCGGACTGCTGGATGCCGGTGACCAGCCCGGAACTGTTCACCGTTTCACGCGCATTATCCACGTCTTTCAGCACGCAATAAACAGACTTCGACTGGCCGCGCGCATCTAGAATTTTCGTAAACTGAATACGCAAAGCAGCAGGCTGCTCCGTGGTCCCGTCCGTTGCCGGTTTGTAAGGACTCACATCAGCGGTATTGCCGGTCAGTTGTGTGCCTGCGCCTAGGGCAAGTGTTCCGTTGACGAAAACCGGAGCAGTCAGGACTCCGGTTACGCGCTGGTTGTTCGGACCGGTACTGGTGACTTCGCTCGTTAGGCGGATATCCAGCTCCGTTCCCACGGGGATTGTGATTGCTTTCGCAACGTTTATAAACGCACAGGCCAGAAGAACTAAATGTTTCATAGGAGAAAGGGAACGCATTGCACCCCTTATACTTATAATCAGATGATGTTACGTGCATTGGCGGCGTTTCCCCTTGTTTTTGTTTTGCTTGTCGGCTGCGGAAACGGCATGAAAAGCAAGGAGAAAGTACAAGCAGCGATTCTTGAACACGTGCAGAAGAAAGCGGGCCTTGATGTGAGTTCGCTGGATGTGACCACTACATCCGTGTCGTTCGATAAAAATATGGCGTATGCAACTGTTGCCTTTCATCAAAGGGGTGATACGGTCGTGGGCCACGGGATGACTATGAGGTACACCTTGGAAGATAGCGGCGGAAAATGGATTGTGGTGGGACGTAACAATCCGACGGCAAGCGGCGCGATGGGGCAAAGTTCGGGCGGAAGTTCACTGCCGCCGGGACATCCATCGCTTGACGGGGCCGGACCGTCCGGCACGCCGCATCTCGGTAATCCGCATGGCGACGGATCTTCCCAAAGTTCAGGAACAAACGGACAATCGCGATGAAAACAGTAGCAGTGCTGGGGGGAGGACCTGCCGGGGCTTCCGCTGCCGAAAGACTGGCGCTGGCCGGTCTGCGAACCATTGTTTTGGATGAAAAGCTGGCCTGGGAAAAGCCGTGCGGCGGAGGCATCACGTACAAGGCTTATTCACAGTACCCTTATCTGATTGAAAACGACACGCCGAAGAAACTCGTAACCGATACGCTGCTGGCTGCTCCCCGGTCCGGCACGTTCACCATGGCTTTGACGAAGCCGTTAGTGATCTACTCGCGCATTGATCTCAACAGCATGTTGCTGCGGCGCGCCGAGGCGGCAGGAGCGGAAATTGAAAAAGCACGGGTTCTGGGATTGGAGCGGCATGGTTCCGGCTGGGAAATCCGCACTCGTTCCGGGCGCATTGACGCGGACTATTGCGTGATTGCTACCGGCGCGCGGAATCCGCTGCGGGACGTAGGAACGCAGTACACGGCGCAGGACACAATGTACGCTTTGGGCTACTGGGTTCCGCTGGATCAGCCGCATATCGATATTCAGTTTTTACCGAACCTGGAGGGTTATATCTGGGTGTTTCCGCGCGCCGGTCATCTTTCCGTCGGCATTTGCGGCAAAAGCGAATCGGCGCAGTGCCTGCGGGGCCGGTTGGAGCGTTATATGGACGAAAAAGGGATTTCGCGCCAAGATGCGAAGTTCTACGGCCATATGCTTCCGGCGCTGGAATCGCGGGGCTGGCGCAATAACCGGCTGGCGGGCGATGGCTGGATAGCAGTAGGCGATGCGGGCGGTCTAGTTGATCCGATCACAGGCGAAGGATTGTATTACGCGATCCGGTCGGGCGATCTGGCTTCGCAGGTAGTTCTGAGCGAATCGGAGGCGGAGAAGAAAGCGGAAGCCTACCGGCAGATGATTACCCGCGATTTCGGCCTGGACCTGACGTATGGGGCAGGGCTGGCGAAGCGGCTCTTCTGTGGCGCCATTTGCTTTGGCGCGGTACCTTCCCGCATGATCGACTTTATGAAGCGCAGTCCGAAGTTTTGTGAGATCATGCAGGATTTGTTTGCGGGAACACAGCCGTACCTGGAGTTAAAGAACCGGCTTTTGCGCAACGTGAATACGACCCTGCACGAAATCCTGATGAGCTTTTTATTTCGCAAATTGATCCTCGGTGAAACGCGGGTATGAAGACCAGCCAATCGGAAGCGTTGTTTGCGCGGGCGCAGGGTAGCATACCGGGCGGCGTCAATTCGCCGGTGCGCGCCTTTCGCAGCGTGGGCGGCACGCCGCGTTTTATGGCGCGCGGCGAAGGGTCTCACATCTTCGATGTCGACGGCAATGAGTACATTGATTACGTCTGCTCGTGGGGGCCTTTGGTTCTGGGGCACCGACCTAAATTTATTGTTGATGCGTTGTTGGCGGTGCTGGAGCTAGGCACCAGCTTCGGCGCTCCGACGGGCCGGGAAGTGGAACTAGCGGAACTGATTATTGATGCGGTGCCTTCGGTCGAGATGGTGCGGCTGGTCAATTCCGGCACGGAAGCCTGCATGAGCGCTTTGCGCGTAGCGCGCGGGTATACGGGCCGCGAAATCACGCTGAAGTTCGAAGGTTGCTATCACGGGCATGTGGATTCGCTGCTGGTGAAAGCCGGGTCCGGGGTTGCCACGTTGAGCCTGCCGGACACCGCCGGGGTGCCGCGCGCCTTTTCCGAGACAACTATTACCGCGCCGTTTAATGACCTTGACGGAGTAGAAGCTGTGTTCCGAGAACATGGCCACCGGATTGCGGCGGTAATTGTTGAGCCGGTTTGCGGCAACATGGGCTGTATTCTTCCCCAGCCGGGGTTTCTCGAAGGATTGCGGCAGGTCACGCAGCAGTACGGGTCGGTGCTGATTTTTGATGAAGTGATGACCGGGTTCCGGTTGAGTCGCGGCGGGGCACAGCAACTCTACGGAGTGACGCCGGATATGACGACACTGGGCAAGATTCTGGGCGGCGGGCTGCCGATTGCCGCTTATGGAGGCCGGGCCGACATCATGGGGAAGGTAGCTCCGGCAGGGCCGGTCTATCAAGCGGGCACGCTTTCGGGCAATCCGTTGGCTGTCAGTGCCGGGATTGCCATGCTCACATACCTGGAGAACCATCCCGAAGTCTACGACATCATGGAGCGGAACACGGCGGAGTTGACGTCCCAGGCGCCTCCGGGGGTGTGCGTGAACCGCGTCGGCTCTATGTTCACCTTTTTCTTTGGGGAAGGGCCGGTCAGAAACTACGAAGAAGCGAAGCGTTCCGACACAGCGGCTTTCGGGCGGTTTTTTCATCACTTATTGGAAAGCGGCGTGTATTTTCCGCCGTCACAGTTTGAAGCGGGCTTTGTTTCCGCTGCGCATACGCCTTACGATATTGCGGCTTCCGCGAAAGCTGTCTCTGAGTTTTCCGCAGTTGCGGCGTAATGGCGGCAGACCCTGGACGGCGAGTTTTAGTTACGGGAGCGGCCAAGCGCATTGGCCGGGTAATTGCGATTGAGCTGAGCCGCCGTGGTTTCGAGGTTGCCATTCATTACGGCCAATCGCCCAGGGAGGCAGAGGAAGTCTCGCGGGAGTGTGGGGGCGCTCCGCTTTTCCAAGCAGATTTAGCGCGCGTTTCTGAGATCCGGCGTTTGTTCGCGGAAGTTCGGGAACAGTTTGGTCCGCTTCGGTATCTGGTGAACAATGCCGCCCGGTTTACGCGTTTCGATCCGCTCGAAATCACCGAAGTGGATTGGGACTTCATTCATGACGTTAACTTAAAGGCGACTTTCTTCTGCTGCCAGGAAGGCGCGAAGCAGATGAAGGAACAGGGATCTGGGCGCATTGTGAACATCAGTTCGCTCGGCGGTGTCCGGCCCTGGGCCGAACACGTTCACTACAACGCTTCGAAAGCGGGCGTAATCATGATGACTAAGGGCTTGGCGAAAGCGCTCGCGCCGCAGATTACCGTAAACTCGGTTGCGCCGGGCGTGATTCCGTTCGGCGATGTCGATGAGCGGACCCAGCGGATGATCGATGCAACGCCCATGCGCCGGGCAGGAAGGCCGGAAGAGATCGCGGAAGCGGTTTACTTTTTCCTGACAGGGCCGGATTTCATTACCGGGCAGACATTAGTGGTGGATGGCGGCTTAAACGACCGTTAGCAACGTGATTACTGATCTTTCGGAAGTTCCAGATTGTGCCATACGGCAATCAGCCACACGCCATTATTGCGAGTCACCACCCAACTCAAGATGCCCCGTCGTGTTCCCCACGGCGAACCGTCCGGCGCAATCGCTCCGGTTTGCTCCCACTTGATATTAACCGCCGCGACATCGGGCCGCAGGAAACGAATGCTTTTGTCGAGTACGGTAAAGCGAGCATGGGTAAACGACGGCTTGTTTGGCTCGCGGCGCTCGGCAAACATGGGCGCGTGAAACTCCTCAATGGCCGTTCGACCTTTTGCCGACATGCCTACCGGGTTCATAAACTCTCCGTCCTCGGCAAACGAAGAGCCGAAGGCTTTCAGGTCCTTCGCATTCAATGCGTGAGCGACTTTATCTACCAGCGCTTGTACCGAGGAAAGGTCAGACGGACTGCCGGAAACCGCTGGAGCGCTCGAGGCCAGGGTAACCGGTAATAGTAAAACGGCGATGCAGAAAGCAGATGGTTTGAAGTTGTTCATAACAGCAGGTTCAGTCTGCCATGAATTGGGAGCGGAACAATCTTTAAAAAACCTTGACACCCAAGCTAAAGTAAAGGGAAGGTTTCCGCTTGCGGATACAATTTGGACCGTTCGAGGTCAACTCCGATTCGGGTCGACTGCTGAAACACGGTGTAGCGGTCAAGTTGCGAGACCAGCCGTTCCAGGTGCTGCTGGCATTGCTCGCCAGCCCAGGCGAGATTGTTTCGCGCGGAACCCTGCGCAGGCGTCTCTGGGGTCAAAGCACCTTTGTTGATTTCGAGAACGGCTTGAACTCCGCCGTCAGCAGGCTGCGGGAAGTCCTGGATGATACATCCACAAAACCGATCTGGATTGAAACAGTTCCCAAGCGCGGCTATCGATTCATCGGCGGCGTACCGCAGTCGGCGGCGGTAGCTGC
>CAXTWT010000285.1:0-6266 GCA_964247955.1 uncultured Bryobacteraceae bacterium
ACGCGAGCGCACAACAGGTTTTCGGAAGAATTTTCGGGACAGTCACCGACGCTACAGGCGGTGCTGTTCAAAACGCTAAGGTCACGATCACGGACCAGGAAAAAGGCACTCAGGTTGTTGTTAACACCAATGAGTCAGGCAACTATGACCGTGGTCAGTTAATTCCAGGCGCATACTCTGTTTCCATCGAATCGCCTGGATTCAGTACGTTTCTACAGAAGGACGTCAGGGTGCTCGTCGATAATGCTAACAAAATTGATGCGTCGCTTCAGCCGGGCAATGTGCAGCAAACTGTCGAGGTGACAGCGGCAGCCCCGACTCTGCAGGCAGATCGAGCTGACGTTCAAACAACGTTTACGTCACAGCAGCTAGTGGATCTACCTAGCTTAAACCGCAATGCGCAATCTTACATATTGCTTGCGCCCGGTACTTCGCGCGCTTCCTTCGCCCATGCTTCCAGTGAAGATCCGCAAGGCAGCGTGCAGATTCAGGTGAACGGCCAGCATTTCAGCAGCACTGGTTATCAGTTGGACGGCACCGTGAACCAGGACCCGATTTTAGGAATTGTTGTCATCAATCCTAATATCGATTCTCTATCGGAGGAGAAAATTTCTTCGCAGGACTACGATGCTGAGTTCGGTTATGTAGCTGCCGGTATCCTGAATGCTTCGACAAAATCCGGCACAAACCAATTTCATGCCTCCGCTTTCGAGTATTTGCAGAATAATAGTCCAGGCTTTACTGATTTTGCAAGAAATCCGTTTTCCGAACCATTTGGCGCTCCGCCGTTCAAGAAAAATACATTTGGCGGCTCCATTGGCGGCGCGATTGTTAAGGATAAGTTCTTCTATTTTGGTGACGCGGAATTAGTTCGGCAGGCCCTGACGGGCTCGGTTACGACGACAGTACCGACGGCCTTGGCCCGCACGGGTAATTTTAGTGAGTATCTGGCGGCAAGTCCCAACAATGCTATCTATGATCCGTTAACTGGCGTTCAACCCGGACCCGTTGGGCAAACTGCTCCGGCAAATTTAGGGCAAGGGCGCACACAGTTCCTGAACAACACAATTCCCGCTAATCGGCTTAGTCCTCAAGCGCTGGCAATCCTGAACTATTTTCCCCTGCCGAACCTGCCGGCAAGCAATCCACTGGCCCCGAACTATGCCGCATCAGGCGCTGAATCCCTTCAACAGAACAAGTGGGACACTCGCGCAGATTACTTTATGAACGAGAAGACTACCTTCTTTGGCCGTTATAGTAATCACCAGTTTCAGCAAAGTGCGGTAGGAGCCTTCGGTAATTTAGCTGGCGGTCCTGCCTTTAACGGCGTGAACTTTGCCGGAAACTCTTTCGTTCGCAATCAGAGTGTCGCGGTTGGAACGACCCATACGTTCAGCCCGAATTTAATAAATGAATTCCGGTTCGGCTACATGAAATACAATGTGCAGACAACGCCGAACGGAGTGGGACAGCCGCTGTCGGCGCAGGCTGGTATTCCGGGTCTTAACCTTGATCCTTACTACACCTCGGGCTTGTCCTACTTTAATTTCGGGGTGACAAGCCTCGGTTACTCTCTCGGAGCGAACCAGTGTAACTGCCCGCTGACGGAAGATGAGGGCCAATATCAATTTACGGATAATCTCACAAAAATTGCTGGAAACCATACCTATAAATTTGGTGCTGATATCCGTTATGCAAAGAACCTTCGTGTTCCGAGTGATTCGCATCGCGCAGGCGAATTAACCTTTAGTGGTGCTACTACAGGCGTTGTTGCTCCAGGCACGTTGACGGCAACGCAAGGTCTTTCGTTTGCTTCCTTCCTTTTGGGTGATGTGAGTGGCTTTAGTCGTTATGTGAGCAATACCACCAATGCTGCCGAGCATCAACGCCGTTGGTTTTTTTACGGCCAGGATTCATGGCGTGCTACTTCCAAGCTGACCCTTACCTACGGTTTGCGTTGGGAATTAGTGTTCCCGGAAGAAGTAAATGGCGCTGGGAATGGAGCGCAGCTTGATTTAAGAACTGGTTTGATCAATGTATTTGGCGTCGGCAATGTCGGCGTTCATGGCGTGCAAAACATGAACTATCTGAATTTAGCGCCGCGCCTTGGAATTGCTTATCAGTTAACGCCGAAGACTGTGATTCGGGCTGGTTATGGATGGTCGTATGGAATGGGCACGTTTGGCGCGACATTTGGCCATAACGTGACTCAGAATCCGCCGGTTTTATTTAATCAGACTCCAAGTACTCAAGATGGTGTGAACTTTGAAAGTGTTTTCACGCTTGCTCAAGGGCCGCCCTCTCCGAACGGCCTGTTTACAGTAGGTCCGAACGGAACTTTCCTGCTTCCCAATGGCGTCGGCGCGAAAGCGAGACCGCTGGATGTTCGTCTTCCCCGAACAGAAGCTTATAACTTGACTGTCGAGCGGCAAATTGCTTCGAACACATCAGTATCAGTTGCTTATGTCGGAAACGTCGGCAGACATGTAGGACCTGGTTCAGGTGATGGATTTAACTTCAACGTGAATCAGCAAGCCTTTATACCCGGCTTGACGAATCTCAACCTTGCTTATCCGTATTACGCTAAGTACAAGTGGACGCAGGGCATTGACCTTTACTGTAATTGCTTGAACAACGAGTACAATTCATTGCAAGTACAGTTAAAACGCAATTACTCCAGCGGATATGGAATCCAGGCCAGCTACACTTATCAGGTGGCAACGGCTATCGCAGCCGATCCGTTCGCTATTCTCTATGATCGTCCATTGGCGACCGGTCAGGAAAACTCTCTGCCGAATCATGAATTAACAATCGCTCAAAATTATGATGTTCCTTTTGGAAGGGGACGTAGGTTCGGAAAAAATCTGAACCGTGCTGTCGATGCAGTTCTCGGAGGATGGAATATCAGCGGCGTGACCACATTCTACGGTGGGTTACCCTTTACGCCAACCTTGAGCGGTACGGCCACAGCTAACGCGTCTTACACGGGAGATAATAACAGGCCCAATGTAGGTAGCGGAAACCCCTATGCTGCTAATCAGAACCGAAATCAATGGTTGAACATTGGTGCAGGCGCTACTCTCAGCAGCGCGTTTGCCATTCCGGCGGCAAACACTTTCGGCAATTACGGCTACAATACTCTTCGCGGTCCGATTTTTATTAATCAGGACGTTACATTGGCGAAAAGCTTCAAGTTGACCGAGCGTCTTGCATGGCAACTTCGTGGTGAAGCTTACAACGTCTTCAATCACACTAACTTGGGTTTGCCCAACGGCAACGTAGTAGGCGATGTTAACGGCGGAACCATCACTGGTCTCGCTTACGGCTATGCCATGCGTCGCCTGCAATTTGCTATGCGCCTGGACTTCTAGGCCGCTTACCAGAATTAAAACAAAAAGGGGGAGCAGACAACTGCTTCCCCTTTCTATTTCGACGTTTAGTCAGTTTGCTTCTTCAATGTGAGCGCTTTTGCTGAATCCGGGTAAAAGCGAAGTACGTTTTCAATCGCATTTCGCGCACCAAGCATATTGCCTATCTGCAAAAGAGCGTTAGTCAGATTCAGGGATGGCACCCCAAGGCCCAGATTGGTTTTGACAGCATCCTGCCAAAGTTGAATGGCCTAAAGAGTTTTGTTTTCTGTTGCCAGATGTTGCCCTAAGTTTGTTAACGCGAGCGTATTTTGAGGATTGCCAGCAAGATCGTTTAAATAACCTAGGTTCGACAGTATTTCCGCATCGTCCGGCGCTGTGGGAAGGGCTTTTTCCAAGGCAAGCAAGCGCCCGCAGATAATCGGACTCCTGGTGAGTGCGCGACGCAACATCCATATAGGCCAGCGCCAAGTCACGCTGATTTCCTGTACCGGGCCAGAAAGGGATTAAATCTGGAGTTCAGTTCGTTGATCCAGGCTTTTCCGCTCGATAGCGCCTGATCGAATGGTCCGTAAACGCCGCGTGAAGCCCATCAACGGCTTGTCGTTTCGGCATATGGCACGCAACGCAATTATCCTCCTTAGCAACATGTTCATCAGCCTTCGCCGTGCAACTGGATTCCGTATGGCAGGTGAAGCACTTTGCTCGAAAATATGCCGGTTTCTCTTTCTCTTCCGGCTCTCGGTGCGAATCGTGGCAAGTGCCGCACCACAGCTTATCTCCGCTCATCCGCTTGCAGCGGCTCATCCATAAGCCTTCAAAATGACCAATCACTTTCAGGTTGTCTGGATCAGGCGAAGACCGGATAAACGGCACGAGGTGATCTGTCAGGCGATCCCCTGGGGCAAAAGCCGATGCGTTCTGTTTTTGTACTCGCGCCTCGCCGGTCAGATGGCATTGAGCGCACACGCTGTCTCGTGGCATCGGCGGCAGCTTCACCGGATTCAGAATGCCCAACGGAGCTTTCTCATGATGAGGCGTGAACTTTGCTATATGCGCGCTTCCGGGTCCATGGCACCGCTCGCATGAAACAGCGCCCTCGGCAAACGGCTCTTGTTCTGTCTGCCCGCTGGCGTGACAATCGAGGCAAGATTGCTCGATCTTTCGGCCCAGAAAGATGGAGTGTTCCGTCTCATAGCCGGGCGCCATGTCCCACTGCTGCCGATTTTTGTAATATGCTACCGGCGCTTGGAAAAGCATCTCCCCGTAACGGTGCAGATATCCACGCGCATGAGTTCCTGAGCCTATGTAATACTCCAGCTTCCTTCTGCCTGAAACGGGAGGCTCTCCTGCTGCTTGAGATTTGTTGTAATCCAGAAACAGTCCCTTAGCATCAGCCTGCAAACTGTATTGTGTTCCTGAAAGAGAGTGCAGAAAAGATCCAGGTGGAGGCTGTTTTGCGGCCCCCGGCTCTACTTTGCCGCTGGCGTTTCCCATGGCGGTCTTGAAGTAAGCGCGGGAAATCTCCGCATGGCAAGCGGCGCAAGCGCGGCTGCCCACATATCTTTTTGTAGCGGACGCACTCTGAGGAAATACCGCCTGTGGCAGCAAAAGTACGCAGCATAGCGGCATAAATTCATGAATTGTCAAACCATTCCATTCCCCTCTGCTGCCGTTGCCGCCCGGTTTGCGTTGACCATTGCAAGCTTTACATATTGAAGTTTATCCTGAAATATGACAACAGAAGCAATCAAGGCTGCCATACAGGAGCTTTCTGAGCCGGAGCGCCAAAATCTGGCAAATTGGTGATGAACTGGAAGAGCAAGCGTGGGATTGTGAAATGGAGCGTGACTTTTCCCTTGGTGGACGCGAGCATGATCTTGTGAAGCGCATTAATAGTGGTGTTGATAAAAGAAAATTTATTCCTTTTTGAAAGGAATTGCAGGTGGAGTTCTCTTAGTTTCACACCTTCTGTCCAATGCACGTTTGATCCTTTTTCAAGAATGTTTTAGGCACTGGTCCTTCTCCTGCCAATTTGAAATTACTGAATTCCTTACACCAAGGCCCATCGGGAACTTCGGGCCTGCTTAAAACCCAATCCATTAACTGAACCATATCTTGCTTCGTTAATTGCCTTGTGCGCAACCGGTCTTCCAGATGATCACGAACGGCTTTGGGCAAATTCTTCCAGTCGATGCAAGGCACGGCTCAGTCTTTGTATTCCAAGCCAAAAACCATTTTCTCAATCTCTTTCCATTGATGATGAGCTTCACTGGTGTCCGGCTCGGACTGGAATTCCTCAACCATTTGTTGGAGCTTTCGTTTGCGTGCTTCGCTAACATGCTCAACGAGTTCTTCGGCAGATCTGAGCATGGAGGCCATCTGATCGCTTTGCAATGCTTCGGCAGCTTCTGTTAAGTGCCTTGTCCCAAGTACACGAGCAGCCTCCAGAATGCAATCCATAGGAACGAGCATCGACCCGTTGTCCTGAAGATGCCCCATTTGCAAAACCTTTTTGCCGAAGCGATCAGTTAAGTCCCGAACTTCAACAGAAGAAAGCATAAGGTCCTCTTGCGCCAATTCATTTACAAATTGCCTGAAAGTTAGCATGGTTGTCTTTGAACACCCCCCTCTATTCAGCTTCGCATTGCACGTATGCGCAGTTTCTCACCCAATCCCTCTACGGTTTGCTATAAAAGTCGACATGGACCCCATTGAATCAGTCGTTGCCGAATTGAAATCCTTATCTCCGGGACAATTGGAGCAAGCAGTTTTTTACATTCACCAATTACGGCAACGAACCCAAACGGAACGAATCGCAGCCCTTCGCAGCACGTCCAGGGTGCTTAGCTCACAGGAAGCTGATGAGTGGAGGAAAGCGATGGAAAGCTGTGAACA
>CAXTWT010000286.1:0-6250 GCA_964247955.1 uncultured Bryobacteraceae bacterium
CAGACAATTTTTGTCGCGCTTGCGCGTGGCCTGCTGGAGAAAGAGCGGGATCTGCCTGCCCCAGAAACGCGCCCGTTACCGCCGGCTCCGCATGACGAATCAAGAAGAGTGACGCCATGCAAGAACCATCAGGTTTACGGTTTCAGCGGCTTGGCAAGTTGCCGCCAGACAGTCGCCATTCAAGCCTCCCAGCCGCCGCAGAAAATAAGAACGCGCCAGAAGCGTCGTCAGTCCGCTGGCGAACAAGATAAAGACGCCGCGCCAGCCGCAGAGAAAGGAGCAGAGCAGCGCTTGCGCCGTCACTGCGAGAACGACCCTCGCTGATAAGAAATTTTTGAATGATGCGCCAAGACCTTCGCCTATGGATGGCGTAAAGAACGCCAGCAGCACCAGAACCGATCTGGAAACCGCCAATGAAGCCGCTAAGCCGCCGACCACATTAACTTGAATGGATATGAGAGACTGCCATCGCAATGCAAACGAGACAATCAGCGCCAGCGCGCCGTAAGCTCCAATTCTGCTGTCCTTCAGAATCGCTATCATGCGCTCGCGGCTTCGTCCTGCGCGGACCGCATCGGCAACATCAGCCAGACCTTCTTCATGTAAAGCGCCCGTCATCCCGATCAGGCCGGCAATGGCAATCAATGCCGCTAACGAGGGGTCAAGCAACTCTTGGGCAATCAAAAACACCGCTCCCCCTGCTGCTCCTAAAAGAGCGCCCACCAGCGGGAAGAATACCGCCGCTTCTCCCGGAGCCGAAGTCGGAACAGAAATGGGCAGCACGGTAAGAAATTGCAAGGCTCCTCCCAACCGGCGGATCACTTGATGCGCAACCCTATGCCGAAAACCATCCAGTACACTTCCGAAGCCCGTTGCGCAAACCGCTGATTGAGACGGCCCGCCTCATCCCGGAAGCGGCGCGCTAAGGCATTTTCAGGAACAATGCCGCAGCCTACCTCATTTGTGACAAAGACCACCTGCGTAACAGAGTTCGTCGCAACCTGCAATAACTCCTCCGTCTTGGTCTCAATATCCGCTTCGGAAAACATCAGATTACTAAGCCACAACGTAAGGCAGTCTACTACGATAGCGTCGTAGCGCCCGTCCTCGGCAAGAATGCGCTCGGCAACGGCAATCGGCTCTTCCCAAGTCGCGATTTCCGGGCCGCGCTCAGCGCGATGACGGTTGATGCGCTCCTGCATTTCGTAATCTGACGGCGTAGCCGTTGCAATGAAGCCCATGCGCGTACCAGCTTGACGCAATTTGCGCAGCGCCTCCGCGCTTTTACCGCTGCGGCTGCCGCCGCCGATGAGGATCACAGCGCCCCTTTGCGGTTGCGGAGCATCCAGATAAAACACGGGCCGCCGATCAAGGCCGTAATCACGCCAACCGGAATCTCAACCGGCGCCAGGATCGTGCGCGAGAAAACATCGCAGACCGCGATAAAGGCAGCCCCCAGCAGGAACGAACACGGAATCAAAATCCGATGATCCGCACCGAGCCAGAGCCGTAAAGCGTGCGGCACGATCAGGCCGACAAATCCAATGGGCCCGGTCAGCGCCGTGATGGTTCCTGCCAAAGCAGAACCGGCAATGCAGCCGATAACCAGGAGCCGAGGGGGAGACAGACCGCGTGTAGCGGCCCATCGTTCCCCCATCGCCAGTACATTCCATTCGCGTCCCAGAGAAAACACAACCAAAGAAACCGGCGTCAAGAGGAGCGTCAGCCCGAGAAGCGTGGAATAAGCCGGCGCATCCAGGCCGCCGATGAGCCAGTGAGCGACGGCAAAGGACTGCATAAAATTCGCCAGGCTTGAAATCGTGATAATGACGGCGGCGCAAATGCTGTTCACCGTGATACCGGCCAGTAAAAGACTGAACGAGGACATGCGGCCGCTGTTTGACCCCAGCAGCAGCACCAGCCCCAACACCAGAGTCGAGCCGAGAAACGCAGCGCCCCACACCGCCGACACGCCACCCACTGAGTTCCAGCCTAGGCAAATAGCAAGCACAGCGCCTAAGGAAGCGCCGCCGGAAACACCAAGCGTATCCGGCGTGGCAAGCGCCTGGCGCAGAAGAGCCTGAAACAACACGCCTGAGAGCGTCAGCGCGCCGCCCGTCCAGAGCGCAAGCAGGGCGCGAGGCAGGCGGAGGCTCATCAGGATCTCATGATCGGGCGAGAGCCCATGAACGGCTCGCTGAAGGTTTAAGGGACGCGAGCCAAGCAGAACAGCGGAGATAAAGGCCAACAGAAGCGCAACACAGGAAAGCAGCAAAATCAGAGTCCAATGGCGTTTACTCACCATAGCTCATCCATCGTCGGCCTGAAGATGTGCGGTGAATTTCGGCTTGCACTTTGAATACGTCGCTGATGATCTCTGGACTCATTACTTCGGCGGGTTTGCCGTCGGCGCGCAACCGACCGTCTTGTAAAAGTATGAGCCGGCTCGCCCACATGTTGGCAATATTGAGATCATGCGTTACGGCAACAACCAGAAGACCTTCAACGCTTAGGTCGTGAAGCAGCCGGTACAGGGCGGTCTGATAATGCAAATCCAAGTGCGCTGACGGTTCATCCAGAAGCAGCACTTCCGGCGATTGCGCCAAGGCGGAAGCGAGCAAAACCCGCTGTTTTTCGCCGCTGCTCAAGGTCCGGAACTCGCGATGGCGAAACGCCCCAGTTTCCGTGATTGCCAACGCACTTTCAACAGCTTTGTGGTCCTTTGAAGATTCATACAGGCCGGAACGATGTGGAGTGCGGCCCATGTAAACAACATCTTCGACCGTGAATGGAAATGCGACATCCTCCGTTTGCAGCACCATTGCAACGCGCTGGGCAAAGACGCGACGATTCCACTGATGGGCCGCTTGACCGAGGAAACAACAGGCGCCGCTCGATGGCGTTAACAATCCGGCGAGGATGAACAACAACGTCGATTTGCCAGCCCCGTTCGGTCCAGCAATGGCAATGAACTCTTTCTCGGCTAACGATAGATTGATGGACCGCAATACGTCCGCCTCCCGGTAGCGCATACCAACGTTTTTTAACTCGAACAGTCCATTCATAGGAGGTCCGGGTGCAGTAGGTGAGTCAATATCCGGACCGCTTCGACGGCGCGTGGTCCCGGTATGAGAAACGGTCCCGGCGGCATGGGGTAAACGCGCCCGTTGGCGACAGCGCGCAAAGAGGGATGCTCCTTCCAGAGGCGGATGACCTCCTCCTGTTTTTCCTTGCTTTCTCCACTGAGTTCCAGGATGAAGTCAGGATTTCTCCCCAGCATCTCTTCTAAAGAAATTTTTGGGTAGGGAGACAGGGAATCAGAAAAAACGTTCTGGCCGCCAGCCATGTCAATCAGGTCCGAGAAGTAGGAATGAGGACCGCCCGCGATTAAGCCTTCCAAACGATTTCCAGTATGCCCGACCAGGAAGGCAACAGATGGTTTTGGAAGATCTTGGGTGCGGCTGCTGAGGTCCTGAAACGTTCCTTGCATATCGTGGATCAGCTTTCCAGCCGCTGTGCTTGCGTCCGCAGCTTTACCGATAGCGCGTATCCCCGCGTAGATTGTTTCCAAATCAAGGCTTTCAAACTCGACGTAGCGTATATGCAGATTTGTCAATTGCTCCGGCAAGTGGTTGGGGTTTTTTTCGACAACCACCAGGTCTGGATGCAATGCCGCAATCGCTTCCACATCGGGCTTTAGCAGCTTGCCGATTTTAGGAAGCTTTACGACTTCCGGCGGATAGTTGCAATAGATGGTTACGCCGACCACACGCGGACCTAGGCCCATGGCAAACAGAGTCTCTGTGATGCTGGGCGCTGTCGACACAATCCGTTGAACACCCGCATGGCACAGGCTTACCGCCAGCAAAAGGAATGTAATCACTCGCATCGAAAGTTTCTCCATGCCGCGATTAACTGTTCGTTCTCGGGCCGTGTCCGCACGGCGATGCGCAATCCTCCGTCCGGTAATCCCGGCCAGCCGGTACAATCGCGAACCAGAATTTTGTGCTGAAGCAGATGTTTAACAATCTGTTGAGCGGAGGGAAAAGGACGCAGGTACAGAAAATTTGCATCGCTCTCGGCAGGCTCGATGCCGGATAAGGATTTCAACTGTTCGCGTAACCATCGGCGTTCGGTTCGGACGAAATCCAGCGACTTCTTCCCATGCTCCTTGTCTGCTAAAGCAGCTATGGCAGCGTGTTCTGCAAGCACATTCACCTGCCACGGCTCACGCTTTTGCCGCCACTGCTGAACCGTTTGGAAATTTCCGATCAAAGCGCCGATGCGCAATCCAGGAAGCGCGTAGAACTTTGTGAGAGAGCGCAAGATCATTAACTGCGGGTGCTCGTCCAATAGAGTTGCGGCTGAGGGCTGGACCGAGAACTCCAGAAACGATTCGTCAATGAGCACTGGATTGGTTGCCGTTTTCAGCCAGTCCTGTAAAGTTTCCAGACCGAGAGTCCAGCCGGTCGGGTTAGCGGGCCGTGTCAGCACAAACAAGTCTCTGTCGGGCCAAGTGGCAGGGTTCCCTAAATCTGCGAAATGCGCTTGCGGGAAAGCGCGATGAAACTCGGAGAAAACAGGAAGAGCAATCGTCAGTTCTATCTTCCCGAGCGTGCGCGCAAGAAAAAAGATGAGTTCCGTTGCTCCATTGCCGAGCAGGATCTGGTCAGGATGAACGTGCCAAGTATCCGCCAGGGCGTTCGCAAGGCACAAAGGCTCGCGTTCCGGGTAATGTCCAATTCGGTCAATCCCGTTAACAATGGCCTGTCGCACTCCGGGAGCAGGGCCGAGCGGATTGATGCTGGCGCTGAAGTCAAGCACATCGCGCCAATCCCAGCCGTGTTCACGCGCCACGGCGAAAATGTTGCCGCCGTGCGTTATCGCCATTTGAGGCACCTCAAGCAGACCACAACAAAAAGCGCCTCGGACAAGTACAGGATTTTGCGAACCTGCCGAAACGTTTCGCGCCGGAGTGGAACAAGCGGGTCCCCCAGAAACGGCTTGCAGCTCGGAACTCCTTTGTAGTAATTCAGTCCTCCCAGTTGCACACGGAGAGCGCCCGCTACGGCCGCTTCCGGATATCCGGCATTCGGGCTTGGCTGCCGATGCCCGTCCCGCAGAATTACTGCCAATGATTTTCGAGCATCAAAACCGAGGAGGAACGCGGCGGTCCATATCAACGCTGCCGTAAGACGGGCCGGCGCATAGTTTGCCAAGTCATCCAGGCGCGCCGACGCCCAGCCAAACTCGCGGTATTGTTCATTCCGGTATCCCACAATGCTATCAAGCGTATTAACGGCTTTATACGCGGCCATCCCCACCGGACCGGCCATCAGCAGATAAAACAACGGCGCGATCACGCCATCGCTGAGATTCTCCGCCACTGTTTCCACCGTGGCGCGTACCATTTCGCCTTCGTTCAAGGAGGCGGTGTCGCGCCCGACAATCCATGACAGCTTACGCCGTGCATTCTCGATCTCTCCACGATCCAATGCGTCAATCACGCCCGCCGCCTGCCGATCCAGATCGCGGCACGCCAGTAAAGAGTAGATCCAATACAGGTTAGCCCACGGGAGAGTGAAACGGACGAGCGCCGCAGCCAAACCGACAACCGTAACCCAGAACATTCCTCCCGCAAAACGCAAAGGAATCCTTGTGCCTCTCCAGAACTTTTCCGCTGCCGATGCGATTCTGCCGATGCCCCGCACTGGATGCGGCAGCCATTGCGGATCACCGAACGCAAGATCCAGCGCGACACCGGCCAGCAACTCCCTTGAGCTTATCCGCACAGATAAAGCTCCTGGAAACGGCGGCAGTCAACATTGCTTTCGAACCAATCCGCCAATTTGTCGTAGACAGCGTCGCGGCTGGGCGCAGCCGAAACAGTTTGCTTCAAAAGTTCGCTCAAAACCGCCGGGTTCTCCAACGCGCCATGCAGGTAGGTTGCCGTACATCGCTCCAGTCTTACACCGTCGCTGCTTCCATCTGAAAGGACGGCGAACGGTTGTCCGGATGGGAGCTGATCGGTTTGCCCCAGGTGGATTTCATACGCCTCGAAAGAGATGCCGGAAGGCGTTACGCCCTGGACGGCGCGCGTGGTTTTTTCGGAACCCAACACCGTTCGGCATCCGAGCAAATGCAAGCCTTCGATACAGCGGGTCTCAGACTCCAGGCCAAGCGGATCTTCGATACTCGCGCCCATCATCTGATATCCCCCGCAGACGCCAATGATGTGAGTCCCTTGGCG